>NZ_JAQDVB010000007.1:315-160184 GCF_027674365.1 Coprococcus sp. AM11-30B | reverse complement strand
AAAATATTAAATTTTCAAGGTTCTATTTTGGGGCTTTTGACCCTGGCATCATGACATTGCTGTAAAGACTCTTTTTCGTTTACTCAGTTCTGCTATATGTCAGCTTATCTAACTGATCGCATTTTCGAAATAACTCAATATACAGCATTAATTCCTCTCTGACAGTTATCCCCAGTTTTCGATTCATATTTGTATTATGCTTTCTTGCTGTTCCAATACTGATATAAAGCAATGAAGCAATCTCCTGTATCGTATATCCATCAACATAATACTGAAGAACCATCCTCTCTGACGGAGTCAGAGTTTCCACACGCAAAGCAAACGCCTTGAGCATTTCTTCTATATTCGGAGGAATGCCTCCATTTTCCAGTTTCTCCGTATTCCTTTTTTTCTGCATAAAATCAACCAGTGCATCCACTTCTGAAATGCCTGATAAGTTTTCGTCCGTCAGCGTATCCTCCTGCAGTGCTTTTAAACTCCGAAGAATCGGCTTCACAAAACGATGGGACATACCGACAGAAACAACCAATAATAAAATCAGGAACAACAACGTACCGATGATCCAGTCCCTTCGATTGTCCGCTGTTAATTTTTCATAATTCGCTTCTGATATTAATGTCAGTACCGCAAGCGGCATACCATTACAACTCTTCAATCCAAGCAGTTCATGCCTGCCTATATAATTCCCGAAAGCAGTAGAATATGTATTATAATATTTTCCTTTCTTCACTGTCATCGTTCCTGATGGTGAAAGATACGTTTCTTTTGTATCTCCGAACATCGCCTTATCCAGATAGATGTTTCCTTTTTTGTCCACAGGAGCCAGTACTGTCACTATATTCCCACAGGAACCTTCCACCATAGGATAAGACAGCCTGAAATACAGATTACTCATCTCCATACCGCACAAACCGCGTACTTTTCCGGTACTGTCTAAAACCGGGACATATAAAAGCTGCACATCCTCCCATGTATCACTCAGCTCCAGCCGGTCTGTCCACAGGCAGCTCTCTACCAGCCGGTTTCCATCAAACTGCATAATCTGTTCATACCCCGACAATGCGGACGTATCAAATTCTAAATTCCAACGGTTATGGAGCTGTACCTGCTCTGCTCTTGCAATATCAGCATTTCCCCTGAAAAAAACTACGTGCTGTTTGCTTGTATTTACTGCCTTTAAATCAGACAGGCGCAGGTAGATTCCCATGCGTGATGTATCTGCATATTCCGTCTTCGTATTTACCGTTGCATCCAATACAACAAAAACTCCACTGCAATACTTCACGTCCAATGCCGATTTCAAGGAGGGATACAACGCAGCCTCCAAATCCATAATCAACTGAGGATTATCATTCAAATCTGAAAATGTCTTTCCATTGGCTGTCAGGCATTGATTCAATTCTTTTGTAATGTCTTCCGATAAAGAAATACTTCTCGCCATCATAATATCAGTCTGCTCTGTCATAGTTGACAACGTATTTTTCTGCTGGGCAGACAACATTTCCCGTACTTTAAAATCCATTCCCGGAAGGACTCCCAAAATACTGAGTAATAGAACTGTCACTAAAAAAAGTGTTAAAATCACCACGCACCAATAAACAATCAGTCTTTGCTGCATACGGATGCTTTGTCTCTTTATTCCTTTTATAATCTTCCAAAAATTTATTTTCTTTTCTCCCATATGTCAGCCACCTCTTTTTGCCGATCCGGCAGACATTATTGTGTGTATGTTGCTTTGAAATCCTCTAATGTCTCTGAAACAAGTTTATCCATATCTTCCGGGTCTTCCAGCCACTCCAACCGCTTTACTGACAAGATTTGCCTGATAAGTTCTTCAAACTTTGTTTCCAGATCCAGATAGGAATCCAATTTCGGAGCAGTATAAAATGTATAGTTCTCCTGCGTCTTTAAAAAAGCCTGATACAGGGATACATACATCGGATCACTTAACTTCTCGATCGCCTCCGGAAGGTAAACATCGAAAGCTTCCTGCTTTACCGGCATATATCCAAGACTGGTCACAAATTCCACATTCTTTTGGGCCTCCGTCAGCCATTTAAGAAACGTAATACAGGCCTTTTCTTTTTCCGGTGTAGATTTCACCGTACAAATGCCGGCACCTCGCTGCATGACCATCGTTTCCCCCCTGGCAAATACGGGACATGGCATGGAAACAATCTCTATTTTTTCCGATGTGTTATCCGCATAAGTAACTTTGTCAGAATAATATAACACACTGGCTGACGAAGCCACCGATACAATCGAATCTCCCGTTCGCAAAGGTTCCGTTGCATAACCGCTGCGAAGCCATACTCCTCCGGACAGTGCCGCTTTTGCATAAGGTTCCCATACTGTTTGAAATTCCGGTCCGAAAGCCAGATTTTCTCCCTTAAAGAAATTTTCACCCAGAGATTCTACACCTACCTGAAAATAGTTAAAATGATAATCATGAACGAAAAAATTCTTTCCATCATCAGGAATGTCCGGCGTCTGGTTATCTGTCCATGCAGCATATTGTTCTGCCATTGCGAAGAGTCCTTCCCATGTTTTTAAATCTTCCATCTTCGCTCCTGTTTCTTTCGCGAAACGATCAAATGCTGTTTTATTGATAAACATAACTTCCGTTGATTTTGCTACCGGCAAAATGGAAAGTCTTTCATGAATGACACCTTCTTCCAAAAAAGCCGGAATAAATTCGTTCAGTTCTTCTTCTGTAAAATAATCATAATAATCTACAAGTTCCGTATCATCCGGCATCGCCAGAACTGTTTTAGGATAGGAAACAAACATATCCGGCAGTTTAGAGGCTCCCGGATCTCCAAATGCGGATGCCAGTACATTTTCATGTATCGTATTCGTATTTGTAACACTGCCAACCTGTACTCGGATATTTTCCTCTTTTCCAATCGTTTCATTAAATTCATCAATCAGATCGTTTAATGGCGATTCTGTCTGTCCGCCATATACATGCCACAATGTAACGGTTACCGGATCTTCTTTTTTCTTCTGCCCACACCCTGTAAAAACTATAACCGCAATCATTACCAAGAACAGGCAGATTCTTCTCATAATATATCTCATATTATTTATCTCCTTTCCAGACAGTGTCTTATAAACAATCTGACATCTCAACAAAGAACAGAACCATCGGATTGAGACACTTTTACATAGTATATGATATCGGTTTTCAGAGTCTTAAGCACTCCCCATATGGGTAGTAAAATGCTATTTTTAAAATCCATTTATAATCAGATTTTTCTTTGTAACAGCTACCGCCAATTTCGTTTTGGAATCAAAATTCGTTTTCTGCAACATATTTTTGATATGCCATTTTACAGTTTCCGGTGATATACACAAGCTCTCTGCAATTTTTTTATAGGATTCTCCTTCCACCACTAATCGCAGAACTGCTAATTCTCCAGGTGTAAAATCACAGCTTTTCGCCGTTCCGATCATCACAACCGGCGGAGCATCCGGATACACGTTCTCCCCTTTCATCGTACGATCCATAACCTCCAACAGTTCTTCTTTACCGGCATCTTTATACCAAAAACTTTCTACTCCTGCTTTGCGCGCCCTGTCAATAAAACTGCACTCTACTAAAGAAGTCACGATAATTACTTTTATCTGGGACATTGTCTTTTTAATCTTCTCCGCTGCCACAAGACCACTCTCATCATTCTCCGTACAGACATCCATCAAGACAAGTTCACACCTGCTCTGTCTGCATACGGTTTCTGCCATAGCTGCGTTTGTGATAGAAGCCGCCAGACAATACCTCCCACTGGACTGAATATAATTTTCCATATCTTCCCGAGCCATACGCTGGTCTTCCACGATTAGTACCCGTATCATCTCCGCACCTCCTTTGGTATCTTAACGATTATTGAAAATTTTGACTCCGCACAAATTCTCAATGTACCTCCACATTGCTCCACCCTTTTTCGTATACCGGATAATCCTCCTTCTTTGACATCCTTCTCCGTTGTTTGTCCATTATCTGTAATCACCATAATCCATTCTTGTTCCCCACTACTGCATTTTACATACAGTTCGCTTGCCCCTGCATGGCGGACACAGTTGGAAAGTGCCTCCAAAAGTATTATATCCATCAGTTCGAAAATATGAGATTCCCAGACTTGTTCTCCTGTATAAATGATTTTCACACCCAAAATCTCCGCTCTTTCCTGCACCTGCCTGTGCAGTTGTTCGCCTTTCACAGACTCGTTATCTTTATTCAGCAAGTCTAATGTCTGCTTCCATTGCGAAAGGAAAACATCCCGGTCTGCTTCCGATTCGCGCAGCAACATCCGCTGTGCCGCCAGGACGCTATATCCCAGATTATCATGCACTCTCATTTTCATAGATAACATTTCTTCTTCTCTGGTCAGCGTTATTACATTCTTAGAAAGTTCTTTCATAGCCACAGACATTTCCTGAAGTTTCTGATTTTCTTCCTTCAGCAACACTTTGTTCCGATATAATTCCGACACTTCAGAAGCAAGAACTTGAAAAAAATGATCTCCGGCTGTCGTAATAATCTCTTTCTCTGAAAATTTCCACACACTTCCATCCGCAAAGCAGTATACTTTCAAATCAACATCATAAAATACATTCTCTTTCAGAGGATGTCCCAGTGCTTCCTCCAGTTCTGTAATATTCTGTATATCTCTTCCCGCCAGATTCTGGCAAATTTGATACATTTTTCGATTCATCAGTTTAGGCATTCCGTTCCCATCAAAAAAACAATTCCACTCGGCAAATTGTCCAGACTTTCCTGAACTGCATTTTCCCTCAGGCAGCTCTTGCGGTACTTATAAATTCCAAAAATCTTCAATCCCACATATAAAAAAACACCAATTCCTATAACAATTAAAATCACATACGGTATTTTAAATAATATCATGGAATCTTCTTCGTAAAACGCCCATTGCCACACACACAAGACAGCTGTTATAAGGAAAATAACTATAAGCAATACACTGTCCGGCAGCAACATCTTTCTTTGTCTTTTTCCTGTTCCTTCATAAATAACCAGAATCATACACAGCAAAGTCAAAAAAATAAAAAAACAAACAATCGTAATCTGATACTCCGGTGAACAGTTTTCAAATGTTTTTATCATTTGCCGCCACCTCCTCCCAAAATCAGAGAAAGCAGCCATGATCCGTCAAAATCCTGCTCCGCATAAGCTCCATATCGTCTTGCAATTTCCTGCAGATCTGTTTTGCATTCCACACTCATAGACATGATGATCCGCGCCTCTCTGCGTTTCAGATTTACATTAGATGCCGACAGATCTTCCAAAGATTCCTCTATGACTGCTTCAAAAAAATCATAAATCTGCATAGCATCTTCACTTCGTATTTCTTCTAACGCGGTGGAAAAACCTGCCTCAACATGATTCCATTCCAGATTCTTTATCGTTTCCCTGAAACATAACTCCAACTCTCTTATCGGAAATTTTACTGTCTGCTCCGCAATAAAAATAAGATTACTACGCCTTTTTATATAGGCTCCGATCACAACTATCTTCCCTAATATTTTTTCCCTTTTGTTCTCATCTTCTTCCATAGAATATGCTTCAATGAATTCCGTCAAAAGTTTACTCTGCCTTGCCGTCTGTTTCTGTATTTTATCATACAGCTGATTCTTCACAGAAAGTTTTTCTACTTCTCTTTTTGTTCTCAGATTTTCTTCCTCAATCAGATTCGCATCTTTTAATTCTTCCTTCCGATCTTCAAGCTCTCTTACGATTTCCTGTAATTCTGACAGGTTTTCCTTCCACAACACATAGCCTCCCAAAATTGGTTTTCCCGACAGCCTGATCCCATTTTCTAACATGATCGGACATTGAACTACCTGCCTTACGATTTCCGGTGCAATACATTCCGAATCCTGAGATTGATAAATGCATTTTCCACTCTGATCTGTAATCTGTGCTGAAATTGTAGATGCTGCAAATAATTGTGCGTATCCTGTATTGGAAGGGATCAATCCGCACTGGATGCAGCTTTCAATGATCAAAGCAAACAGAAGGCATAATGCAGCTGTCATATCGCTTGAAAATATTTTCCAGAAGGGCAGATTCAGATAATAGGCGATGCCATAGACAACCGACAGACCATAAGCACCAAAAGGCATCCAAAGCATTTTCCTGTTTTTAATTTTTCTACACCTTAATAGAATAATCAAAAGTGCCACCAGCAGACATCCAAGATCCCAGGCGACTATAGCATAATACATTGCTCCATATCCATAGACTCCTACTTCATAGGAAGCTGCTTCCCCCAGTCTTCCCTCCGGGAAAGTAAAAACTAACTGGTGCAGATCATTCGTTAATACAATCCCTATCAGAAACAATGCCGGAAAAAACAGCAGACACCGTCTTTCCGGTAATTTATAATTCTCCAGCTGCCGTATATAAAATGCCAGATAAAGACTGACCGTAGGGAGTAACAGCATAGGAATATAATAAAGATACCAGGCGTAGCGCAGTGCTGTCGGCATCTCATACGGTATTTCAAATTTACACATACGAACGAGCATCCAAAAAACCATCATCACTGCAATCATTATTAAACAACGACGGGGTTCCTTTTGGATAATTCTCTTTTGAAAAGAAATCGCCCATACCAGATAAAGTCCTATATAAATAAAAGGCCTTAAAAGGTGACAAATAGATTGCAGATAAGGATTGGTAAAGGACACATAATGAAGCAGAACTGCCACACCTACGCATAGTGCTACACTTCCGACGTATACTGTAAATTTCTTTTTCTCTGACACTGTGCGTACTCCTTCCTGTTACATTTTGCACTATATCTTGTTTGCAGTATATCATAATCTACATTCCAAATTATATCTTTTATTTTTTGGTGTATGTACAAAACTCGACTTTGCCATTGCAGCTATATCTCCAATTCCATTTTTTAATGCAATGCTTTGGTCGGACAGACCTTCGTACATTCATAACAGAGTATGCACTCCGTTCCTCTCTTTCGTTTGCGGGATTCCTTATTGACCTCCACATTCATTGGGCAGACACGCAGACATTTTCCACAATGAACACATTTGCTTTCATCGCAGTGAACACGCAGGATTCTGTGGTATCTGTTTTCTAAATGCAGGCAACAAAAAAACAGTCTGCCTTGACGAAAATCACTTCAATCAAAACAAACTGTTCTTCATATTTACTCTAATTTTATTTTATGAGAATAACTGATTTCACGAAATTTGCAGGTGAATCTGGAATATAAATAAGAGAAAAAAATAATTTTTAAACTCCATTTGCACTCCATTTGGTCTTTTCGCCGCCCCGCAAAGCCTTTATTTATGGGCTTTCCCGCGATTTTTCAAGCTACTCAAACTCGCAAATAAAATCTTATCACTATACACTTTTGTATAGGGATTATGGTTCTATCTGGTTTTATATGTGTTCCACTGTCCAAAGTCCACGGTCTGTACTGAACGGTGTTATCAATTTGTTATCACATCTCTGTTATCAATCAAAGATTCTCGTGATATCCTGATATCGGTTAACTACACGATAAATCTCTACATATTCGTTACCGACCTTGTACATAATAACATAATCTTCCCATATCGCATATTTATAATCTGTCCGAAAGCTGACCCGTTTGGAGAGATCCGACCCCATTTCAGGAAACATCTGGAGATTTTCAAATTTACCATAAATTTCCTTTATGGTTTTTGCGGCATATTCCTCGTTATCTTCGGCAATGTAATCCCGGATATTCTTCAAGTCCTTTGCAACAATCGGATTGATCCGCAGTTTTAACATCTTATTCCCCCACAAGCGCTTTCAGTTCATCCAGATCCAACCAGCCTTCTCCGTCTTTCACTGCTTCTTCAGCTTCCTGTAGCTTCATCAGAAGCTTTTTCTCTGCTCGGTCACGCTCATAATCTTCAATATCCATGACAACGAAACGTCCTCTGCCATTCTTAGTCAGATATACTGGTTCTCCTTTATGACAGTTCTTCAGGACTTCATTATAATTTCTCAAATCAGATACTGGTAAAATATTTGCCATATTCTTTCAGCTCCTTCCTTTGATTTTAAATTGTTTCTTCTACTTCTATTATACACAAAAAGCTGTAAAATTCAACGTAGATTTTTACAGCTTTTATTTTATCATTTCTATATACTTTTATCGCAATCTATTTCAAATATTGAGAAAAAATTGCCTCCAATTCTTTATTTCCTTTCAAAAATTCATACTCTTCTTTATTTTCAATTTCTGTAGCTAATGCACGAACAAAATTATTTCCAACACCTGAAAAAGACTTTCCCTGCACTGTATCCGCATATCTGTAATATAAAGGTGATTCCACCATCTTCCATGGCTTCTGTGACTCCATCAGCACTTCTTTTATCAACTGAATACATTTTTCTACATCCTTTCGATACACGGCAATCAATAGATATGGTACTACTTTACCGTAATCCCACAGACCAAATAACGATACCATATGTTCTGTGATTTCGGCAATCTCCTCTGCTTTACAATGATTTCCGGTTTCTTCTTCCATTTCTATCAACTTATACAGATAGTTTTGTATATTCGTAACTGTCTGCATCAATTTTCCCTCTAAAAAGAACGCTGCAATATCTGTCCCTTCCTGGTGTGCTAGTACATTCGTTTTCATAATTGTGGCATCTATCACAGTATCTGGAATTTTATCCAAAAAGATATTTGCTTCTTTATATTTTTCCATTTGTATATATTTCGCCGCAAGCATAAAAATACTGGAAAGCCTTACCTTTTCATTCGGACTTTCAGCAGTTCGTTCCAGCCATTCAACAATCACATTATTGCATTCCAACTTTTTCTCATCATCAACATCGGATAAAGTTAACGCCGCATTTAAAACAGTAGCAATTGAATAAATCAACGAATCACAATGAGGATATTCCTTTATTTTATTTTTTCCCATCTCAAAAGCTTTTATAAAGCTATCCAATGAAACTTCCGAAAGCTCATTCACAAATTGTCCAATCTCTTTTTCTGTCAATTCTTCACGAAATGAAAATAATTCATTCATATCAATTTTTAATAATCGAGCAATTGCCGGAAGTAATGATATATCTGGATATGTGTTTCCTTTTTCCCATTTATTTACCGCAGGAGTAGAAACGTCCAAATAATCCGCCACCTGTTCTTGTGTTAATCCAGCAGTTTTCCGATAGTTTTTTATCTTCTCACCAATTTGCATTGTTCCTACCTCCTGTTTATATTCTCATTATAGTATTTCTAATATGTGTTTACAATTGAGCCTTCGTTTAATTATGGCTTCGATTTCTTAACTACCAGTTAAAATCTGCGAGAAAAATGCTCTATTTTATAATTCTACAAATCAAAAATCCTTAAATTTAATTAATTCAAGAATAAGTGCATCAGTACTCCAATTAAGAAGCAAATCATCGCTGTAACACCCGCACTGATAATAACCTTTAATATATTTTGATAAGGACGTTTTCTCACTTCAACTGCCTTATGAAGTTCATCCAATTTTTTTCCCTCCGTAAATGCAACAATTTCCTTATAGGTTTGTATATCATTTTTCTTTTTTAGTTTTTCAACCTTTAACGCCCAGTACATTGTAATAATAAATAAAATCCCAAACGGAATATACGCATACCTTCCGAGCCACATAAACAAAGGTACTGCCGATATAATCAACACGGCCAAATGAACTGTATAGATGGAACCATAATAATTAAACTTTTTAATTTCTTGCTCGCTAATAATTTCTTTCATTTTCTCTATATCTCCTTTAATTAATTGATCGAGAGATACATTAAACAATGAACTAAGAAGTAACAAGCTATGAATATCAGGATAACTCTTTTCGTTTTCCCAATTAGAAATTGTCTGTCTTGTTACATATACCTTTTCTGCCAATTCCTCCTGTGATAGATGAAGCTCTGTTCGGTATTTTTTTATCTGTATACTCAGCTCCATATAATTTCCTCCCTTCGCAAGTAATTTGTTCTCTTGATCTGAGCCAAGAATAATCATTTTTTCATTATCTGTCTATCAAAGATATTTTACTTAACGGAAAACACAATGTCAAAAGAGTTTTACACTACAAAACTCATACCTTTTCAGCAATTTTTATTTTCATCTTCGTAAAGAGCAGCCTTTCGATCACCCTTTCTACTCACATATATACTCTTCCAATTTTCCACCTCTTTTGTAAGTTCTTTAACCTGCGCAGCCATTGCCGCAACCTTATTTTTTATCTGAAGAAACAGCGGTTTGATTTTTTTGTCCCGGTAGGTCGCTGCCCGTTCCAACGTGCCAGCTTCCGGTAACAACATTTTAACTGTTCCATATTCTTTTATTTCCTTACTCACATTATCCATAATCGGCTGTAACTGTTCCCTGCGTTCTTCCAGACTTTTTAATTGTTTTTCTGCTGTTTCTGCACGCTTTTCTGCGGCTTTTTTATCTCTAAGCGCCTGTTCTTTACTTTCCTTCAAAAGCTGTACGTCTTCTCTGGATTCTACGATTTGTAAAGCCAATCCTTCGTTCTCTGCTGAGGTGCCCGCAGTCCAAAAGAAAACTATCTGAATGCACTGGCTGATATTTTTGATGTCTCTCCGCATGCACTGGCTGTCCCGGATATTGACAGCTATGTAGGACTTATGCATACCTTATTTACATTAGAAGACCTTTACGGACTTCATATTGGTGAGATTGACGGAGAACTCTGCCTCCGGCTGGACAAATCCAAAGGAACCACCTGCCTTTCTATGTTTGATATGTTCCATGCATGGCAGGAACAAGCTGCAAAGCTAAAATCCGGAGAAATCACTCAGGAAGAATATGACCAGTGGCGGTATAATTATCCAAAAAACTGCAAATAAAAACCAACGAAAAAGGCCTTACCAAATTGATTTCACTCAATTCAGTAAGACCTTTTTGTTGGTTTCAAACATATTACCTGATAACCACAAGATTTCGGATAAATAATGCCAAAATCTCTCGTGTTATCATTTTGTTATCAAACAGAACTTTATCTGCCCTGAAATGCCCTGTTTATAAGGGATTCCAGAAAATTTTTATTACTCAAACTCCAGACAGACAGTGCGGAGTATAAAGCAAAATCGTTGATTTTAAGCCATTTTTAGGCAATATAAGTAACTATAAAACCATATAAAAATATTAAAAAATGCAATTTTAATGCAATGAGGTGCAATCAAAATTATCTGATTTGTACCCAATCCCAAATCTCAATATCGACTATTTAGTTAAAGACGTTCAATAAATGAGCGTCTTTTTTCATACCCAAAACCGAAAGGAGAAAGAGAAAATATGAATAAGCTAGTAAAGCGATTGCTGACAGGAACGCTTGCTTTTGCAACCATTCTTACGGCATTACCAGTGACGGCGGTTCATGCTTCCGGCAATCAATACTGGACAGAATCAGCAGAACGTGTCGGCTACATTGAACACGTTATGAATGACGATTCTATCAAATCTACATTCAATGAGGGACACATGAAAGTTGAGGGCGAAACTGCCTACTGTGTGGACATCAATACCAGTTTTAAGAATGGATATAAAACACGTTCTGACGCAAGCACCCGTATGAGTAGCGTTCAAATTGCGGACGTTGCTCTTTCCTTAGAGTACGTCAAGCAATATACCGCTTCTCATACGAACTTGAATTACAAACAGGGATACTTGCTGGAACAGTGTGTTGTCTGGCAGAGATTGAGTGAACAGCTCGGCTGGCAGTGCGATAACGTCAGAGCTTCCTATAATGAAATTTCACAGGCGGTACAGAATGAAGTGTACGCTGGTGCGAAAGCATTTGTGAAAGCAAACAAGGGACGTTATGAATGTGGCGGTTACATTTATACTGGCGAAGGACAGGACATCGGACAGTTCTGGGCGAAGTTAAATGTGGAAAATGCAAAGGTCAAAAAGACTTCTTCCAATCCCACGGTCACAGATGGAAATGCCAACTATTCCTTTGAGGGTGCGACATTTGGTGTCTATTCTGATAAGGGCTGTAACAGCCAGCTTGCCACACTTACTGCCGATGGAAACGGCGATACCAAAGAAGTTGAGGTAAAAGCCGGAACAGTTTACATCAAAGAACTTTCTGCTCCAAAGGGTTACAAGCTGGATTCTACTGTCCATGCCTTAAATGTGGAAGTTGGAAAAACAGCGACATTAACTGTTGCTGACACTCCAAAGGTCACAGAGACTTTGATTGATTTATTCAAAATTGACATGGAAACAGGAAAATCCACTCCACAGGGAAATGCATCTTTAGAGGGTGCAGAGTTCACATGGAGCTATTATGACGGTTACTACAATGCAGACAATCTTCCTGCAAAGGCTACCCGTACATGGACAACCAAAACCGTTGCCGAAAAAGACAGTGACGGAACTATCCATTATGTATCCAGACTTGCCGACAGCTACAAAGTATCCGGCGACAGCTTCTATACACAGGACGGTAAGAATGTACTGCCACTTGGTACACTCACTGTCACAGAAACGAAAGCACCAAACGGCTACTTATTAGATGGTGCATATATGCAGGCTGACGGAAGTTCTGAACAGATTAAGGGAACATACCTTACACAGATTTCCGAAGATGGCGAACTTGCCGTACTTTCTGGAAGCAACCAGTATTCCGTATCTGACAAGGTTATCCGTGGCGGTGTAAAAATCCAGAAACGTGACCTTGAAACAAAGGATACCAAAGCACAAGGAAGTGCAACCTTACAGTACACAGAATTTAATATCATTTCCTTAAATGACAGTCCTGTACTGGTTGAGGGAAAACTATACAACAAGAATGAAACTGTCAAGAAGATTCAGACAGGCATTGATGGAATTGCTTCTACTTCTGCTGATTTACTCCCTTACGGAAATTACAGATTAGAAGAAAGCAAAGCACCAGAGGGCTACTTAACAGACGGTGCAAAAGCAATCGACTTTTCTATCACGGAAGATGGAAAAATCGTGGACTTGACCGATAAATCCCACTCTGTCTACAACCAGATTAAACGTGGCGATATTGAGGGTGTAAAAATCGGTGCAGGTACACACAAACGCCTTGCAGGTGTTCCGTTCAGAATCACAAGCAAGACAACGGGAGAATCCCACATCGTAGTTACTGACAAAAACGGTCAGTTCTCCACTGCTTCAAGCTGGGCTTCCCACAAGGTCAATACCAATGCCGGAAAATCCAGTGAGGACGGTGTATGGTTTGGTACATCTGAACCAGACGACAGCAAAGGTGCATTACTCTATGATACCTATGTGATTGAGGAATTAAAGTGTGATTCCAACGCCAGATTTAAGCTGATTCCAGCTTTTGAGGTGGTCGTATCCAGAAATAAAGTGACCGTAGATTTAGGGACACTTACTGATGAATACGAAAAAGAAATCACAATCCATACCACAGCGACCGACAAGAAAACAGGCGAAAAAATGATTGTTGCCGGAAAGGACATCAAGATCGTGGACAAAGTCACACTTGATGGCTTGGAAGCTGGAACAAAATATAAACTTTTCGGCTGGCAGATGTTAAAGGAAGAAAACACCGAACTTCTGATTGACGGGAAACGTGTAGACAGTAATTATACTTTCACTGCTGACAGTGAAAAAATGACGGTTGAGATTACTTACAGTTTTGACGGTTCAGCTCTTGGCGGTCAGAACCTTGTTACTTTTGAGGAATTGTACGATATAAGCAATCCGAAAGAGCCTGTCAAGGTTGCCGAACATAAAGACATCAACGATGATGGACAGACTGTTCTTATCACAGAACGTATCATCAAAATCCATACGACCGCTACGGACAAGAACGGCAAGAAAGAAATCGAAGCCGGAAAAGATGTAACGATTGTGGATAAAGTCACATTAGATGGGCTGGAAGTTGGAACAAAATACAAACTTTCCGGCTGGCAGATGTTAAAAGAGGAAAATGCAGAACTTCTGATTGATGGAAAGAAAGTATCCAATGATTATGAGTTTACAGCCGACAATGAAAAAATGACAGTTGAGATTGCATTTACTTTTGATGGTTCTTCTCTTGGTGGCAAGAGCCTTGTCACATTTGAGGAATTATACGATATGACCAATCCAGACGAACCAAAGAAAGTGACAGAACATAAGGACATCACAGACGATGGACAGACTGTGACAATCAAGGAAGTGCCGGAAGTCCCAGACACACCAAAGGATACCGACACGCCGGATACACCATCTATGGTTACTAAGACAAGTGACAGCCCAAAAACAGGCGATAATACCAATATCTATGCTTATCTTGCCATGCTCGGTCTTTCCTGCGTAGGGCTTGGCGGTATGCTTTACTTCAAACGCCGTAGAAAGAAATCATAAGGCGGTAATGTAGCGGTTGGTGGAGCGTTCAAGGTCGCCACCCTTTTTGCAACTTCACGCTCCCGTGAAGCTCTGATTTACGGGGGCGTGAAGTCCACTAGGGGCGTGGGGAGTGTAGCTCCCCACAAAGTACAGCAAGAAAGAACTTATATATAGAAAGAAAAGAGGTCAATTATCATGGAATTAAGATTTGTCGTACCAAATATGGAAAAGACATTCGGAAACTTGGAGTTTGCCGGAGAAAATACTACGGAACAGCAGAGAATCAACGGGCGTATGGCTGTCATTACCAGAAGCTACAACCTGTATTCCGATGTGCAGAGAGCTGATGATGTTGTCGTTGTGCTTCCTGCCAAAGCTGGTGAAAAACATTTTTCGCCGGAACAGAAAGTAAAACTTATCAACCCACGAATCACTACCGATGGTTATAAAATCGGGGAACGTGGATTTGTCAATTATATCCTGCTTGCAGACGATATGTTACCAGCAGAAAGTAAATAAGGGGGTATTCAGATTATGAGATTAGCAAATGGAATCGTCATTGATAAAGAAAAGACTTTCGGAGTGTTGAAGTTCTCCGCATTACGCCGTGAGGTTCATGTACAGAATGAAGATGGAACGGTCAGTGAAGAAATCAAGGAGCGTACTTACGATTTGAAGTGCAACACACAGGGACGCATGATACAGGTATCCGTTCCGGCGACTGTTCCCTTAAAGGACTATGACTACAACGCCGAAGTGGAACTTATCAATCCTGTTGCAGATACGGTAGCCAATGCAAATTACCGTGGTGCAGATGTGGACTGGTATGTAAAAGCAGACGATATTGTTTTGAAGAACAAAGGCACTCATGCCGGAAATCCACAGAACAATGCTCCACAGCAACCGCCGAAGAAATAAGAGGTGTTAGCGTATGACGTGGAAAAAGAAAGGTAACAGGATTCGTGCCAGTGACAAATCGCTGGTCTATCACTTCTGTATCGGTTGGCTGTTGCTTTTGTTCGTTGCGGTGTTCCTGCTACTGAATCTGCGACAGCTCTTTGTTATAGACTGGAAAGATTTTAACCTGCTCCATGCCGGAATTACTTGGACTGCCTACAATTCCATTACGGTTCTGATAACGACTGGTGTTTGTGCATTGGTCGCTTTTCTCTACTACCGTTATGGATATGACCGTATCAAGCGGTTGCTCCACCGACAAAAACTGGCTCGTATGGTGCTGGAAAATAAATGGTATGAAGCGGAAAACACCAAAGACAGCGGTTTTTTCACTGACCTGCAAAGCAGATCAAGAGAAAAAATCGTGTGGTTTCCAAAAATCTACTACCAGATGGACAATGGTTTGTTGCATATTCTGTGTGAAATCACAATGGGAAAATATCAAGAACAGCTCCTGTCCTTAGAGGATAAATTGGAATCGGGGCTGTACTGTGAACTTACCGACAAAACACTGCATGACGGATACATCGAATACACCCTGCTCTATGATATGATAGCGAACCGTATTTCGATTGATGAAATGATTGCAGAAAACGGCGGTCTGCGGTTAATGAAAAATCTGGTATGGAAATATGATTCACTCCCCCATGCCCTTATCTGCGGTGGTACAGGTGGTGGAAAGACCTATTTTCTGCTGACCATCATTGAAGCCCTGCTTAGAACCAATGCGGATTTATACATTCTTGACCCGAAGAACGCTGACCTTGCAGACTTGGGAATGGTCATGGAAAATGTCTACCACACGAAAGACGATATGATTGACTGCGTCAATGCCTTTTATGAGGGCATGGTCACACGCTCGGAAGAAATGAAACTGCACCCGAACTACCGTACAGGGGAAAACTATGCCTATCTGGGGCTTGCTCCAAAGTTCCTTATCTTTGATGAATACGTGGCTTTCCTAGAAATGCTCACAACAAAAGAAAGCACCGCCCTGTTAAGCCAGCTAAAGAAAATCGTCATGCTCGGCAGGCAGGCTGGATACTTTCTGATTGTGGCTTGCCAGCGTCCAGACGCAAAGTATTTCGGGGACGGTATCAGAGACAACTTCAATTTCCGTGTGGGACTTGGTCGCATGAGTGAACTCGGCTACGGTATGCTCTTTGGAAGTGATGTAAAAAAACAGTTCTTCCAGAAGCGAATCAAAGGACGTGGATACTGTGATGTGGGAACAAGTGTCATATCTGAATTTTATACTCCCCTTGTACCCAAAGGCTATGATTTCTTGGGTACGATTGGGGGACTTGCACACATAAGGCAGGACGGACAGGTGGCGTGCGAAGCGAAAGCCACAGGTACGGACTAGCCTTGCTGGTGTGGCGGTAGCCACGCCAGCATATATCAAGCCCCTCGGTATCTAACAGAGGGGCACAAATCACAAGGAAACATACACAAAAGTTACCGATTCTTGGCTAAAATCAAACGTTTGGTAGCTTTTTTTACTGCTGTGACATCGGATTAAAAATGTCACAGTTTTTTCGTAAAGGGGGTATCACGCTGAATGATACAGAGTGGATACAGGATTTTGCAGACAGACGTTTGCAGTACGGTGTATCCCAGACGAAACTTGCGGTCATGGCTGGAATCAGCCGTGAACATTTAAGCCGTATCGAATCCGGCAAGGTGGCGGTCACAGAAGAAATGAAAGTAAAACTTTTGGAAGCTCTGGAAAAATTCAATCCAGAAGCACCGCTTACCATGCTGTTTGATTATGTGAGGATACGGTTTCCGACACTGGATATTGGACACATCATCAAAGATATTTTACAGCTCAATATTCAGTACATGATACATGAGGACTTCGGGCATTACAGTTATACAGAACACTACTACATCGGAGATATTTTCGTATATACTTCTCCCGATGAAGAAAAAGGTGTCCTGCTGGAACTGAAAGGAAAAGGCTGTCGCCAGTTTGAAAGTTATCTGCTGGCACAGGAACGGAGCTGGTATGATTTCCTTATGGACGCTCTGGTGGACGGTGGTGTGATGAAACGCCTTGACCTTGCCATCAATGACCATACGGGAATGTTAGATATTCCAGAACTGACCGAAAAATGCCGGAATGAGGAATGTGTATCGGTGTTCCGTTCCTTTAAGTCCTATGCTTCCGGCGAACTGGTCAAGCATGAGGAACAGGACAAGGCTGGTATGGGCTATACACTTTATATCGGCTCATTGAAAAGTGAGGTGTACTTCTGTGTTTATGAAAAAAGCTATGAGCAGTACATCAAACTTGGGATTCCCATTGAGGAAGCACCGATAAAAAACAGATTTGAAATACGGTTAAAAAATGAACGTGCTTATTATGCTGTCCGTGACCTGCTGACTTACTATGACGCTGAACGGACGGCATTTTCTATTATCAACCGTTATGTACGCTTTGTGGATAAGAAAGCAGACAAGAAACGGAGCGACTGGAAATTATCTGTCCGCTGGGCGTGGTTCATCGGGGAAAACAGAGAGCCGTTAAAGCTCACGACCAAACCCGAACCCTACACACTGGACAGAACCCTACGCTGGATTCAACGGCAGGTTGACCCGACACTTAAAATGCTGGAAACAATCACAGCGAAAACAGGGATTGATTATCTGAAAGAAATCCGTAAATCCACGAAACTGACAGAAAAGCACTACAAGATAATCGAACAACAGACCACATCTACCGAAGATGTGATTTTGGAAAAGGAGAATTGAAACATGCAACGATTATTATTTGATTTCCTGTTCTTCTCTTTAGGTGGAACAGTTGGCGTGATTGCCATGTGTATTTTACAGGCTGGCAGACAGTCTGACCGAAAAATGATGGAACTGAAAGGAGAAAAGAAAGCATGAATTTTGGACAGAACCTTTATAACTGGTTTTTAAGCAACGCACAGAGCCTTGTGCTGATGGCGATTGTTGTTATCGGAATCTACTTGGGATTCAAGCGTGAGTTTTCCAAACTTATCGGATTCTTGGTAGTTGCCTTAGTAGCCGTTGGTCTTGTATTCAATGCGTCCGGCGTAAAAGACGTATTGTTACAGTTATTTAATAAGATTATTGGAGCGTAAAGCCTATGGAAGAATGTAGCGTATTGATTGAAACGACTAAATTAGCAGAGGATAAAACCTCTCGCTGGTTTGATTTACCCATTGATTATGAGCTGTTCCGTGACCTGCTCGGCGTGGAAGCTGACAGCAATGATTATCAAATCATTGATATGAAGCTCCCTTTTGCTGGCGACATTGTAAGGACAACTTCTGTCAGACGGTTAAACAAGCTGTACTTTGCTTACACGGATTTATCGCCAGAAGTTCAGCAGGCATACAAAGAGTTGATTCCCTATTGTGGCGGTGTTGAGGATTTATTGCAGAAATCAGAAGAATTTCTGTTTTATCCAGAGTGCCACAACATCATGGACGTTGCCCGTTACCGCTTGGAACATAACATTGAATTTTCTGCTTTATCCGAAAAGGGAAAGAAATATTTTAATCTGGAATCCTACGCTCATGAGCTGGAAGAAAAAGGACGTTATGCTGTCTGCAACAATGGTATGTTTAAACTTTGACAGGTGGTATTGCTTATGGCAGAAATGAAAGTATTTGTTATCAATCTTGATGAACAGGAAAAAGATACAGGCTGTGCATGGTTTACACTTCCCTGCAACATAGAAGCATTAAAGCAATCCATCGGCTTACCGCCGGACAGTGACCGTTATCTTATCAGTGATTATGATTTTCCTTTTGAAATCCTGCAAGATACAGACCTCGACTTGCTAAATAATGTCTGCCTTGCAATTTCAGAGAGTGAAATCCCACACGAAGATATACCTGCAATTCAAAGAGAATGGTTTTCAAACCTGCAAGAGCTGGAAGCCGGACTTTGCAATATTACATACCATCGGAACTGTTCAGATATGGAAGAAACATCAGAACATTTCCTGTGTGTGCATGGCAGATTTTATGAATACAATGAGTGAAAGGAAGTGACCGCTTATGATTGATGATATGCAAGTCTATATAGCCAATCTTGGCAAGTACAATGAGGGAGAACTGGTCGGCGACTGGTTCTCTTTTCCGTTGGACGAAGAAGTGATTGCTGAACGTATCGGCTTAAATGCAGAGTATGAGGAATACGCAATCCATGATACGGACAACTTCCCGATGGAGATTAGCGAATACACTTCCATTGAAGAACTGAACCGTATCTATGAGCAGTTGGAAGAATTACCCGATTACCTGCTGGACGACTTGGACAGTTTTATATCCTGCTATGGAAGTCTGGAAGAACTGGTGGAGCATAAAGACGACATCATTCTGTATTCCGGCTGTGAAACAATGACCGATGTAGCCTACTATCTGATTGATGAAGAACAGGTACTCGGAGAAATCCCGTCCTCTTTACAGAACTATATCGACTATGAAGCCTACGGGCGTGACCTCGATATAGAGGGGACATTTATTGCAACAAACGCTGGTATCTGTGAGGTACTGCGTTAAGGGCTGGCAGATCAGCACCGCCACTGGTGCTACTGTCAGCTTTTCTCTTGGGGCAGTCTGGAAAATCCGGCTGTCCCTGTTGTTAGGAAAATGAAGAAAGGAGTATTTACAAGTGAAGAAAATCCGAAGTTATACAAGTATCTGGAACGTGGAAAAGGTACTGTATGCCATCAATGATGTAAACCTGCCATTCCCTGTGACCTTTACCCAGATTACATGGTTTGTACTGACGGAATTTATCATCATTCTGTTTGCAGATGTACCGCCACTTTCCATGATTGAGGGAGCATTTTTAAAATATTTCGGGATTCCCGTTGCCCTCACATGGTTTATGTCACAGAAAACCTTTGACGGGAAAAAGCCATACAGTTACATCAAGACGATGGTGCTGTATGCTCTGCGTCCCAAAGTGACTTATGCCGGAAAAGCCGTGAACCTGCATAAGCAGAAATTTGAGGAAACTATCACGGCAGTAAGGAGTGTGACCTATGTTCCCGATTAAATATATCGACAACAACCTTGTCTGGAATAAGGACAATGAGGTGTTCGCCTACTATGAGCTGATACCGTACAATTATTCATTCTTATCCCCAGAACAGAAATACCTTGTGCATGACAGCTTCCGTCAGCTTATCGCACAGTCCCGTGAGGGAAAGATTCATGCGTTGCAGATTGCAACTGAAAGTTCAATCCGAAGCATACAGGAACAGTCAAAGAAGCTGGTAACTGGAAAGCTCCGTGAGGTAGCAATCCAGAAGATAGACGACCAGACCGAAGCCCTTGTATCCATGATAGGCGACAATCAAGTTGATTACCGTTTCTTTCTGGGATTCAAGCTTATGGTCACAGAGGACGAAGTCAATCTGAAGAACATCAAAAAATCGGTATTTCTGACATTCCGTGAGTTTTTGAATGAGGTAAGGCACACGCTGATGAATGACTTTGTTTCCATGAGCAATAATGAAATCAACCGTTATGCGAAGATGGAAAAACTGCTGGAAAACAAAATCTCCCGTAGATTCAAAATCCGCCGACTGGAAGCCAAAGATTTTGCCTATCTGATGGAACACCTCTACGGCAGGGACGGGATAGCTTATGAAGATTATGTGTATCCTCTGCCAAAAAGAAAATTAAAGAGAGAAACACTGATTAAGTATTATGACCTTATCCGTCCTACCCGTTGTGTGGTGGAAGAAAGCCAGCGATATTTGCGTCTGGAACATGAGGACAGCGAAAGCTATGTATCCTACTTTACAGTCAATGCCATTGTCGGAGAGCTGGACTTCCCATCATCGGAAATCTTTTATTTCCAGCAACAGCAGTTCACATTCCCCGTGGATACGTCCATGAATGTTGAGATTGTCGGGAATAAGAAAGCCTTAACCACTGTACGCAACAAGAAAAAGGAATTAAAGGACTTGGACAATCACGCCTATCAAGCCGGAAATGAAACAAGTTCAAATGTGGTGGAAGCCTTAGACAGTGTCGATGAACTGGAAACAGATTTAGACCAGAGCAAGGAAAGTATGTATAAGTTAAGTTACGTCATACGGGTGTCTGCACCCGATCTTGACGAACTGAAACGCCGTTGTGATGAAGTCAAGGATTTTTACGATGATTTGAACGTGAAGCTGGTTCGCCCTGCCGGAGATATGATGGGACTGCATGGAGAATTTCTTCCAGCCAGCAAACGTTATATCAATGATTATATCCAGTATGTGAAATCCGACTTTTTAGCCGGACTTGGCTTTGGTGCTACCCAGATGTTGGGAGAAAATACAGGAATCTATATCGGCTATTCCGTGGATACGGGAAGAAATGTCTACCTGCAACCGTCCCTTGCCAGTCAAGGGGTAAAAGGTACGGTCACAAATGCGTTGGCTTCTGCTTTTGTAGGTTCGCTTGGTGGTGGAAAATCGTTCTGTAATAACCTGCTGGTGTATTATTCCGTTCTGTTCGGTGGACAGGCAGTTATCCTAGACCCGAAAAGTGAGCGTGGGAACTGGAAAGAAACACTGCCGGAGATTGCAGAGGAAATCAACATTGTAAACATTACCAGTGATTCCAGCAATCAAGGGCTGTTAGACCCGTATGTGATTATGAAAGATGTCAAGGACGCTGAAAGTCTTGCCATTGATATTCTGACGTTCCTTACAGGTATCAGCAGTCGTGATGGCGAAAAGTTTCCTGTCCTTAGAAAAGCTGTCCGCACGGTATCCCAGAATCAGAACCACGGGCTGTTGCAGGTCATTGAGGAACTGCGAAAAGAGGATACCGCCGTATCCCGTAACATTGCAGACCATATCGAAAGTTTTACGGACTATGATTTTGCACAGCTTTTGTTCTCGGACGGTTCGGTGGAAAATGCAATCAGTCTGGATAACCAGCTCAACATCATACAGGTTGCAGATTTGGTTCTGCCGGATAAGGATACTACCTTTGAGGAATACACGACCATTGAACTGTTGTCGGTATCCATCTTAATTGTTATCAGTACCTTTGCCCTTGATTTCATTCACAGTGACCGAAGTATTTTCAAAATCGTGGACTTGGACGAAGCATGGGCGTTTCTAAATGTGGCACAGGGCGAAACCTTATCAAATAAACTGGTGCGTGCTGGTAGAGCCATGAACGCCGGAGTATATTTTGTCACACAGTCCTCTGGGGACGTATCAAAAGAAAGTCTGAAAAATAACATCGGCTTAAAATTTGCGTTCCGTTCCACAGATACCAATGAAATCAAGCAGACCTTAGAGTTTTTCGGGCTGGACAGTGAGGACGAAAATAACCAGAAGCGGTTGAGGGATTTGGAGAACGGACAATGCTTAATGCAGGATTTATACGGGCGTGTCGGTGTGGTACAGATACACCCTGTCTTTGTAGAACTGCTCCATGCCTTTGATACCAGACCGCCGATAAAAAGTGAGGTGGATTTGGAATGATGAAATCTATCACAAGAGAAAAGGTATTCCATGTACTGAAAATGGTTCTGCTTGCCGTGACCGTCACGCTGGTACTGCTGTCCCTGCTTGGGACAGTGGCTCATGCGTCTGGACTGGTCGATGATGCAGTCAATGCAGACAACCTGTATTCAAAGTATCCACTTTCCAATTATCAGCTTGATTTCTTTGTGGACAATAGCTGGTCATGGCTTCCGTGGAACTGGCTGGACGGCATTGGAAAATCGGTGCAGTACGGGCTTTACTGTATCACAAATTTTGTCTGGACAATCAGCCTGTATCTTAGCAATGCCACAGGATATGTGGTGCAACAGGCGTATAAGCTGGACTTCATCAATGACATGGCAGACAGTATCGGGGAAAGTATCCAGACACTTGCTGGAGTGACCGAACATGGATTTTCCAGCAGTGGATTCTATGTGGGATTCCTGCTCATTATCATTCTGATTGTAGGTGTTTATACCGCCTATACAGGGCTTCTCAAACGGGAAACAAGCACGGCACTTCACGCTGTTATTAACTTTGTGGTGGTGTTCATTGTGTCTGCGTCCTTTATTGCTTATGCTCCCAACTATATCCAGAAAATCAATGATTTCAGTTCGGACATCAGCACCGCTTCTCTGGACTTGGGGACAAAAATCATGCTCCCCGATTCACAAAGCAAAGGGAAAGACAGCGTAGACCTTATCCGTGACAGCCTGTTTTCGATACAGGTAGAAAAACCGTGGCTGTTATTGCAGTTCGGGAACAGCGATACCGAAGAAATCGGGATTGACCGTGTAGAAGCTCTGGTATCTGCCAGCCCGTCCGATGAAGATGGGGAAACAAGGGAAAATGTTGTGAAAACAGAGATTGAAGATAACGACAATGACAACCTTACCATTCCACAGGTCGTCAACCGTCTGGGTATGGTGTTCTTCCTGCTCATTTTCAATCTCGGTATTACAATCTTTATCTTCCTGCTTACCGGCATGATGTTATTTTCCCAGATACTTTTTATCATATATGCCATGTTTCTGCCTGTCAGCTTCTTACTGTCCATGATACCAACCTATGAAAATATGGCGAAACAGGCAGTTGTCCGTGTGTTCAATGCCATTATGACAAGAGCCGGAATCACACTGATTGTGACCGTGGCATTTTCGATTTCCAGTATGTTCTACAACATCTCCACGGACTATCCGTTCTTTATGGTGGCGTTTTTGCAGATAATCTGCTTTGCCGGAATCTATATGAAACTCGGAGAACTAATGAGTATGTTCAGCCTGAATGCCAATGACAGCCAGCAGATAGGTCGCCGGATTTTCCGTAGACCGATGGTATTCATGCGACATCGGGCAAGACGTATGGAACACAGGATTGCAAGGGCTGTCGGTGCTGGAAGTGTTGCAGGTGCAGTGGCTGGTGCAAGTGTTGTCAGAGCCGGAAATCCAGCAACGAACCAACCGCCAAAGAAACGGGAAAATACCTCTGCCAGCATGGGAAGCCGTGTCGGTTCTGCGGTAGGTGCTGTGATGGATACGAAAAATAAAGTCCGTGACAGTGCTTCCTCTCTGAAAGAAAATGTGAAAGACTTGCCGACACAGGCTGGTTATGCTGTCCACTCTGCAAAACAGAAAGCAAAGGATAATGTATCAGACTTTAAGCGTGGCGTTGTGGAAGAACGGGAAAACCGACAGGAACGGCGTACACAGAAACGCAATCTGCACAGGGAAAATATCTCACAGAAAAAACAGGAATTGCAGAAAGCACAGGAAGCAAAACAGACAGTTCATGCGAATGGATCAGCGACAGCCGGAGCTACCAGAAGCCATGAACGCCCTGTTGCCACACCTGTTCCAAAACCTGCACAGACCGATATAGTTACGAAGCCGGATATGAAACGTCCTGCTACTTCTCCTGTGGTAAAAAATGCAGAATTCAAGGCTGGAAAAGAAACCGTCCGAACCAATATCAGACAGGAACAGCAGGTTAAATCTGTTGCCAGAGCGAACCAGCCAAACGTAGCAGAATCCATCAGCAATCATAAGAAATCTACGGTACAGAAAACACAGGTCAACCAAAAACAAAATCGTAAGACTGTTACGAAGCAACCGGAGAAAGGACGGAAGAAATGAGATTAAAGCGTATCCTTATCATAGGTACGATATTTCCTGTCCTTTTCTCCATTGTCCTCTTTTTCGGGATACTGATTTCCGGTGAAGATGACGACAGTTCAAACAGCTATTCGCCTGTCTATTCTGGAATGAACCTGTCAGCCGATGTCCTCAAACATCAGCCGATGGTAGAAAAATACGCCAGAGAAAACGGTATCTCGGAGTATGTGAACGTCCTGCTTGCCATCATACAGGTGGAAAGTGGCGGTACGGCTACCGATGTCATGCAGTCCAGCGAAAGTCTTGGACTACCGCCAAACTCATTAAGTACAGAAGAATCCATTAAGCAGGGGTGTAAATATTTTGCGTCCCTGCTTTCTTCCTGTAAAGCCAAAGGTATGAATGACATTAACGTGGTCATTCAATCTTATAACTATGGTGGTGGCTATGCAGACTATGTGGCGAAGAACGGGAAAAAGCACAGCTTCAACCTTGCAGAGAATTTCGCAAAGAATAAATCCGGCGGTACAAAAGTGACCTATACGAACCCGATAGCAGTCAGTAAAAATGGTGGCTGGCGTTATAACTACGGGAATATGTTTTATGTGGAGCTGGTCAACCAATATCTGACCGTGAAGCAGTTCAGTAACGAAACGGTACAGGCGGTTATGAATGAAGCGTTGAAGTATCAAGGCTGGAAATATGTCTATGGTGGCAGTAACCCGAATACCTCTTTTGACTGTTCTGGTCTTACCCAGTGGTGCTACGGAAAAGCCGGAATCAGCCTGCCACGAACCGCACAGGCACAGTATGACGCAACCCAGCATATCCCATTGTCACAGGCACAGGCTGGCGATTTGGTCTTTTTCCATTCCACCTACAACACCAGTGACTATGTTACCCATGTAGGAATCTATGTGGGTAACAATCAGATGTATCATGCCGGAAATCCAATCGGCTATACCGATTTGACCTCTGCCTACTGGCAACAGCACATCATTTGTGCCGGAAGAATCAAACAATAGAAAGGACTTGAAATATGTTTAAGAAGAAAGAAAAAACAGAGAAAGCACCTAAGAATAAGAAAGTGCGTACCATGAAAGTCGGGACACATAAAAAATCTGTCCTGCTGTTGTGGGCGGTGCTTTTAGCAAGCACCAGCTTTGGTGTGTATAAGAATTTTACCGCTATTGACACCCACACGGTACATGAAAAAGAAATCATTCAGCTAAGATTGAACGACACCAATGGGATTGAGAATTTCGTCAAGAACTTTGCGAAAGCCTACTACTCATGGGATACCAGCAAGGAAGCCATTGAAGCAAGGACAACGGAAATCAGTAAATACCTTACCAAAGAATTACAGGACTTGAACGCCGATACCATCAGAACGGACATACCGATCAGTGCGACCGTTACAAATGTACTGGTCTGGAACGTGGAACAGTCTGGAACGGACGATTTTACCGTTGCCTACGAAGTAGATCAGCAGGTAAAAGAGGGAGAACAGACACAGGCAGTCACAGAAAACTACACCGTGACCGTTCATGTGGATAAAGACGGTGCAATGGTCATTACCCAGAATCCTACCCTTGCTCCGGCAATACAGAAATCAAAGTATGAACCCAAAACACAGGAAGCCGATGTTAGTGTCAGTTCCGACACAGTCAAGGACGCTACCGCTTTCTTGGAAACATTCTTTAAGCTCTACCCGACAGCTACGGAAAAGGAACTTGCCTATTATGTCAAAGACGGAGTGCTTGCTCCTGTATCCGGCGACTATGTATTTTCGGAACTGGTAAACCCTGTCTTTACCAAAGACGGCGACAACCTCAAAGTCAGCGTGTCCGTAAAGTATCTGGATAACAAGTCGAAAATGACGCAAATCTCACAGTATGAGCTTGTGCTTCATAAGGACGATAACTGGAAGATTGTAGAATAAATGTTACAGCAGAATAGTATGGTAATTGTTTATCCAATCTATACTATTCTGCTTACAATTAGATTGACAAAATAAGAATCCCTCTCATATAATTGGTTGCAATGGTATTGAGGAAATACAACCTTAAATGTATAATGGGAAAGTAGCATTGCAGGAATGAGGTAGGCTAATGAATAAAATATTGATTATTGAAGATGATTTAGAAATAAATGCGTTATTGGCTGATTTTCTAAAAGAAAAAGGATATGCTGTGCATTGCCAATATGATGGACTTCATGTTCTGGATTTTTTGAATAAAGAAAAAATTGATTTGATTATACTTGATATTATGCTTCCTTATCGGAGTGGTGATATTATTTTATCTGATGTACGCAAGAAATTTACGATACCTGTTATTATTATTTCAGCGAAAGAAACTACACAAAATAAAATCGACTTGCTTCGTCTGGGAGCAGACGATTATATCACAAAACCTTTTGATATGGAAGAAGTGCTTGCCAGAATTGAAAGTAATCTGCGAAGAGTACAATTTCAAAATAGCCAGACAGAATGTTTGCAATATAACAATCTGACTTTAGACCTAGAGAAAAATACAGCATTTTTGAATGGAATAGAATTATCCTTAACCGCTAAAGAATTTGGCATTTTAGAATTGTTGATGAAATATCCAGATAAAGTATTTTCAAAATCGAATCTTTTTCAAAGTGTTTGGGATACGGAATATATTGCTGAGGATAATACACTTAATGTTCATATCAGTAATTTACGCAATAAATTAAAAGCGATATGCTCTGATACAGAATTTATTGATACTGTTTGGGGCATTGGCTACCGCCTACATAAAGCTAAGGATTAAACGTTCCTTAGCTTTATTATTTTTTTAACTTTTCTCATTACGATTTAAGAAATTCTTTAAAATTGCCCGTTATACTGGTTTAAGTAAAGGAGGTTTGGGATATGAGTTCAATTATTTTAGAAGCAAAGTCTTTAACCAAAGAATATAAACAAACATTAGCATTAGACCACATAAATTTACAAATAAAAAAAGGAAAAATTTATGGATTTATTGGTCAAAACGGAGCAGGTAAGACTACTTTTTTAAGATTAGTCACAGGGCTTGCGTTTCCAACAAGTGGTACACTTTCTTTATGGGGAAATTCTGGAACAGAAGAATTGCAGAAACAGCGTAAACGAATTGGAAGTATGATTGAAACGCCTGCTCTATTCCCGTCAATGACTGCCTATCAAAATATGGAAGTACAGCGTATTCAACGAGGCATACCAGATAAATCAGTTATTAAAAGGACATTAGATATGGTTGGATTGCAAGATACAGGTAAAAAGAGTGTCCGCAATTTTTCATTAGGTATGCGTCAACGATTGGGGATAGCGATTGCACTTTTAAATACACCAGAACTATTGATTTTAGACGAGCCTATCAATGGTCTTGACCCTGCTGGAATTGTAGAAATCAGAAATTTATTGAAAATTTTGAATAAAGAATATGGTATGACCATTTTGGTTTCAAGCCATATCTTAGAAGAATTGTATCAAACAGCATCAGAATTTATTCTGATTGACCATGGAAAAATTATAGAAGAGATTTCTGATTATGAATTAAATGAACGGTGTAAACGACATATAGCTATTAAAACAACAGATGTTCAGAAAACGGTTCTGGTTTTGGAAGAGAATCTTCATACAGATAACTTTAAACTAATGCCAGATGGCATAATTCGTTTGTATGATTATTTGAATGATTTAGAGACAGTTGCGTCTGCTTTGGCAGAATCGCACATTCTTGTAACAGGACTTTCTGTATCTGGCGATACTTTGGAGGACTATTTTTTGAGCAAAATAGGAGGAACAAAAGATGTCAAATCTCCTAAAAACTGAGTTATATAAGTTGTTTCACAGTTGGTATTTTTGGGGAATTGGAATATTCAATCTCCTTTTGAGTAGCATATTGCTGTTAGATAGTAAAGAACGCTCTTCAAACTTAATTATGGCATCATTATACAATATTCCGTTACTCTATTTTTTGAGTATAGTGTTTATAGCATTGTTCATTGGAAGTGATTTTAGTGGAAGAACTTTAAATACTTATATTACTGCCGGACATAAAAGAAGTTCTATATTTAGAGTAAAGTTAATTGTATCTCAAATAGGTTGTATTATCATTCTGGTATTTCCATTATTTGTACATGGAATTATTAGTCAATTTTATATTGGAGAAAAACTTTTTTGGAATGATAGCACATATACTATGGTTTTACTAACTCTGTTTGCCATGATAACACTGTGTGCATTACCGATGTTTTTTGCTTTTATTTTTCGTGATATGGGAAAAACACTGACAGTTTCAATGGTTTTATTTTTTGTTATGATTTTTTTGCTGAACAGTGAATCTGCACAAATAATCAGCAGAATAATACCAATGGGACAACTTAGGTTAATTTCATTGCAAAAGGTCTATTCGACAAACTTTTGCTTGTTTGTAGATTTTTTATGGAATTTTATTTTATATTTCATTGCAGGTAGTGCTTTTTTACATACAGACTTGAAATAACCGGAGGTGTTTTTTATGGATAAATTATTAAAACTGGAAAAATATCAGTTGTTACATAATTCTATTTACTGGTGTGGTATGATTGGAATATTTATTTTAGGATTTTTTACAGCAGATACTTATGTTACAGAGGTCATGGGACCGACAGAAGAAATTGCTTCTTCTCTTGCTGATATTTTTAATGGAATGGTGTATGATTCTACGTTTCTTCTTATCATCATGTCGGCTATACTTGCATTGATTTTAGGACAGGAATTTTCTAAGAGAACAATAAACTTAGAGGTCAGTGCTGGACATTCCAGAAAACAAATTTTTACAAGTAAAATAATATCGTATTTAATTGCTTTTAATCTTATGGCTCTTGTCTATCCAGTTTCAGGGTGCATAAGGGAATTTGGACGCTTTGGTGTTGCAGACGTGGGAATGTTTTTTTACAATATTATAAAAGCAATCATTTATTCTTGTCTGCTTAATAGTGCGATATTTCTAATTGCAATACTTATTTGTTGCTATTTACAGGATGCTGTAAAAGCAACCTCGGTTACAGCAATTATTATTTTTGGTCTTAGCTTATATCTTGGCTATGGAATGATGTTGAGATTACCAGTCGGTTTTTTACCTACTTATCAAATCAGAATCGTTGTCAGCATGAAAACCTTTTTTCAACCGATAGCTATTTTAGTAGGATGTATATGGTCTGGTATATTGGTATTGCTTTCGTGGATAAAATTTTGTAAATGTGATTTTAAATAGGTGGAGAAAATGTCTAACATAGAATGGATTTTAATTATCATAACAATATTTTTAGTAATACTGCTATTTCGATATATTCAATTAAAAAAACAAATCCGTAATCTTGCGGATCAAGTTAATGAATTGAATTCTGGAAATTCACAGCAGATGTTAGACATTTCGTTGATTGATAAAGATTTAGAAAGACTGGCTGGTATATTGAATCAATATAATATCAGACAACGACAGGCTGTCGCAGGCGTATTACGCAATGAAGAGTATTTAAAAGAATCTGTTGCTAATATATCACATGATTTACGTACACCTCTTACAGTCATTCTTGGTCATTTACAATTATTGCAAAAAGAAAATTTGGAATCCAGTCAAGCACAGCGTGTAAAAGTGATTTTTAGCAAAGCCGAAAAAATGAAAGAATTGGTAGAAACATTCTATGACCTTTCTATTTTGGCAGAACAGCAGACAGTTCCAGAAAAAGAAAAGTTTAATATATCTAATATGTTAATAAATTTAATTACGGAAAATGCCGTTGCATTAGAAAAGGAGAATATTTTACCCGAAATAAATCTCCCAGATTATTCAATATACGTATATTCTGATAAAAATATGGTAGAACGAATTTTACAAAATCTGTTGACAAATGCAATTAAGTATTCTGTTGGAACGATAAAAATAACACTTATGGAGAAAGAAAATAATAATATTATATTTACCATTGAAAATCCAATGAGTGACAGTTCAGAAATTGATTGCAATCGACTTTTTGACCGTTTTTATACAGGCGATAAATCAAGACATAATGGAAGTACAGGATTGGGACTTGCGGTAGTAAAAACACTTGTTGCCATTCTTGGCGGAAATATTGTTGCAAAAGTACATGCCAATAGCCTTATTATTACTCTTGAATTATAAAGTATTGAAGATATATTCGTATGATAATTCATTGAAGAGTGGACATCAAAATGTAAAGTCAATAGTTTGTAAAGTCCAGTTACAAACTATTGGCTTTTTTCATTACTGTGTAACAAGTAAATTTACGATAAAGAAATAAGGATAGTCGGCTCTTATTTGTTGCCTGCGGAGCAGATCAACAAATAAATGTTGAAGAATCTGTATAGGAAAACAGAGAAAACAAGAAGCAAATCACTTCTTATTCTCTCTGCTGTTCAAGATACCGTCAATCGTACCTTGAATGATTTTTAATTCATTATCACTCAATAAATCAAGTGACGAATCTATCTGACGGCGGGCTGTGTTTTTCTCAACATTCTTCGCTGGATAGAAATACTCGTCAACAGATATATTGAACATTGTAACTAAATCATGGAATAACTGAAAGCTAGGGTGTTTTCCGATATTTTCAATATCTGCGATATGACGTTCTCCGTAAAAGACTTTATCGCCTAAATCATTTCTGGAAAGCCCTGCTTTCTCTCTGGCTTCTCTGATTGCCAGTCCTAAAGGACGAAAATCAAAGCTGTGTGTATCTTTCTTTTTTCTCATTTTTAATCACCTAGCATGAGTTTATACTTCATGTTGTGCGATTAGAATGTATTAAAAACTCATATTATATGCACTATAAATTCAAATAAAGTATTACCTAGTTCGGTAAATAAAAAAAACCGTTCTGTGAGTAATCTCTTTTATAATGTCCAAAAATATAGGGACGGTTTTGGTATAACCAGAGCTGTCCTTTTTCTATTTTCACAGGATTGCTCTGGTCAAGGAGCAATTTGTGATTCTAAGTAAAACAGGCAGTCTATACCAACAACCGAATTTATTCCGTTTTTTTCTTAGTACATCATCAGTCCTTGAACATGAATTAAAAACTCATATATCAGATGTTTTAAAAACAGTCTATTTGTTATTGATGCAAATAGGCTGTTTTCATATTTACAAAAAATTTTTTCAATCCTGCAACAAATCACACCCTGCCGTACAGATATGGTGCGGAAAGAGGGATACATACTTTTCACTTTATAGAGAAAGGGGGTGTGATTTTGAAACCATCAGACTTCCAAAAGACAATACAGTGTCAGTTTGATTGTAAGCTCAAAAAGGTTGTGAAAGGCATTGTCCGCAACTACCGCAAGGAATTAGCCAGACGACAGGCAAAGGAAGTATCCTTTTGTGAGCTTCCAGAGATTGTTGTTGAGAAATTGATTGTATGGGACGATTACGAAAGTGAATATACAACATTCGATGTGTGCGGTACAGAAATCCGTGTACTTGATGAAGAACTTGCAGAAGCACTGAAACAGTTGCCGGAGCAAAGCCGGAACATTGTATTGATGTTTTTCTTCTTGGATATGAGCGATTCGGAGATAGGCGAAAAGCTGAATATCAACCGAAGCACATCATATAGGCACAGAAGAAATTCACTTGAAGAAATCAGAAAGCAGTTAAAGGAGAAGAAAACAAATGAAGAATAAGCAACACACACTTCCATCATTTTTTCTCATATCATCAGCCGTGGACGGTAACGAAAACGCCATAGAAAAGCTGTTGCTGTTCTATGAAGCCTATATATCAAAATGCTGTTTACGCCCGTTTTACGATGAATACGGCAACGTATACATTGTGGTTGATATGGAATTAAAGGGACGTATCAGAGAAGCCCTTTTGAAAATGATATGTGAATTTGAAATAGACGAACATTAAGTAATCTTTGAGCGGAGCATGATTTAATAAACTCCCCTCTTTCCTGTTCCGCTTTTTCTTATCATTCTGTATCAGTCCATTTGTAAAAATGAATTGATACAGGCTGACAAGAGCCTAACAGTTCTTTGACAAGTGAATAAAGCAGTCAGATACGTTTGTGCTTGCAGTGAGCCATCAGAGGTTGTACGCCGTGACTTTTCCAATCGGGAGATAGCGATTCATGCAATGATCTGGGAGCGACCGTTGGAAAAGTCGTTCTGCCATGACCTGCAACACAGGATAATGATACACCCGTATGACACGGTTCAGCCCACAGGAATGGGAATGGTTGAGATACCAGCGGAGCTTGCCGAAGCCGTCTGATTGCTTGTAAAACTATCTAACAACGATTTTGCAAGAAAAAATCATCTTAATAGAGCTTTTTTGCTCATCATTTGATATACTGATAGACAAGATATTGAGATTTCCTTATCTGGTCTATGGAAAGGAGGATTATGATTACCGTAACAAAAAAAGACCTCATAGCACTAGGTTATGGAACTTCTTTCTCGGCAGACATCATAAGAAAAGCAAAAAAACTTATGATTGAAAAAGGGCATACTTATTACCAATCCCGTAAATTGGACAGAGTACCCAAAGAAGCCGTGGAAGAATTATTAGGGATTACATTATCAGACACAAACGATTGATTGTACTTCTTGCATATCATGTAAGGAGTGAAATCATGGCAAAAGACCCTATTAAGAAAGCAGATAACGGAACTTATTATTTCAGAGCTAATTTAGGCTACAATCCCATTACCGGAAAACAGATACAGAAATACCGAAGTGGATTCAGAACGAAAAAAGAAGCAAAGGAAGAATATTCAAAACTGGTGTTAGCTTCTACCGAAGAATTAACAACAAAAAAAGATGGCGTTTCTTTTCAGCAATTTATAGAAGAAACCTACCTGCCATGGTATAAAACACAGGTAAAAGAAAGCACTTATCTTAATCGTGCTACTACCATCAAGAAACATTTTTCCTATTTCTACAAAATGGAAACAGACGAAATCGAACCTATTCATGTTCAAAACTGGCAGTTGAAACTTGCAAAAGATTTTAGCCCTAATTACATTCGTATCGTACAGGGAATGCTTTCTATCGCATTTGACAGAGCTATTGTTCTTGGAATTGCGAAGAAAAATCCTTCTCGTATGATAGGCAATATCAAAAGCAAGAAAACCAAAGTTGATTTCTGGACATTAGAAGAATTTCAAAAGGTTATTTCCTTACTCTGTAAGAAAGACTATTATGAACATTATCTGTTTATATCGTTCTGGTTATTATTTATGACTGGTATGCGAATTGGCGAAGCGTCAGCATTACATTGGTCAGACATAGATTTTGAAACAGGCTTGCTTAGCATTACCAAAACATTATATTACCGAACAATGACGGACTATAAATTCGTTGAGCCGAAAACACAGGCAAGTATCCGTACTATTTATATTGATTCAGATACACTCAATGAGCTAAAGGCTTGGCAAAGTGTTCAGCAACAGGTTCTTCCCGATTGTCCACTTGTACTAAGTTATAACGGAACTCCAACCAGTAAAACAACGCTTCCCAGAGCTTTGGAAAAGTTGTCAAATTTAGCAGGTGTTCATCGTATTAAAATTCATGCCTTGCGACATTCACACGCTTCATTGCTTATCAGCATGGGCGAAAATCCTTTACTTATCAAGGAACGTTTAGGACATGAAAAAATACAGACAACACTCGGCACTTATGGTCATCTGTATCCAAATACGAATCTTGAAGTTGCTAAAAAGCTGACTGGAATATTACAAGTACAATCTGCTACTGAAAGCATTGCTAATTATACCAGCAATCAACATACAGCAATCTATCACAGAACAGTTGAAAAAAAATAATGCAATGAAAATGCAATCCTATAAAGGAAAAGCTGTAAAACCCTTGTAAACAAAGGCTTTACAGCTCAGCTTCAACTATTCAAACTCTACAAAGACTAACGCTTTTTGTTTAGGAATTATTCTCTGTAATGTTTCTCGTTCTTTTGATTATTTGATATATCCATATTATCCTGCCTATACGAGCTAATGTTATCATTTTGTTATCGGCATTGATAACACCTACTCGATAACTGTGGATAATAACTATATGTAGCATGTCAAATTATAAGCTATTTTGCTTAGAGATTCAACACAAAACTGAAATTTTACTTTTCCTTATATTCATCTGGTATTGCTATTTGAAATGTTTCACACAACAGCATCACATCATGCACATCATTTTTATCGTGTTCATATCCCAAATGAAGCATTACCTGACTCAATGGTTCAATACAAGAAACAGTTATATCTCCAACTTTTCCAATACCGGAAAAAGTTTTTGATGGAAATATATCTCCCTCATAAACAATTCCGTCATCTGTAAATTCAAAACAATGTAAATCAATGATTCTTTGTTTATCATCTTTCCAGACAGTATGACCATCCGTTGTATAATCAGTATTTACTTCCTCAAATCCATGCTGCTTAATCACATAAATATAATCATGATAATGTTTCAGTTCAACAAACAAATCAATATCATTGTGTATTCTTGATTCTCTTTTAAGAAGTGCATCAACACCCCATCCGCCATCTAAATATACTTTAATTTCGTTTTGCAAAGCATATTTTATAATTTCACATGCATCTTCTGTACGTACCATAATCTATCCTCCAAATTCAAATCTTTGTATGCTTTCCAACTCACTAAAAGCCTGAAATTTGTCAGTCTTTCATCCTTTTTGTTATCAATCACCAATTAGCTGTAATCCATTAGGATTTAGCTGATATATTTTATCGCACACCTCTTCAATATACTTTCTATCGTGAGAAATGCTAATGACAGCCCCCGGAAATTCTCGGAGCATTTTTCTTATTACCGGACCGGACAATGGTGAAAAATTTCTTGTCGGTTCATCCAGAATAAGAACATTTGCACCACTTAAGCTCATCCTCAAGAGAAGCACTTTCGCCTTTTGTCCGCCTGATAACTCCCGAATCGGATGCTCCATTTCATCTGGTGTGTATTTAAGTGAACCAAGGTATGTTCTAATTCTTGTACGCTCTTCTTTATCTCCTGTTTTATCAAGGTAATCAACCGGTGTAACATCCAAATCCAGCAGGTCTTCATAAGTTTGAGGCATATATTCTGCTTTAATGTCATTCCGATTTAGGAGTTCTTCCGCTATCTTTTTTAGAAGAGTCGTTTTTCCTGCCCCGTTGGCTCCTATCATACAGATTTTTTCTGAACCTTTTATTTTTAAATGAATTCCTTCTGCTAAAATTCTTTTGCCATCCGGAGTCACAAGCTTTGAAAGTTCATATTCTATGACCGTTTTTCCTGCGGGAATGTGTGAGTTTTCATCCCCTAATTTGACAAAGATTGCTTCTTCCTGTTCCGGCATCTGAGTCATATTTTCATCTTCTTTTTCAAATCTTCGTTCCATTGCCTTAACCGTATGCATTTTGTCCTTTAAGTTTTTGGCAACAGACGGTGCTTGTCTGGTACAACTTCTTAATGCACCTTGTACACTCTGCATAACTCTTTGATATTTTTCATCGCGAATCTTTTTCTCCCTACGGTCACTCAGTGCCCGCTGTTTTTGGATTTCAAATTTATGAAGCCGTTCTTCCACATAGCGTCTATAGGGAAGCTTTGCCACGGTATATCTCGCCTTTGTTTTTCGTATAATCTGCTCGATATGTATCACCATGTTGGCAGTACGCTCTATCAGCGTTTCATCGTGTGAAATAAAAAGCACAATGTGCTTCCAGTCATTTATGATTTTTTCCAGTAATGTAAGCGTCGCAATGTCGATGTCATTGGAAGGTTCGTCCAACAACAGCACAGAAACATCGCGAATGAAAAGCCTCATAAGTTGTGTCTTGACTTTTTCGCCTCCTGAAAGACTACCCATTGTCTGGTTACTGTAGAAAAAATCATTTTTCATTCCAAATTTTCCCGCAATAACAGACAATTCTTTAGGCGTTTTCTCCCAGAATATTTCCTCTTCAGAAAAATATTCGTATATTGTTTTTTCCTTATCTTCATCGAGCATCTCCTGCGGAAGATAACCAAGACGTTCGTGTCCCATTATCCTTTCCCCATCTGCTTCTATATAGTTTTCTACAAGCGACGGATTGTATATCCACTTCATTAATGTCGATTTCCCATTTCCCTCTTCTCCAATAATAACTGCCTTATCTCCATCATTTAGCACAAGGTTGAAATCATTAAGAATTATTCTCAGGTCTTTTTTATGTGTTAAATTTAATTTTTTTATCTGCAACATTAAAGTTTCTCCTTTTCGAAGTCTGAGCCAATTATTATTTTGAACACACAAAAACGAGTCTTTTTTGCATACGCAAAAATAGACTCGCTAAATAGCCCCTTATTTCTTTTCCAAAAGGAAAACAAAGGAAATGCCTCTTGCGATAATCCAACTTAAGCGTACACAAAACAAACCTATTCTCTACAGGCTCAATAACTATATGTGTCTTACTTAAATCAAATTATCTATTAATCATTTCCTCACCTTACACAAAATGTGCCTTTCTTTCTTCTAATGGCAATACTATCATACTGTATTTTTTGTGTCAATACATTTCACCTTATGGAAGTGCAAATTAAAATTTTCACTTCCTAATTATACATCCAACCATTACGAAATTCAATCTTTCACAACCTCTTTACAACCACAACCACAGCACTCCAGCAAACGCAGGAGCACCATACCGTAAAACGCTTATGTGTAAATCAACTCCGTTCCTACAACTTCCCTCACACAAGCCTGAATATTATTCATTCTTCCAATCCATTCGTAGGGATTATCTTTCTTTAATTGTTCCGTCACATCTTGTCTGTCGGCATATTCCTTTACCAGTCGAAGAAACATATCCTCTGCTTGCTTATCGACTTCTGCAAGATAACTATGCAGCTTTCCGCTTGTCAGCAGGTTCATATATAACACTTTATAGTGTTCCTTTAAATGCCTTGCATGTCGTTTCCCCCATAAACCAATCGGCTCTATTTCTTCTTCGGCTGGTACTGTGATGTTCGGCAATAAATAATCACCCACCTGTCTATAAGTTCCGCCCATTTCTTCAAAAATTGTCTTTGTCATTTTCCTTTTCCTCCTGTGATTTTTGTCTATCGTGATCGTGTATTATCACGCTTGCGACCTTTAACTGTTCTTGCCTGCTCCAACAAATCATCTATCTGTTTGCGACCAAAAACCTTACGGAGCAGGCTGTAATCTTTATTTTCTGCTTTTAGGATTTTGTTTTCTTCGGTCAATCTTTCATTGACTTTCTCCAAACGCTGATTGGTGCGGTATAACTGTGCATTCGCTGTATTCAGCCTATGATAGTTGTCCCACCCCTCAAAGCAGCGGGCAAGCACCGTTTTGACAAGTTGCTTCAATTTCCTTACAACCGGCTCTGCCATTTTGGTTTTATATGCCTTTGCAGTCATAAATTTCTCTGGTTCTGGCAACTGATATTTCGGTGCAGTATCAAGCTCTATTTCAAGATTTGACAGCTCGTCTTTTGCCTTATCATAGTTCAATACTCGTTCCGACAACACATCAAATTCAATCTGTTTCTGCTCGATTTTCGCACCTAATGCCGCCACTTCTTTTTCTCTTTCCTGCTTTTTATAATCCAAAACAGAAAGATGTTTTTCGTGTGTGCCTAAATGTTCCCACTCAATCCCATAACGTTCCATCACCGCCGCAAGCTGTTCTTTTTCGGACTGTATCCATTGCGACCACTCCGTATCGCCACGACTGCCGCCCTTAAAACCTTGCGTTGCAAGAGCCTGCTTTAGTGACACTCTTGTATCAAGTCCACGCTTGCTGCCTGTGGTAAAAGGTACAAAATCTATGTGCAGATGTGGTGTAGCTTCATCCATATGCAGATGAGCCGAGAACACCCGAAGCTGTGGATTTCGCTCCTGAAAACCCTGATAGTATTCATCTAAAATCTGCTTTGCCAGTTCTCCGTTTTCCGTATCGGCGTTCATATTTCCCTTACCGCCCACCTGTAAAATGATTTCGTGGAACGGTTTTTCCTGCTTGGAACTTCGGATTTTTTCATAATAATCTTTTATCTTTCGGTCTGACCTTATCTGCTTGGCATTGTATCTTTCCAATGCTTCATCAAACAATTCGTGATAAACTGTCTTTATATTTTCATTGCAGTAGTCGATATTGAGATGAGTACGAGTTCCGTCTACATTTTCTGCTCGGAACTTTCGGCTATTGTGATTGACCGAGCCTTTACCGACCATTGCACTTATCGTTCTCTGCATTTTTTCATCTCCCATCTGTAAATTTCAACATTCTCAGGTTTTGTTACTTTTGTCAAAAGTAACGCAAAAGCACTTTTGACGGGTACACCCATCAAAAATGCGACCTGTAAACAGGTTTTGCGTTCTCCGAAGGCTCTCCGAGGGGTGAGCGTGTGCCGGTGGCACACACGCCTGCGAACCGACCGAGCCAGCAGGCGAGACCAAAGAGCCGCCTTTGAAAAGGCACTCTCTGCACACTCCCCTAAACTTTATCCGGTGTCAAAGTGTGACGATGGTGACAATGTTTTTCACAGCGTGCTGCTCTCAAAAACATTGACACCTTTGACACCGTTTGTCACGCCGTCTGCTCGGTTTCTTTCCAAAGTGAAACCTTTCTTCCGTCGTGTGTGCGGCTGTTCTGATAACGGATACCGTAATCACGAAACAGCCTGCTTGCGTTGATACTGAGCCTTAAAGAAAGTACATTCGGCTTTATATCCACCGCAAGCCTTTCGCAAAGTTCCGAAGCAGTTCCTTCCCATCTGTCACTTTCCGAAAAGAGCGTATCCGCTATCTTCTCAAGCAGAGGTTCGGGCGGTTCTTTCCACATCTCCGTTTCCGATTTTGCAAAGTTCCACACCAATCGCTCGCTGTCCCTTACAAGATGGATTTTCATATCCTGCTGGTCTCTGCCAGCAACATCAAGTGTGGCATTGTTGGAAGTACGCTTGTCCTTACTGAGAACAAATGCACCGTCTGCCGCACCCATCAGACCATTCGTGCCTGAAATCATATCGAATATATCTTCCGATTTTTGTTTGCGTGTATGATGAACAATAAGCATTGAAACCTTGTAACTGTCTGCCAACGCTTTCAGCCTTGCCACAACATCATAATCACTTGCGTAGCTGTAATCTGCTCCGCCTGCTTCACGCACACGCTTTAAGGTGTCTATGATAATCAAGCCTGTGTCTGGGTGTTCCCTCATAAACCCTCTTATCTGTTCTTCCAGTCCGCCATTGACCGTTTTACATTCCGTTGCGAAATACAGATTGCCTGTCTCCTTTGCACCGAACATCTGAAACAATCGCTTCTGCAAACGTGGGTAATCATCTTCAAGGGCAAAATAAAGCACCGTTGCCTTACGCACCTTATACTCCCAAAGCGGTGTGCCTGTGCTGATATGATAGGCAAGCTGTGCCATCATAAAGCTCTTTCCCACTTTCGGGGAACCTACGAAAAGGTAAGTTCCCCTTTGGAGCAGACCGTCGATAAGTGGTGTCTGAACCTCAAACACCGTATCATACAGCGTTGTCATTGATACTGTTTTCAGATAGGAAGGGTCTAACTGTCTGAGTATTTCCCTTTGCATTTCTTCAAAAGATTGCTCGTACCCCTTGAAATCCGTATCCTGATTGACTATACTATTGTCAGTACATTTGGAAAGTGACTGTTCCGCATCTGTTGCCGCAGATACATTTGGAATAGTCATTTCTTTTTTATTCTCCATTCGCATCCTCTCCTTTCAAACCGCCGAGAATAATGGAAATCAGTTCTATTACACTCAGCAGTTCATCATCCACACCTTTTCCTGCTTCAATCCTTTTCAGTTCCGCAAGGACTGTGGCAAATTCCGTTTTCAACGCCTTATACACTCTCGGATTGCCCTGTACCACCACATCCTGATTTAAGCAACGGCGGTAACAATACTCCTGTTTTGGCAATCCTGATAGAGCTACAGCTCTGTTAATGAGTTCGTTTTCTTCGGGCGATACTCGAAACCCTACTGTGATATTCCTCCAACGATTTTTGTTATCTCTGTTCTTAGCTGACATTTTCAAAATCTCCTTTCCCTAAATCATCTAATTTTTCTGCCATCTCAATCTGCTTTGACGGAAAGAGGTGTGCGTACTGATAAGTAATATCAATACTTTCGTGACCAACTCGGTCAGCAATCGCCACCGCAGAAAAGCCCATATCAATCAAGAGTGAAATGTGGCTGTGACGGAGATCGTGAATGCGGATACGCTTCACGCCTGCCGCCTTTGCCCCTCTGTCCATCTCGTGATGAAGATAGCTTTTCGTCACCGTAAAGATACGGTCTTTCTTCTTCAATCCGTAAAGCATACCGAGATATTCTTTCATTTCCTCACACAGAAACTTCGGCATTTTAATCGTGCGGTTGCTCTTTTTCGTTTTCGGAGAAGTAATCACATCCTGCCCTTTCAAACGCTGATAGGATTTATTGATTGTGACTGTTTCCTTATCAAAGTTGAAATCTGCCGGAGTCAAAGCTAACAGCTCGCCCTCTCGGATACCGCACCAGTAAAGCATTTCAAACGCATAAAAGGAAACAGGCTTGTCCATCATCTCAAAAGAGAATTTCTTGTATTCTTCCTTTGTCCAGAACAGCATTTCCTTGTGTTCCTCACGTCCCATATTTCCCACCTTTGCCGCAGGATTGGAACGCAGTTCATAGTAGCGGACAGCGTGATTGAAAATGGCGGACAACTGATTGTGCAGCGTTTTCAGATACGTCTGTGAATAAGGCTTTTTCTTCTCATCACGATAGGCAAGCATTTCATTCTGCCAAGTAATAATCTCCTTTGTGGAAATCTCGCTGATTTTCAGTTTCCCGAAATACGGAAGTATCTTTGTGCGTATGATATGCTCTTTGGTAAGCCACGTGTTTTCCTTCAAACGGTTCTTCACATCATTGATATAAAGCTCCGTAAAGGCTTCAAAACTCATATCAAGGTCTGAAGAAGTCTGCAATTTGAACATTCTTTCCCATTCCTGTGCTTCTCGTTTGGTAGCAAAGCCACGCTTGCATTTCTGCTTGCGTTCCCCTTTCCAGTTCACATACCTTGCCATCACATACCAAGTACCGTTATCTTCATTCTTAAATACCGGCATTTACATTTCCCCCTTTCCTGCTCCGTAGAGCCTTTCGTAAAAATACTGGCGATTTACACGCCCTGCAATCGTAATAAAGCCCTTTGCTTTCAATTCCTCATTTAATTGTCTGATGAGTTTATATGCATAAGGTTTTGATACGTTTAGTTCCTGAGCCACATCTTCGGCTCGGATAAATCTGTTTTCCATATCCTTTTTCTTCCTTTCTTAAAATAATTTTTTGCTTGCCGCTTTCTCCGTGTTAAAGTTCCAACAGGCACTCCTGCTTGTCGGCAGGCGCTGTGCTGTCCCAATGCACCGCAGTACATCAGGCGCTCGCTCGTATAGGGGTTCCCGAAAAGTCGGAGACTTTTGGGGAAGAGGAGGAGCAGTGCAGCGAATGAGCTTTTGTGCTTGCACACAAGCGAACGATACGGAACTTGCTCCGACGAGGTCTTGGCGGTTTGGCTTTTCGGACGGTCATTCAGTTGTCGCATTAAGCATATTTGTTTAATTCGTAATTTATTTTACTAAACATATTTGCTATTGTCAAGTGGTTGCAAAGAAAATATTAAACATTTTTGTTTCGGTTTTTCTTGACTTCCACTAAACATTTCTGCTATACTTATTTCACTAAATATAAAAGGAGCGTATCATTATGGCTATCAGCGAAAGAATACATTTTTTCAGACTAATGCGTGGTATGACACAAAAGTATCTCGGTACAGCAATCGGTTTTCCAGAAAAGAGTGCTGATGTGCGTTTGGCACAGTACGAAACTGGTACACGCAAACCGAAAGCAGACCTTACAAATGCATTGGCACAGGTGCTTGATGTTTCTCCACAGGCTCTTGATGTTCCTGACATAGACAGCTATATCGGTCTTATGCACACTCTGTTTACCCTTGAAGATATTTACGGTCTTACTGTCAGTGAAGCAGACGGAGAGGTATGCTTAAAGGTCAACAAGGACAAAGGCAGAGAAGCATATGAACTCCTCAAAATGCTGTATGCTTGGAAAGAACAGGCAGACAAGCTATCTTCCGAAGAAATCAACAGAGAAGAATACGATAACTGGCGTTACCATTATCCAGAGTTCGACACCACACAGCGTTGGGCAAAAGTTCCATCACAGGAATTAAGTGACGCTCTCGTGGAAGCATTCAAAGACCACTTGAAAGATAAATAAGCACCTACAGGACCTGCCACTGGCAGCTCCCTACAGATGCTTTGGCAACGACAAAAAAGCCCTTAACTATGGTTATTAACCACAGCTAAGGGCTTAGTTTATAATATGGAATTTGTTCAGAGCCAAGCTCCGAACTTTAGTCTGCAAGCCACCTGTTAATTGTTCCGTTACCCATAAACCACTGGATAACAAGAATAATGGCACTTGCTATGACTGTTATCAATTTGTTATCAAAAGACTAATCGAAATCGCTGAAACCCGCATAAACACTGGCTTTTTTAAGCAACTCGATTTATTCAAACTCAATCGTTCCCGGCGGTTTACTCGTCAGATCATAGAATACTCTGTTAACCCCACGAACTTCATTGATAATTCTGCTCATTACTTTATCAAGTACTTCATACGGAATCTTTGCTGCCTCAGCAGTCATAAAATCTACCGTATTTACTGCACGAAGTGCAACTGCATAATCGTAAGTTCTCTCGTCACCCATAACACCAACGCTTCTCATGTTGGTCAGGGCTGCAAAATATTGTCCGATGCTGCGGTCAAGTCCCGCGTTTGCAATCTCTTCTCTGTAAATTGCATCTGCATCCTGTACGATCCGTACTTTTTCAGCCGTTACTTCTCCGATGATACGGATTCCAAGTCCCGGTCCCGGGAATGGCTGACGGAATACAAGCTTCTCCGGAAGTCCAAGTTCAAGACCCGCCTTGCGGACTTCATCTTTGAAGAGATCACGAAGTGGTTCAATGATTTCTTTGAAATCAACATACTCCGGAAGTCCTCCTACGTTGTGATGAGACTTGATCACTGCTGATTCTCCGCCAAGTCCGCTTTCTACAACGTCCGGGTAAATCGTTCCCTGTGCAAGGAATTCTACTGCACCGATCTTCTTTGCTTCTTCTTCAAAAATACGGATAAATTCTTCTCCGATAATTTTACGCTTTGCCTCCGGTTCTGTAACTCCGGCAAGCTTGCTGTAGTATCTTTCCTGTGCATTGACACGGATAAAGTTCAGGTCAAACTGACCATTCGGTCCAAATACTGCCTCAACTTCATCGCCTTCATTCTTACGAAGAAGACCGTGATCTACAAATACGCAGGTAAGCTGTTTGCCGATTGCTCTGGAAAGCAGTCCTGCTGCCACAGAGGAATCAACTCCGCCTGAAAGCGCAAGAAGTACTCTTCCGTCCCCAACTTTTTCACGGATTTCCTGGATGGTATTTTCAACAAATGCATCCATCTTCCATTCGCCGACACATCCACAGACATTCTTTACAAAGTTGTTGATCATCTTGGTTCCTTCCGGTGTATGAAGCACTTCAGGATGGAACTGGATTGCATAAAGCTTTTCTGCTGCATTTTCTGCTGCTGCTACCGGACAGTCTGCTGTGTGTGCAGTAATCTCAAATCCCGGTGCCACCTGCGAAATATAATCAAAATGGCTCATCCAGCAGGTTGTTGTTGCAGATACATTTTCAAATACTTTGGAATCTTTCTTGTCGATGATGACTTCTGTCTTACCATATTCTCTGACGTCAGCTTTTTCAACTTTTCCGCCAAGTACGTGAGACATAAGCTGTGCACCATAACAAAGACCAAGTACCGGAATGCCAAGCTTAAAGAGTTCTTCAGAATAAGTCGGTGAATCCGGTTCGTAACAGCTATTCGGTCCTCCTGTCAGGATAATTCCCTTCGGGTTCATTGCTTTAATCTTTTCGATATCAATCTTATAAGAATAAATTTCGCAATATACATTACATTCCCTGACACGTCTTGCGACAAGCTGGTTATACTGTCCACCAAAGTCAAGTACAATCACTAATTCGTTCTTCAAGGTTTTCCTCCTGTAAAATACGATCCTTTCAGACCGCTTTTTCTATTTATTGCTTTTATATTTTATTATAGTAGAGCTCTGGATGTTTTACAAGCATTTTCTATCGCCCGAACCAAAGTTTGAACTCTGGTCTGCAATTAAAACTCATATTCAGGCATCATCTTTCTAACCATCTTACAAATGACAACTTTCTTCTGTATTTACACAATTGCCCCATGTTTCCACTTTCCATTAAAGTACCGGATAATAAAACAGATTGCACGTACTACCCAGTCGATCACCATTGCAACCCACACGCCAAATACTCCCAGTCCCATATATTTTCCTACCAGATAACTGAATCCGATCCGGAAAATCCACATCGACACAATCGATGTATACATACAGGCTTTTGCATCTCCTGCCGCACGATACGCTGCTGGAAGGGCAAATGAAAGTGGCCAGATAATCATTGCACTGATTCCATGGAAATGAATAATATTTGTTGCTGCCGCAGCTGTCTGATCTGACAAATTGTATGCTTTCAAAATCAATGGAAGTGCAAGGAAAATAAGTGCTACCGTTCCCACCATTGCCACATAAATGATCGCAAGCAGTTTTTTCAGATAGTAACGTACCTGTTCATAGTCATTTGCGCCGACGCACTGGGAAATAACTGTCGTAATTGCCAGCGAGATCGCCATTCCAGGAAGAATCTGGAACAGCGCAATCGCATTGGAAACTGCATTTGCCGCAATTGCATAAGTACCGAAGGTTGAAACCAGACTCAGCACTAAAATTTTGCCCAGCTGAAACATACTGTTTTCCAGACCATTGGGAACCCCAATTGCAAGTATTTTCCGTATCATTCTTCCATCAAACCGGATTTTCAGTGTCCGCTCAATATGCAAGATACGTGTCTGATTGCAGAGCAACACTGTTATCACTATCGCGGCAACCATTCTGGAAATCAGTGTCGGTATTGCAACACCCGCCGTTCCGATCCGTAATCCGAACACAAGAATTGCATTTCCGGTTACATTGATTGCATTCATCAAAAGCGATACCCGCATGGATACCTGCGAATTCCCCATCGCACGGAAAATTGCTGCCCCACCATTATATAACGCGATAAATGGAATCGAAGCTGTTACAATTAGCAGATAAATATCTGCATTTCCTTTTACTTCCGCTGTAATGTGACCAAATACCTGATTCAGAATTATATCTTTTCCGAAGTAAACCAATATCATGATCGCAACCGCACTAAGACTCACAAACCATACCAGCTGTGTAGCCGCTTTACATGCTGATTTTTCATCTTTCCTGCCAATATACTGTCCGGCAACAACTGCTCCACCAGTCGCCAGTGCTGCAAAAATATTGATGATCAGAATCATAATATTGTCAACCAGCGACACGCCCGACACAGCTGCTTCTCCAACATTTGCAACCATAATAGAATCTGCCATCCCAACAAAAACTGCCAATAACTGCTCGATTACCAAAGGTCCGATCAGATTTGCCAGTTCCCGATTGGAAAACAAATAATGACTTCGATCCTGTTTTTGTTTCGTTTTCCCCATTCTTCTCTTTTCCTGTCCCTTCTCTTTTGTATATCCCCGTTTTCTCTATTATATACTGTAAAAATGTAATACACCATCTTTTTGCAAAGAAAAGGATTTTTTATGCGTGCTGATGCAGGTACTTTTCTCTGGTAGCAAGTCCGCCCCGGATGTGCCGTTCCGATTTGTTCAGATCCAGAACCTTTCGCGCCTCACCTGCAAGAGATGGGTTGATCTGGAGAAGGCGTTCTGTTACATCTTTATGTATGGTACTCTTACTTACCCCAAACGCCACCGCCGTCTGCCTCACCGTCGCCTTATTTTCAATAATATAATAAGCAATCTCAACCGCTCTCTCCTCGATATAATCTTTCATAAAAACCCCTGCATAGTTTGTTTTTTTACAATCTATGCAAAGGCGAAGGGATGTATGTCTGATTAAACTTCCTTCAAAAATATCTCATTCAATTTCTCCCAACTTACCTTTTTTTCTTCCCCTAATTTTCCCGCTTTCTCTCTCAATCCTGCTATTTCACTCTCCAGAATCCACTGACCTGCCAGTAATATTTTACCATGCTCTTTTTCTTCTATTTCATGAAGTTTTTGTACTATTATTTTTTCCATCAGCTTCCCCTGCTTTTCCTTTCTAGCCTATAGCTGCACGCGGCGTGCAGTCAAAGGCTTTTATTTTGGAATTCTGGTTATCTTCTCCATCCTTCCTTGAAAGGGCATGTTTATTTCGCGAATTCTCCAGATTGACTTTCCCCTCCTCATAAGTTATCCTTATCATAGTACGCCATGCTGACATATTTGCAGCACTGGTGAATTTTATTATTTTTACAGGTAAGGATTTGAGAAAATGAGTAAAACAAAAACAATCGACCTGACTTCCGGGCCGATTCTAAAGACGCTGGCAGAGCTGGCACTTCCGATCATGGCTTCCTCGCTGCTGGGGACAGCCTACAATATTACGGACATGGCATGGATCGGCATGCTGGGTTCCAAAGCCGTTGCCGGGGTGGGCGTTGGGGGAATGTACGTCTGGCTCTCACAAGGGCTCGTGGCACTTCCGCGAATGGGCGGACAGGTCAATGTCGCACAGGCCTGCGGACGCGGAGACTATGAACAGGCAAGGGGATATGCCGCTTCCGCTCTGCGACTTACATTTTTACTGGGAATTTTATTTGCTGCAATATGTATCGTGTTTATTCATCCGCTGCTCGGCTTTTTTAACCTCGGAGATGCAGAAACTTATACCGCTGCGAAATTATATACACTGATCACCTGCGGACTGATTCTGTTTTCATTTTTAAATCTGACTCTGACCGGACTTTCTACTGCGCAGGGAGATTCCAAGACACCGCTTATGGCAAATCTTCTTGGACTGGTTGGTAATATGATCCTGGATCCGATTCTGATCCTCGGATTTGGACCATTTCCAAGGCTTGAGGTTGTTGGCGCTGCAGTTGCTACCGTGACCTCGCAGATACTGGTTCTGATCGTCATGCTGATTCGGATTATGCACTCTGATCTGGAACCAAATATTCTGCAAAACATGCATGTACTGTCGCGTTTCCCTGCAAAATACTACATCAGTATTTTTAAAATTGGATTTCCGACAGCAGTACAGAGCAGTATTTACTGCATGATTTCCATGATTCTCACACGAATGGTTTCTGCATTCGGGGCAGGTGCCATTGCCACACAGCGAGTCGGCGGACAGATTGAATCTGTTTCATGGAACACTGCTGACGGCTTTGCTGCTGCGTTAAATGCTTTCGTTGGTCAGAACTACGGTGCAAAGAAACCAGACCGTATTCGGAAAGGATATAATATTTCATTTAAAATCCTCGCTGTCTGGGGACTCATTGTAACCGGTGCTTTCGTATTCCTGCCAGGACCGATTGCTTCCCTTTTCTTCCACGAAAAAGATGTTCTGGCGATTGCGATCAACTATCTGATCATCATCGGATTCAGCGAAACCTTTATGACCATTGAGCTTATGACCATCGGCGCACTTTCCGGTCTTGGTATGACAAAGCTTTGCAGTATCATCAGCATTGTCCTCACCAGTGCCAGAATCCCACTTGCCATGATCCTCACTCAAACCAGCCTCGGTCTGAATGGTGTATGGTGGGCACTTACAATTACCTCTATCACCAAAGGAATTGTTTTCTACTTCACCTTCCACCACACCAGCAGACACCTACCTGACGCTAATGACAATTAATTTAACTACCCACCTTTTTTATTTTTTCCTGTTTTGTTTATTTCTTCTTCATATTTTTTTGATTTTTTTTAGAGTTTGAACATATTTCTGTCACAAATTATCTGTATACTAATAATCAGATAGTTGATAAAGCAACTATCTCCCCCTCATAAAGTAGAAGCAGTCAGAATTCTGATTGCTGCACTTTACTCTCATTCCTTTAGATAACTATAAAACAACGAAGCCCGTTAGCCCTTGTGGTTAGCGGGTTTTCGCTGTTCTGTACTTGTTGCAAAATCCGCTTCGGTCAAATCTCGGTCAAATAATTTTCTAAAGAAATGTTGCACCTTTTCTATTCTCTTTCTTATTCTTGTTCTGATTATATGATTTCCTTATACAAATTCTGTAATTTATCCATTTCCGATTTTGCTTTATCATCTGTGACGTGCGTATACAAATCCAGTGTGATTGCTATGGAATAATGTCCGAGGAATCCTTGTACTACCTTTGCGTCAATCCCGGCTTCAAAACAACGCGTTGCAAAAGTATGACGAAGTGCATGTGGATAAAAATGCGGAATCGGTATAAACACTGTCTTGTTTTTCTCTGCCTGCTTTTTTCGTTCCTTATTGATAGATTTTTCTATCCAGTCTAACGTCACTTGAAAGGTGTGTTCTGTAATCGGTTTTCCGTTCTTTCCAACAAACACAAGATTTTCAAATCCCTCTAATGGTTGCCATTCACTAGCTGACAACTGCATTTCTTTCAACTGAATCCACTGACGTTTTAAAGCCTTATACACACTGTCCTGCATGGGAATCGTCCGTATACTGTTCTTTGTCTTTGGTGTCTGGTACTTGAATACATACTTCTTTGTTTCCTTATCTTTGATATACACCAACGTTTTATTTACAGAAATTTCCCGTTTCCGAAAATCTACATCATCCCATGTAAGCCCAAGCAGTTCTCCGCCACGCATTCCCGTTCCGAGTGCTACCTGTATGAGATTCTCGTGTATTCTCTCCTTTGCGTGTTCCAATACTTCCCGTTGTTCTTTCACAGTCAGTACCCGTATCTGTTTTGTCTTTGTTTTGGGAACTTCCACTCCTGCACATGGGTTGAATGTAAGAATCCTGTTATGCACTGCATATTTGAACATAGCATTGAGAATATTATACACATCCCGTATAGTCTTTGTGCTGTAATCATCATCTGCCATATTCTGAAGCAGACGTTCCAAAATAATCGGATTAAAATCTGCCACACGTTGTTTTCCTATCTGCTTCTTTATGTAACGTCTGTAAAAATCATCATAACGTACTTGTGTACTCTCCTTGATAGTCCGCTTCTTATGGGTATTCAGCCAGATATCAAACCATGTATCCAGAGTGATATTATCGCCCTTTCCTTTCAACCCATGCTTGACTTCATAGCGTAAATCTTCCATTTCTTGAACTAACTTTTTTAAGTCCGCATTATCTTTTGTATACGTTTCTCCTTTGTAATAAAACCGCCCTCTGTAAATTCCGCTTTTTCTCTGCATAATTCCCGGCGGTAATGGATTTCCTTTTAAGTCCTTGCCCAATCTGCACGCTCCTTTCCGTGCAAGGACTATCAGAACTGGTCTGACAGTATTATATGCTTATTTGTGTTTATACTGCAATTACTTCATATTTATTTTTCAGATTATGCCCTTCGTTTTTCTTCAAAAACTGGTCTAAAACCTCAGAGCGTATAAGAATCTTATTTCCAATCCTTATGACCGGAATCTTCTGCCATGTAATCAGCTTTCGCAGATTATTTCTTCCAATTCCCGTATACTCTGACGCTTCATTCACTGTAAGGGCTTTCTTTGTCTGTATCGTTTTCTGTGTGTGTTCTGTCAAAGATTCTCCTTTCTTCTTCCCTCAAAAGGAAAGATTTTTTATAGTCCTCATATATGCGTTGTTGTTCTTCGTTCATCTGCCCCCGTTCTATTAGCTGGCGGATATAATCTCTGTTATCCAGTTTTCCGATTTTATCCATTAGCTTTAAAGAGGGCGAAACTGCTACGTTCAGCCACTGCCATGTTCGTTCCAGTGTCTTTTTCTCTGGATTCATGGTCAACTTTATCTTCCCTACATCCTGCATGAGTTCTTCCCACGGGGGATAAGTAGGATAAAGCCGTTTTCTTGTAACCGTGCTGTTTTCCGGCTTCTGTAAAAACCGCACTTTCTCGTTTAATACAGACAACGCAATCCGTGCCACATCCCTGTCTTTCAGAAGTTCTTCTACTAATCTGACCGCTTTTTTGTGCCGGAATCGAAGTTCATATCTGTTCCAGTCCGGGTTGAGTTCTTTTCCGAACTTTTCTGCCTGTTCATATCCCTTTTCATAGAATGTAATCCGAAAATCACTGTGTTTACTGCCGAGATATAGTGTTTTTCCCTGCGCTTCTATTTCATCCTCTTTCAGTCTATCAGAACGATTCTCTGCTGTATCACGCAACTGACTAGATATCAGCCCCTCGTTTTTCAGACGAATCAATTCCGGGATAGACAGATAAGGCTTTGTATCGTCGATTGCCAAGTCTATCCTCGGAAAATTCACCGGGTATCTGCAAACTCTTTCCAGAAAATCAAACCATGTTTCCTTATTCATCATAAGGAAATTTTCATAATTCCTGCACCCCGAACCACTCATAAGAATCTGAAATCCCTCATACTGTGCATTTCCTGTCGGTTTCAGAATCTTGATATTGTCAAATCTTGCTATCAGTTCGTGTCCAGCAATTCCTTTTTCCTTACCATGCAGTTCCATAAAACTCAGTGGAATCCGCAAGATATCTTCTATGATTATGAACACGTCTACACCTTTGACAGTAATCTGACACCAGTCAATCAGTGCTGTCAAATCTTCTTTCTGACGAGTTACCCCCCTGTTAGTATAGGGGGGTTCTGAAATTTTCATTACCTCTGTTATCATCATCCCTGCCTTTCGTAGTATGCCGTGGCTTTCGCCACGTTCCCGGAACTTCCTCTACTCCCTTTGCTCCTTTCACGCTGTACGGAGCAGTCCGCAGAGAATTTCCGGGAACAGTCTCTACACGTTTCCTTTTCCGGTAACAACACGGATACCCTTGCAGGAGATTCTGTCCACCAATACCGGGAAGTTTCCTCTCTGCACATAAGGGGCATATACCGCTTCTTCTAGTTCTACCACTGTGTAAGGCTCTACCTTTGGAAGTTCTGTTGCTTCCAGACGGATATCTACGCTGTTTCCAAGTTTCATGCTTCCGAGGTGAAGTTTCAATGCTTCCACTTCCTCGGTTTTCTTCCGGGTTTCCTTATCATACTTGTAGCAGTAGTCTGCTCCCATGTAACGGAGTTCCCCGAACGCTTCTCTGACCTGTTCTTTTGTCAATGTAATCTGCATGCTACATTTCTCCTTTTTTGAAATCATGGTGAATGAGTGTCTGGTAAGTGTGACAAGTCCTTTTCATATCCACGTCTATATTTATTTCATTACTTTTCTCCTTACCTCTTAACCTCATCATAGACCTGTTTTTTCTTCTTGTCAACAATTATTTTACTTTTTCCCTTACTTTTTATTTTTGTATTTCAAACGCTTAACTATATCTTTTTATAACTTATTATAATTTTACCCTTACATTTATCCTTATCTTGTGTTATGATGAAAACAGAAACGAGGTGTGCATATGTTTGTGAATAAAGAAGCAGTAGGAAAACGAATTTTACAGATACGCAAGAAATACGGTTACAGTATGCAGAAGTTTGGGGAAATCATAGATAATGCCCCGAAAGGCTCTGTAAACAGTTGGGAAAAGGGTGTGAATCTTCCCAATGAGAAACGCTTGAAGCAGATTGCCACGTTGGGCAATATGACGCTGAATGAACTTCTGTATGGTTCATTTAAAGAATATGTAGATATGCTTATCACAGAAAAACTGGGGATTGAACTGCCGGAAGAATTTACCAGAACTTTCTATTCTCTTTTAGAGCAGAACGGATTTACCTACGGGGATGATATCGAGATTGTCCGGCTTGTAAACGGCTTTCTGACTTATCATAACCTTACAACAAAAGAAACCGCCATTTTCTATCAGCCAACTGCATACTCCGGCGATTATTTTGACGGTATCATACAAAAAGCGGATTCTTCCGTTCTGGTCTGCCGGGCATATGCAGATAAGGCAAACAACACCTTACATATCATTCCGGCTTTTGAGAATGGACAGACTGAGGAAGTAGCAGACTTCTTTCATGCACTGAAAAGCATAACCGCTCCACACAACAACAATTATTTCACTTCCGGCTTTCTGACACTCGGACTGGCATTGAGAGATTCCAAAGTAATTATCTATGGAATTGATGAAAAACAGGGAACAGCACAGGTAATCCCTTACGAATATGATTGCGAATCAGACGCTTATATCCAGAATGAACATCTGTCATATACCAGACAGGATAGCTTTTTCCGAGAAGCCACGAAAGAAGCGGTCTATCGGAAAATGCAATCCGACAGAAGTAACCCATAAGATAAACAAGAGGACTTGCAAGGTTTGTGACCTTTCAAGTCCACTTATGTATCATGATGGTATTGGCTGTGTCCGTTCCGTAAAGGACTGCCCTACGGCGTCTCGGCTTCGCCTTGTTCCTTTACCTCACTAATAATAATGTTCTGATAGCAGAACTCTTACTTATACTTTTATCTTACTATTCTTTCAATTTTTACCGTTTCACCATCAATATTATACTTAAAAAAATAAAATTTAATAACATTTCCTTCTGATACTTGTTCTAGATCACCTTTACACTTAGTACAATCTAAACTAACTTTTGTCGTATCAAAAAATAGACTACTTTCTTCCTTCTCATTTAGTTCTATTAAAAGTGTATCAAAAGTTTTCTCTACAACAACCCCACTCAAATGAAACCAATGAGAATTATCATCTCCACTAGAACGCAACTCCATATTTTGACGATTCTCCTTAAAAACATTTCCTTTTACGCCAAGCACAATTAATACTATTGCAAGCAAAAGTATGATTAACAAAATCAATCGTTTCTTATCCATTAAATGTAGTCCCCGATATGTCTGTCCAACTATCAAAATCAAAATTCAAATAACGTACTGTATCCCCCCATCCATCAAATACCATCAATGTATGTACTGTATTTCCAGAATTATATGCTCGCAAAGTTGCATATCCCTCTGCTGCCATTGAATGCCCCGCACGTTCTCCAGTATCACTGCTAATTATACCACAATGGACAACTGCTATATCTCCTCTATCAATGCAATTAGTGAAAAAATTATAATTGGGACTATAGTCAGTATTTTGTGTTACAGAAACATTCTTTCCAGCACAAAAGTCCACAAATCCAGGTCCAATATTGCCAATAGTTGTTGAACCATATGTTATTCCTCCACTCTCCGATGAAACTGTCGTTCCTGTTGAATCCCAAATATCCATATAATCACCTGCAATATCTGTATAATCAACAGCATTATAATATGCACCACATGCTAATAATGCACTAACTGCACATGCATAATGTCCTGTTACACTTTCTATATACGGCTCATTAAAGGAAATAAATTCTTGAAGATGATTTGTTGAAACAAGCGTGTAGTTTTCATAAACTTCATCAATATCTAGCAAAACCTCATCCCAAGTAGCTGGGTCTTTTCCCCTACTCTCATTCAAGGACAGTACTGTTTTTTCTAATGTTTCACCATAATTCGTTCTAATCTTTCCCAAATTATCAACAATACCATATTCAAACGGAGCTATTTTATATATTTCAGAGGTATTTGCTTTTTCACTAAATACATTTGCTTCACTTTGATAAATCACCTCATATGGATTTGCTGAATTATTACCAAATGAGTATTCTGATATCAAAGATTCACACGTAGTATCAAAAACTACATATCCATATGGTTTGTTTTCTAAATTGTAATTTACAATATATCCAATAGCTTGACCTGTTGTATCATAAAATTTTCTCGGATTATTAGCAACAATATTGCTATTTTCTCCTATTCCCTTTGCAAAACGTTCTGCCATCTGTATCGCCAAATCATCCGTAACATTTACAACAGAAGTATTCTCCGATGCATGGACAGGAACTATTGACATAATAGTCAATATAAAGATTGTCAAAAGTGAAGCAAATCGTTTAAAAATTTTTCTCATAAATATCCTTCCTCCTTAGATTATATATTTACTTTAATATTATATCTTATTCCCTATTTTGTCTATATTTTTTTATGTTTATTTCAAATATTTCATTCTATTTTATTTTTATCAAACTATTTTCAAACAAATCCAAACAAAGAATCTCGGGGCAAATTTCGGTCAAATCAGGATAAATAAATATAACACTTTATATGTAAGTCAATTTTAAAAAAGCCTGTAATTCCGGGCTTTACAACACTTTGTAACACAATATAAACCAGTTCGATAATCCCTCATTCCTTTTAGATAACAATAAAAACACCAAGAACCTCTCCATTATGGAGAGGTTCTTGCGTTGTGGATTTTTTTAATATTCTATAAACCTATCATTTTTATATTTTTAATCAGATTTTATAATTTCTTAACACTTTTGACACATTTTCATCGTATAGTAATAAATGGATAGTTGGGAAACAACTATCTCCCCCCTCATAAAGTGAGCGCAATCGGGCATGCCCGATTGCCGCACTTTGATTTTTACAGAATATTATTCTGGGACGAAGGTTATCCTCCGTCCCATATTTTATTTGTAAATGCAGTACCGTGTGCCCGGATATCTACCTGCACAGAACGTTAGTCACGGCCATTCATCATCAAATGAACTCAAACCTTTTACAACCTTGCACGAATGTCTCTCTGGTACATCATACTTTTTATCCTCAATTACCGGAAAGGATTTATTATGAAACGCCCTACTTTACATAAACTGATTTTTTCAATTCTTTTATTTGCCATAAGTTTCCTTGCTCTTTTCATCAGCCACAAAAGCTCTGCATTCGCGGATTGGTATTCTTCCACCATTTACCCGCTTTTCGTTTCGTCCATCGGACGCTTTTTCGGAATCTTCCCATTTTCTGTTTCTGAAATTGGATTGTATATTTTTGTCATTCTTCTGTTTCTTTCCTTGATCCGGATGCTGGTCAGCTCCATTTACAAAATGTATGCCAAAAAAAAGACCCCGGCCTGGCTCGGCTACGGTTCCTCACTCCTGCTTCTCTGCGGATGTCTGTTTACCATTTATACTTTTTTCTGCGGAATCAACTACGGACATACTTCATTTGCAGAAAAATATCACCTGGAATCCGGTCAGTATGCTCTGGCTGAACTGACCTCTTTATGCAACGAACTGACTGATCAGTTAAATGCACTTTCTGATTCTTTAGACCGGGATTCTGACGGTCTTGCTGATATGGGTAAGGATCTGCAGGATCGTGCACGGGCTGCTATGTTCTCCCTCGGTGCTACCTACCCTGAACTTTCCGGATACTATCCACAGCCAAAAGGTCTTTTATTTCCGGCTTTTCTCTCAGTACAGAATCTTTCCGGGATCTATTCACCATTTACCATTGAGGCAAACTATAACTCCGCAATGGTTTCCTACAATCTTCCATTTACCATCTGTCACGAGCTTTCGCATCTGCGTGGATTTATGCAGGAGGAAGAAGCAAATTTTATCGGTTTTCTCGCCTGTGTAAATGCCGACGATACCGCCTTCAACTACAGCGGCTATCTTCTTGGCTGGATCTACGCAACCAATGAACTTTACGAAGCCGACTACGACACCTTTGAGGAAATCTACAACAGGCTCTCTGACAATGTAAAGGCAGATCTTTCGGCTAACAGCAGCTTCTGGAAGCGATATGACAGCAAGGTCGCCGAAGTATCTGGTCAGATCAATGACCACTATCTGAAAGCAAATGGCCAAAGTGACGGGATAAAAAGTTATGACCGGATGGTTGATCTGATGATCACCTGGTTCCGGTCAAAATAATTCTTTCTTATAAAGTTTACTCTTTCTCTCCAGCCTGAAACAGCATCTCTTTCAATACGTTTGCCGCCATGCTGTGAGGGCTGCTCTTATCTTCCACAAAACAGATTTCTCTTACCGGTGGTTCTTCCAATAGTGGAACCTGAATGACAATGCCCTGCTCGATCACTTCCTGTGCAAGCGGTTCCGGAATAAACCCGATTCCCAGATTCTGTCTTACCATCGGCAGAATCTGATCGATGGTTGCTGCTTCGGTATCTGCCGTCATTGCAATTCCATGCTCCAGAAAAAATCTGGTATAAAAATCATAAGTTGACGTGTTTTTCCCAAGGCAGATAAATGGATACTCTACCAGCTTTTTCAAACTTACCGGTTCTTTAAACATATCTTTGTACGCCGCATTCGCAACCAGAATTTCTTTAAATGAAAGAAGCGGAATTGCCTTTAAAGGCTTTTTCACCTCTGCCGGTGTAGATGCTACCGCAAAATCTGAAAGTCCGTTCCGAACCGTCTGTATCGCCTGTGGTGCTGTATAACTCGAAATGCGAAGTCTGATTTTAGGATACTTTCTTCTAAACTCTCCCAGCACCGGAAGCAGAAGCAAATGCAATGCAATCTCACTTACCCCGATCGTTACGGTTCCCTGTTCCAGCTTCTTTTCATTTTCAAGCTCTAGCTCTGCTGCATGCAGATGATCGTATGCAATTGCAACATGTGAATAAAGCCGTTCTCCCTCCGGTGTAAGCTCTGCTCCCCGGTTAGACCGGATAAATAATCTGCATCCAAGCTGACTTTCCAGATTGTGGATTGCCCTCGTTACATTCGGCTGATTACTCATCAGGATTGTCGCCGCCTGTGAGAAACTTTTATACTTTGCCGCATAATAAAAAATACGGTAATAATCATAGGTAACTTCCATCTTCCTGCTCCTTGTTCCGTATATCTCCGGCATATCCAGTGCCGCCTTTAACTGAACGGAATCGTAACCGGTGTACAGTCAAATTTTTCAAAATAACTGTCGGCCAGATGTTCCTCTTCGCCTTCGATCAGAAGATGCATCTTCTCTCCCATTCTTATCGTCATCAGTCCCACGATCGATTTGGCATCGATCTCGAAACGTCCTGTCACATCCTTTACCGTAATATCTGCATTCATCTTCTGGCAAACATTACAAAAAGTCATCAATTGTCCTGTAGTCATAAAACGTATATTCTTCTGTACCATAATAGGTCAACCACCCTCCGCAAGTCTTTTTTTCCTGATGTCTAGTTTACACAATATCGTACAATTTGAGAAATATCTCTTTGAAATGTCTGATATGTCATTTGAGCATATCAGTTGTTTCTTTATTTTACATACTACATAGCAGTTTGTCAACACTATCGGTCATTTAAATTTTTATATTCTCTATACTCTGCCAGTGGCATATATGCCGGACGAATAATCTTATCCACATTGATCAGCTCTTCCAGACGATGTGCACTCCATCCAACGATTCGCGCTGCGGCAAAGATCGGCGTATAAAGCTGCTCCGGAATTCCAAGCATATGGTAAACCAGTCCGCTGTAAAAATCGACATTTGCATTTACCCCTTTATACATCTTTCTTTTTTCGGCAATGATTTCCGGTGCCATATGTTCCACTTTCTCATAAAGTGCGTATTCTTTATCGTATCCTTTTTCATGTGCAAGCTGAGCCACAAATTTCTTGAAAATCTCAGCACGTGGATCAGATACTGAATAAATCGCATGACCCATTCCATAGATCAGACCTTTTTTATCAAACCTCTCCCTTGCAAGCAGACCTTCCAGATATGCTCTTACCTCATCGTCATCTTCCCAATCTTTGACCTCTTCTTTCATATCAGCAAACATCTGCGTCACTTTGATGTTCGCACCGCCGTGCTTCGGACCTTTTAACGATGCCATTGCAGCAGAAATTGTAGAATAAGTGTCTGTTCCGGACGAAGTGACAACGTGGGTAGTAAATGTAGAGTTGTTTCCACCACCATGATCCATATGCAGCACAAGTGCCATATCCAGAATCCTTGCTTCCAGCTCCGTATACTGTCGGTCTTCACGAAGCATCATCAGAATATTTTCCGCGGTGGACTTCTGCGGATCCGGTGCATAGATGTACATATCCTGACCCTGATGATAATTGTATGCATGATATCCGTAGACCATCAGCATCGGAAATTCACTGATCAGGTTCAGACACTGTCTGAGAACATTCGGGATTGAAGTATCATCGGCTTTTTCATCGTAAGAATACAGATTCAGAATCGCCCTTGAAATATTGTTCATCATATCATGGCTCGGTGCCTTCATAATAACATCGCGCACAAAATTCGGCGGAAGTGTCCTTCTCTCCGTCAGTGTCTCATGAAACCCATCCAACTGTACAACCGTCGGAAGTTCACCAAAAAGAAGCAGATATGCAATTTCTTCATATCCAAAATGATCCGCATCCAAGAATCCACGAACCAGATCCTTGATGTTATAGCCTCGATAATACAAATTACCGGCACACGGAACTTCTTCGCCATTTACAATCTTTTTGGCACATACATCGGAAATGTTGGTAAGTCCCGCAAGGACTCCTTTTCCGTTTACATCACGGAGACCTCTTTTTACATCATGCTTTACAAAAAGTTCTTTGTCGATCCCGGTATTCGCTTCACATAATCCGGCAAGTTCCTTGATTTTCGGCGAAATATCAAACAGAATGCTATCCAGATCTTTCGCACTGTTCACTGAATTTGTCATACACCTACTCCTTTCTGTTAAAGGCTCTGCAAATACTGCAGAAAGTATGAATGAAGGACGGAAACACGCACTTTTAGCATCGTCCCCCGTCCCTTCTTCTTATTTGTAAACTACTTACTACTTGTTGGAAAATATGGTCTCAATGAATCTGCCACACTGCTGATCGGCATTGTCTGAAGCCATACATGTCCCGGTCCTGTAATAACCGTATTAAATAATCCTTCTCCGCCAAAGACAATATTCTTAAGTCCCGGCACAGTCTGGATATCCATCTGGCATGTTACACTCATCGCTGCCAAATAACCGGAATCAATCACGATCTGCTGACCCGATTGTAATTCGTATTCTACCACATGTCCATCGAATTCTGCAAATACAATTCCATTTCCGGATACCTTCTGCAAGATAAATCCTTCTCCTCCAAATAGTCCTGAAGCCACTTTCTTGTGAAAATGAACAGATATATTTACTCCAGGTTCGCCAGCAAGGAATGCTTTTTTCTGAAAAATATATTCTTGCCCCGGTCCGATTTCAAATGCCTTGATCGAACCCGGAAAGCTGGATGCAAATGCAATCAGTCCATTCCCGCCCTGTGCGGTATAGATATTCTGGAACATCGCTTCTCCAGAGAACATTCTTCCAAATGCTTTTCCAAATCCTCCATTTGTCGAAGTCTCCATCTTCATATTCGGAGACATCCATGCCATGGATCCCCGCTCTGTGATCATCCGCTCGCCAGCTTCCAGATGGCAAATCACTACCGGAAGGGTATCACCCTTGATTTCATACTTCATGCTCCATTTCCTCCTTTATAATATTAGTCAGTCTGGCAAATTCTTCCAGATCCAGTGCTTCGCCCCGGACACTGCTTCCTTTTCCGAGTTTCTCTATCGCAGCAGTAATGACTTCCTTCGAAAGATTCAACTCTCCTGAATTCTTAAGGCCATTTGCCAAAGTCTTCCTTCTCTGATTAAAAGATGCCCGTATAAGGCGGAACATCAGCTTTTCATCCATAACCTCTACCGGAGGCTTCTGATGTCTTGTCAGGCGGATTACTGCTGATCCGACTGCCGGACGCGGCATAAAACAGTTCGGTGGTACATTTGCAACAATATACGGCTCTGCATAATACTGTACAGCAAGTGAAAGTGCACCATAATCCTTTGTTCCCGGCCCTACCTGCATACGGTCAGCCACTTCTTTCTGTACCATAACCGTAATACTCTCAAGCGGCACATGGCTTTCAAATAAGCCCATGATGATCGGTGTCGTTATATAATATGGAAGATTCGCAACCACCTTGATCGGCCGTCCCCCGTTCTTCTCCTTTGCAAGTGCTGCAATATCCACCTTCAGGATATCTTCATTGATGATCGATACGTTGTCATATTCTTTCAGCGTGTCTTCCAAAATTGGAATCAGCGCACGGTCGATCTCAACTGCCGTTACTTCTCTTGCCGCACAGGCAAGATACTGTGTCATCGTCCCGATTCCGGGACCGATCTCCAATACGTAATCATCCTTTGTGATCTCGGCTGCACGAATGATCTTATCCAGCACATGCTCATCGATCAGAAAGTTCTGTCCAAATTTTTTCTGAAAATTAAAATTATATTTTTGCAGAATCTCAATGGTATTCTGCGGATTTCCAAGTGTAGGTGTTTTCATCTGTTATTCTCCTGATTATTCATTGCCTGCGTCTTAGATGCCGTACAGATCTCTCGCATTTTTCTCTGTCACAGCGATCACTTCTTCCGGACTCATCTCTTTTAACTCTGCAATTTTCTCAGCCACATACCGGATATAAGAAGACTGATTCCGTTTGCCACGGTACGGCTCCGGTGCCATATACGGGCAGTCTGTCTCCAGCACGATCTTCTCGATCGGGATCGCAGTTGCGACATCTTTTAATTTCTTTGCATTCTTAAATGTGACGACTCCGCCGATTCCAATATAGAATCCCATCTTCACATATTCTTCAGCCATTTCACGCGAATAGGAATAGCAGTGAATAACTCCGCCAAGCCCCTGTGCATAATTTTTCATGATATACATGGTATCTGCGGCAGCTTCCCTACTGTGGATAATTACTGGTTTCTTTACTTCTCCCGCGAGCTCCAGCTGGCGGATAAACCACTTCTGCTGTACCTCATGCGGTTCATTATCCCAATAATAATCCAGACCGATCTCTCCGACTGCAACCACTTTTTTGTTACAGCAGAGTTCTTTCATGTGCTGGATCTTATCTTCGTTAAGTTCTCCAACCTCATCCGGATGCACACCGATTGCAGCATAAACATGTGGATACTTTCCGGCAAGTGCCAAAACCTTCTCACAGGATTCATAAGTCGCACTTACATCCACGATTGTTCCAACTCCAAGATCCGGCATAGATTTTAAAAGCTCATCCCGGTCCCCGTCAAACTGTTCATCATCATAATGTGCATGTGTATCAAATATCATTTCCTTCGTCTCGCTTTCTTTTTACTGACTGCTCTAAGATGTTCTAAGTATACCACACATTCTTAGCCGCTGAATAGTCACTTTTTTTACTTGCTTATCCGGTTTCTTCTATGTATACTATAGATAGTGCAAATAGATCACATCTGCAAATGTATGGGGAATATATTTCTGAAGATTCTGATCAGATATTATAGGAGGATTTTAAAATGAAAGTATTTGACACTGTAAACAATGTCGAGCTGGAAGCCGACACAAAGAAACTTGTAGACATTATGGTAGACGGACGCCAGGTTGATGTATACCTGAAAGAAAAGAAGTCTGATGAAGACGGATACATGAGCTGGGATGTAGAGCATTGGTCAGCAATCGATAAAAAGCGTTTCATCCGCTGCTACTCTCTGGAAGGTCGTGTCCTCAGCGAGTCTACTGGTCACAACATCTATGACCTTTACAATGAATTCAAACCGGAAGATGCTTTAAAGGTAGAGCTCAGCTAATCTCTGCTGTATTCTACATAAAACGGTAATGAAATTCTGGACGGGCAGAACTTTCTGTCCGTCTTTTATTGTACAAAAATGTACTCTGATTCTGCACAATGTTACTGTTCACACGATGTGCGACCAGCAACGCATCTCGCCATTTTAAATCGCCTTTGGCGATGGGGCGAGATGCATTCAAGCCAAAACATGCATCCTCCGTGTCAATCAGCGAAGTGATTGACACGGGAGTGAACAGTAACTGCACAATGTCTTTTCTGAGATACTTTTTCATTTTCTCTTGTCAAATCCGGCTTGCCGCGCTATAATTCTACTTGTACAAGTTCATATGTACCAGGGAGCTGGAGATAACTGGCTGAGAGGGGATTTTATCTGTCCCGACCTGTAACCTGATTTGGATAATGCCAACGGAGGGAATGTATACCATGTATTTGATAGAGATGCCTCCGCATCTCTTATTTTTTTACATGACAGATCAGAACACGCTGACAACGTGTTCCGTGATTACGGACAGCAGGAACTCCACTCAGGTGTGGAGTTCCTTTTTTATTTAAAAGGAAGGAGAACTCTACTATGAAACAAAATAATACAACAAAGAAACTCGCACTTGCCGGTGTTCTCACCGCGCTTGCAATCGTCGGAAGCTTTATCAGTGTACCGGTTGCCGGAAGCAAATGCGCTCCAGTACAGCATATGGTCAACATTCTTGCCGCCGTAACACTTGGTCCTGCATGGGGCGTCGGCATTGCATTCTGTGCAAGTTTACTCCGCAATCTGCTCGGCCTCGGAAGCCTTATGGCTTTCCCTGGAAGCATGGTCGGTGCTTTATGCTGTGGTCTTGTCTACAAAAAATGCCACATCTTAAGTCTTACCTGCCTTGCCGAAGCGATCGGAACCGGATTCCTTGGCGCACTTGCCGCTTATCCGGTTGCTTTGTATCTGATGGGAATTGCGCCGGCAGGACTTTTCGTTTATGTCGTTCCATTCCTTATTTCCACTGTCGCAGGAAGCATCCTTGCTTTCATCCTGATCACAGTTCTGGAAAAAGGCGGCGTTATGTCACAGATCAAAGAAGCATAATCATCATTCATTCTTACAGCACTCTGCTGTAAATGAAACCGCGTTACACCGGGGACACCACCTTGTATCGCGTAATAAAAGGCAGAGATTTTCAAATAAAATCCTGTTCATTGCCGGAAATTTTCCGACAAAGGCGTTAGCAATTCTATCATTCCGAACTGGAAGTGTACCAATCAGGCTGTGTCTGGTTTTTTTCGTGTACGCTGTCCGTGTTTTGCTGACGCCAGATTTTTGTGATACTCACAAACCAATAAGAAACGGAGGCAAAACAACATGAGAAATTACACAACCCAGATGGACGCTGCCAGAAAAGGAATTCTGACTCCGGAAATCGAAACTGTAGCCAAAAAAGAACATATGCCGGTTGAAAAACTGATGCAGCTTGTCGCAGAAGGAAAAGTTGCCATCTGTGCAAATAAAAAACATACCTGCCTTGATCCGGAAGGTGTCGGAAGCATGCTTCGTACCAAGATCAATGTTAACTTAGGTGTTTCCCGCGACTGCAAAGACTACGATATCGAAATGCAGAAAGTTATGAGTGCCGTTAATCTCGGCGCAGAAGCAATCATGGATCTTTCCAGCCATGGTAATACCCAGCCATTCCGCCAGAAGCTGACTCACGAATGCCCGGCTATGATCGGAACCGTACCGGTTTATGACAGTGTTATTCATTATCAGAGAGACCTGGCAACTCTTACTGCACAGGATTTTATTGATGTTGTCCGTCTTCATGCTGAGGATGGCGTGGACTTCGTCACACTTCACTGTGGAATCACAAGAAAAACCATCGAACAGATCAAAAAACATAAACGTAAAATGAACATCGTAAGCCGTGGAGGAAGTCTTGTCTTTGCATGGATGTGCATGACCGGAGAAGAAAACCCATTCTATGAACATTACGATGAAATCCTCGACATCTGCGAAGAATACGACGTAACTATTTCTCTTGGTGATGCCTGCCGTCCGGGATGTCTTGCTGATGCAACAGATGTATGCCAAATTGAAGAACTTGTACGTCTCGGAGAATTGACCAAACGTGCATGGGATCATAATGTACAGGTTATGGTCGAAGGACCTGGACATGTACCGCTGGATCAGGTCGCTGCCAACATGAAAGTACAGCAGAGCATCTGCATGGGCGCACCGTTCTATGTACTCGGACCTCTGGTAACAGATATCGCTCCTGGATATGACCACATCACTGCAGCCATCGGTGGCGCTGTTGCAGCAATGAGCGGAGCTGCATTCCTGTGCTATGTCACACCTGCCGAGCATCTTGCACTTCCAAATGTCGATGATACCAAGCAGGGAATCATTGCTTCTAAGATTGCAGCCCATGCCGCTGATATTGCAAAAGGTATCCCGCATGCACGTGATATCGATGACAAGATGGCAGATGCACGCCGTGTTCTTGACTGGGATGCACAGTACGCCTGCGCTCTCGATCCTGAAACAGCAAAAGCGATCCGTGACAGCCGTAAACCAGAAGACGACCACAGCGATACCTGCAGTATGTGCGGAAAATTCTGTGCTGTAAGAAGTATGAACAAAGCACTTGCCGGAGAATATATTGATATTCTGTAAACTTAAAGATTGCTTGCAAAAGAAGAGAATCGGAAATTATCCGATTCTTTTCTTTTTCACTAATTTTCGCTCTATTTGTTCTACAAAATATAGCACTTTGCCAGTGGTAAATTTTCGAGTTTGCTGTATAATTATTACACAGCAAAAAGGATGCAACGGGAGGGAAAGGTTTATGAAAAATAAAATAATGTGGAAAGATGTTACTCTTATTGTACTTGCTATTCTCCTTATTTTTTCGATGTGCAGAATACATACACTCAAACAGTCGAACAAAAAACTGTACTCACAAAATCTGGAGCTGAATCACCAGCTTGCCACACTGAAAGAAAAGAATACAGGTTTAGAATCAAAGCTGAACAGCGAAGAAAGTATCACAGATGAAAAAAAATCAGACAATTCTCAACATTAAAAATTGAGGAGAAGTTTCCAGATCCTGGATTCTTCTCCTCGTTTTTATTTATCCAATCATTTGATTAGCAGATCTCTGCTCCTGCCGGCATCTTCTTCTCCGGTGTCATCAGCGCAAGATTACCATCTGCATCTTCTGCGCAGAGCAGCATACCTTCTGAAAGCACTCCGGCGAGTTTTGCAGGTTTCAGGTTCACAAGAACCATAACCTTCTTACCTACCATTTCTTCCGGTGTATAGTGTGCTTTGATTCCGGAAACGATCTGTTTTACCTGACTTCCGATCTTAACCTGTGAGCAGAGAAGCTTCTTGGATTTCTTGACTGCTTCGCAGGAAATGATCTCGCCTACCTGGAACTGCATCTTTTCAAAATCTTCAAAAGTGATCTCCGGTTTTGCTTCGATGTCGATTCCTTCTTCTTCCTCTTCCTTTTCTTCTTTAACCTTTGGATGAAGCTCTTCTACTTTTTTCATGACTTCTTCCAGGTCGAGTCTCTGGAACAGGATTTCCGGTTTTTCTACCACATGTCCGCCACCAAGCTGTGCCAGGATCTTTTCAGCTGTTTCCGGCATGAAAGATTCAAGCAGTTTTGCACCTTCGGAAATGCTTTGGATCAGATTCCACAGAACTGTTTCCAGACGATCCTTCTTGTCTTCTTCTTTTGCCAGTGCCCACGGCATGGTCTCATCGATATATTTGTTGCAGCGTTTGAACAGATTGAAGATTTCTGTGATTGCATCTGCCACACGCAGCTCGTTCATTTTTGCTTCTACTGCCTTTGGTGTATTTTCTGTCACAGCTTTCAGATCTGCATCTACTTCTTCTGCCACACCTTTATCAGTAACAGTACCACCAAAATATTTGTTTGTCATAGAAATGGTACGATTTACAAGGTTTCCAAGTGTATTGGCAAGATCGGAATTCAGTCTTTCTACCATCAGCTCCCAGGAGATTACGCCATCATTTTCAAACGGCATCTCATGCAGAACAAAGTAACGGACCGCATCTACTCCAAAGAAATCTACCAGCTCATCTGCATAGAGTACATTTCCTTTTGATTTACTCATCTTTCCATCGCCCTGAAGAAGCCACGGATGTCCAAATACCTGCTTCGGAAGCGGAAGTCCAAGTGCCATCAGGAAGATCGGCCAGTAAATCGTATGGAAACGGATGATATCTTTTCCGATCAGATGAAGGTCTGCCGGCCAGTTCTTATTGAACATTTCATCGCTTTCACCATCACAGTGATATCCGATACCAGTGATATAGTTTGTAAGTGCATCAAGCCATACATAGACTACGTGCTTCGGATCAAAGTCTACCGGAATTCCCCATTTAAAAGAAGTTCTGGATACACAAAGATCCTGAAGTCCCGGAAGAAGGAAGTTGTTCATCATCTCATTCTTACGTGCTACCGGCTGGATAAATTCCGGATGTGTATTGATATATTCAATCAGTCTGTCTGCATATTTGCTCATCTTGAAGAAGTATGCTTCTTCTTTTGCAGGCTGTACCGGGCGTCCGCAGTCCGGACATTTTCCATCTACAAGCTGGGATTCTGTGAAGAAGGATTCACATGGAGTACAGTACATTCCTTCGTAGTGTCCTTTGTAAATATCTCCCTGGTCATACAGTTTCTTGAATATCTTCTGCACTTCTTTCTCATGATAATCATCCGTTGTACGGATAAATTTGTCATAAGAAGTGTTCATCAGATCCCAGATTCTCTTAATCTCCCCGGATACGTTATCTACAAATTCCTTTGGTGTAACACCTGCTTCTTCTGCTTTTAATTCAATTTTCTGTCCATGCTCGTCAGTTCCTGTCTGGAAAAATACATCATATCCCTGACTTCTCTTATAACGTGCAATTGCGTCTGCCAGCACGATTTCGTATGTGTTACCGATATGTGGCTTGCCTGATGTATAGGCAATTGCAGTTGTAATATAATATTTTGGTTTGTCTGCCATGATTCTTTATCTCCTTTTTCTATAAATTAAAAATAGTGCACATCTCCGGCACGTAGTGCCTTTTATTTAACAAAGACTTCCTGTTAAATAAAAAACCGCCTTCTATAAAATATAGAAGACGGGATTATTACCGTGTTACCACTTCTCTTCATCCTTCCCTCACAGGAAGAATCTCACCGGGTACAGTCTGCTGCTTTTGGCAGTCTATATCTGCACTCGCCGCTGTAACGGGCGGAACCCATCGCATGCTTGCACAAGAAACTGATTCGTTGCTTCCTTATGTTCACCTGCGCTGCTCAGAAGCCATCTTCAGTCCTTCTCCAGCCATCCCTCTCAGCCTCTGCGGGACTTCTCTGTAAACATTCAAAAGACCTACTCTCTTCATCATCGCTTTTCCTATATCAGAAAAATCGTATCACAGATATCAGAAACTTGTCAAGGCGTATTTGACACCAGATAGCCTTTTTCCTTCAATACCTGCTCGATCAGATCCAGTGTCTCTTCCGAATCCGCTTCAACTGTGTGATAATGATAGTTGGAAGTGATATTCTTAAGCGGACTGGACTTTCCACTGTGGATTCCTTCCATGAATTCTTTGACATTTCTTCGCGATGCCACATCAAGAGGCGCTTCCATATGCCCATAAATCCGGTGATTGATCATTACATTTACCACCTTGCCACCCAGATCTACGATCGAACAAAGCTCATCCTCCATCTGTTCATCCGTATGACTGACTTTGAACACTCTTGTTACCGAATGTGGTGCATTCAGAATATATCCCCGGTTGGTTGAAATGATATCATATCCGGCTGCACGGATCAGCGCAATGTCCTGTACAATGACCTGACGGCTTACATCATATACCTTCGCCAGTTCTTTCCCGGGTACCGGAACCTCACTGCTCTTTATTTTGCTGACAATCTCTTCTCTTCGTCTGGAACCTGTCATCCCGATATAACTCTCCTTTTTCTGCAATTCTGCTCTGTGCCTGACGTATTACAGACTTTCCTCTTCTGTCTGCCAAATCCTGTCTTCACTCTTACTGAATCCAGACCGGCTTAAATAGCATGCAGATTCTTCAGCGAAATGTCAAGGACAGGAGCAGAATGGGTAAGTGCCCCACTTGATATATAGTCTACTCCAAGAGACGTCAGACGGTCAATATTTTCTTTTGTTACATTTCCGGAACATTCTGTCTCTGCACGTCCGTCAATAATCCGGATTGCCTCCTTCATATCCTCCGGCGACATATTATCCAGCATAATAATATCTGCTCCCGCATCAACAGCCTCACGCACCATATCCAGATTCTCAACTTCTACCTCAATTTTGCGGACAAACGGTGCGTATTCCTTTGCCATTTCCACCGCCTTTGCCACACTTCCTGCCGCTCCGATATGATTGTCTTTTAAAAGCACTCCGTCGGAAAGATTATATCTATGATTGTATCCTCCACCGACACGGACCGCATATTTTTCAAAAATACGCATATTCGGCGTTGTCTTTCTGGTGTCCAGAAGCTTCGTCTTCGTTCCTTCCAGAAGCATTGCAACCGAATGTGTATAAGTCGCAATTCCACTCATTCTCTGCAGATAATTCAGTGCCACCCGTTCCCCTGAGAGCAGCGCACGGATATCGCCTGTAATAATCCCCATCAATTCTCCTTTTTTCACTTCGTCACCGTCTTTACAATAGAAATCTGTCTTCACATTTTCATCCAGAATTTCAAATACTCTGTGAAATACATCCAGCCCGGCAACTACTCCATCCTGTTTGCAGATCAGCTGCACCTCTCCGGTCACCGCTTCTTTCATCACCGCATTAGTGGTCACGTCCTCACTGGAAATGTCCTCCTGCAGTGCTTCTTTTATCAGATGGTCTACATTCAATGTCATCGTAATCTTATTCATTTCTTTTTTCCTCATTCTAAACAGATCTTTTTCTTTTATATTGCCTCTTTACAGAACAGTACAGGATTTACTGCATTTTCCACTCCGGAAATCTTATGTGCCGCACGTTTTGCAAACACCAGGCTCTCAAGTAGAGAATTACTTGCCAGACGGTTCGCCCCATGGACGCCATTGCAGCTGGTCTCTCCAACCGCATACAGATGCTCCATCGAAGTTCTGCTGTCGCTGTCTACCCAGATGCCTCCCATGAAATAGTGTTGTGCAGGAACAACCGGGATCCACTCTTTTGTCACGTCATAGCCTTCTTCCCGGCACCGCTCACAGATATTTGGGAAATGCTCCAGGATCGTATTCTTATCAATATTTTCCATGGAAAGCCATACATGATCCGTTCCGTCTTTTTCCATTTGTTCCCGGATTGCTTTTGTCACCACATCTCTCGGAAGAAGCTCATTTACAAAACGTTCTCCGTCTTTATTATAAAGAACTGCGCCTTCTCCACGGACAGATTCTGAAATCAGAAATCTTCGCCCTGGTTTTGAAGAATACAAAGTTGTCGGGTGGATCTGGACATAATCCAGATGCTCCAGACGGATTCCATGCTTCCTGGAAATATCAAGCGCATCTCCTGTCAGATGTGGAAAGTTTGTAGAATGCTGGTATCTTCCTCCGATTCCACCGCTTGCAAAAATCGTATCCTGTGCATAGATCTTCATCTCTTCACCGTCTGCCGTCTTCGCTAAAATACCTGCGCATTTTCCATTTTTAACAATTATGTCTGTCATAGTTGTATATTCGTGTATTTGTACATTTTTTCGTTTCTTTACATGCATGAGCAGTTTACTCGTAATCTCTTTCCCTGTAATATCTTCATGAAAAAGAATCCTTGGTCTGGAATGCGCACCTTCTCTTGTAAATGCAAGATTTCCGTCTTTTTTAGCAAAATCCACACCATATTCAATCAGATCATGAATAATTTCCTGCGAGCTGCGGATCATAATATCCACCGATTCTTTCCTGTTCTCGTAATGGCCTGCGCGCATTGTATCTTCAAAATATCCCTCATAATCCTCATCATCACGAAGTACACAGATTCCACCCTGTGCCAGAAATGAATCACTGCTTTCCAGATCTGACTTGGTAATCATAAGGATCTGCTTATCCTCCGGAAGATTCAGTACTGAAAACGCTCCACCAACTCCCGTTCCAACGATCACTACATCTGTCTTAATCTCCAACTTTATCCCTCCAATTCCGGTTCTCTTAGCCGGTCACCTGTTGTTTCTTATTTCTGATTTTCCGGTTCTTTTATTTTGCAGCAAGCTCCAGCATTTTCTCTAACGGTTTTTTGGAATTTTCCCGAAGCTTTGCATCTACGTGAACCTCATTTTCACCAGTCTGCAAAACATATAGCACCTTCTCCAGCGTATTCTTTTTCATATTCGGACATACCGGAAGCTTATCCGGATAATAGAATGTCTTCTCCGGGTTCTGTTCCTTCAGCTTGTAGCCCACACCCTCTTCTGTACAGATAATGAATTCCTGACAGTCACTTGCCGTTACATACTGGATGATTCCTGATGTGCTTCCCACGTAATCTGCCATCGCCAGAAGTTCTGCACGGCATTCTCCGTGTGCGACGATCTGTGCCCCTGGATGTCTCCTTTTCACCTCGGCTACATCCTCTGGTTCCATCCGTTCATGAGTCGGACAAAATCCATCATTGTAAACAAAATTTTTTTCCGGTACATGATCGGCCACAAAGTGTGCCAGATTCCGATCCGGAATAAAGAAAATATTCTTGTTCGGAAGTTCTTTTACGATCTTCACTGCATTTGCAGATGTCACACAGACATCCGAGTATTCTTTCAGTGCTGCCGTTGAATTGATATAACAGACAACAGCAAGATCATCATATTCTTTCCGCATCTTCCGGATCGTCTCCACATCTGCCATATGCGCCATCGGACAGTCTGCTGTCATATCCGGCATCAGAATCGTTTTCTCCGGATTCAGGATCTTCGCACTCTCCCCCATAAAGGAAACGCCACAAAATACGATTGTCTTTTCTTGGAGCTTCGTCGCTACCTTGCTCAGGTAAAAAGAATCCCCTATATAATCTGCTATTTCCTGCACCTCCGGCCGCACATAATAATGTGCCAGAATGACAGCATTCTTCTCTTTCTTAAGCTTCTGTATCTTTTCCACCGTTGTCATAACGTGATCCTCCCTTACTGACTCTTTTCTCATCTCTGATCTTTTTGCAGCATAGTGCCCATTATAGCACCGTACTTTACATCTGACAAGACACTTGTTTTATTTCTGTAAAGTTTCGTTTGATATACATATTTTCAGAATCAAAATCATATACATAGAAACAACATCATTTCTTCTGGAGTTTTATGTTTCATTTAATTCTTAAACACCGGAAAAAAATATTTCTGATTCTTCCCTGTTGTCTGCTGGTCATTCTGATTTCTTTTCTGTCTGGCAATGCGTTTTGGAACTCCCTGCATACAGAATCTTCCGACCGGCAATTCCGTACCTTCACACGCAGTCTTTTCCAGACGGAAGTATCCGCAAATACCATCAGTCTTCACTATACCTTGCGTTCTCCTTCTGACTATGGAATCGCGGACATCCCGGCTACATATGGCAGTCTTTCTTCTGATCCCGTTGCAGCGAAAGCTTCTGTCAGAAATGTTCTCTCTTCTCTGCAGGAATTTGATCCCGGCACTCTTTCTTCGGAAAATGCACTGACTTTTAAAATCCTGGATACCTATCTTAAAAATGCATCCACAGGAACAGATTATCTGCTTTATCAGGAGCCTCTCAGCCCCGTATCCGGCATTCATACCCAGCTGCCTGTTCTGCTCTCGGAATACAGCTTTTACGACACACAGGATGTAGAAACCTATCTGGCTCTCTTAAAAGAAACGCCTGCCTATTTTGATTCTGTCATCCGGTTTGAGCAGAAAAAAGCTGCTTCCGGTCTTTTTATGCCGGATTACCAGGCTGACTCTGTTCTGGACACCTGCCAGTCTTTTATCGATATGGGTAAAGAGAATTATCTGATCAGTACATTTAGCGAACGGATCGCGTCACTGGATCTTTTACCTGAAAACAAAAAAGATTCTTTTCAGAAAGAAAATATAAAACTTGTAACAGAAGAGATTTATCCAGCTTATCAAAATCTGATCACCGCTATCAAATCGCTGAAAGGAAAAGGAACGAATGAACAGGGACTTAGCCATTTCCCTTATGGGAAAAAATACTATGAATATCTGGTGCGTCAGACTACCGGCTGCAATGAATCCATTTCCCGTCTGCGACTGATGACCAGGGCACAGATACTGGAAGATCTAAGTGCCATGCAGAAGGTTCTCTTCCCTGCCGATGCAGCACTTACCCAGGCATCCGTTTTGGAGCAGACACCTCCTGATTCCATGCTGGATGATCTCAGGTCTAAAATCACAGATACATTCCCGGAAATTCCTGATGTTGATTTCCAGGTCAAATATGTTCCGGAATCCATGCAGGATTATCTAAGTCCCGCTTTCTATATGATCCCTGCCATTGACAATCTGACGGAAAATGTCATCTATATTAACAACGGACAGACCGCCTCAGGGCTGAATCTCTACACGACTCTTGCTCACGAAGGCTATCCCGGACATCTGTACCAGACTGTCTATTTTTCTGCTTCTGAGCCGGATCCTATCCGGAGTATTCTTGATTTTGGCGGATACGTTGAGGGCTGGGCCACCTATTCGGAAATGATGTCCTACTACCTTGCACCTCTCTCTAAGACGGAAGCATCCCTTCTCCAGAAAAACAGTTCTGTCATTCTTGGACTTTATGCGCTTGCAGACATGGGAATTCATTATGACGGCTGGTCTGTAACTGATACAGTCCGCTTTTTCAGCGATTACGGAATCAATGATGCAAATGCAGTACAGAGTGTCTACGAACTGATCATTGGAAGTCCTGCCAATTATCTGAAATACTATATTGGATACCTGAAATTATATGAATTGAAAAAGGAGATGGCAGATACCCTGGGAAATCAATTCTCTCAAAAAGAATTTCACAGGGCGGTACTGGATGTGGGACCGGCGCCATTTGAGATCGTATATGATGAGGTGGAAAAAAATTTATTAGATTGATCCTGCTTCACACACAAAAAACTATCCTGTGAGAATCCAAAATATTCCCACAGGATAGCCCCTCAAACACATTTTTATATAATTTACACCTGAATCTACAGATCCAGCTTCAGATCATTTTCCTTGATCCAGCCACATTTTCTCATCGGAATCGCAATTGCCCAGGAAAGTACTGCCGGAAGGATGAAACAGATCAACACAAGTCCTGCCCAGTCCATTCCGGTGATTGCAGCCTTTGTTCCCACAGCAATATCATTTACCCAGCCAGTGTACACACCAATCTGTCCGACCAGTCCGCAGGTTCCCATTCCGGATGCCACTGCCGCACCATTCATCTTCAGATGAAAGATACAGGTTGCGACCGGACCGGTAATTGCGGATGCCAGTGTTGGCGGAAGCCAGATTCTCGGATTTCTCACAATGTTTCCCATCTGAAGCATCGAGGTTCCTATTCCCTGTGCAAAAAGACCACCCCATTTATTTTCCTTAAAACTCATAACCGCAAAACCAACCATCTGTGCACAGCAGCCGGCTACAGCAGCACCTCCTGCAAGCCCGGTAAGTGAAAGTGCCGCACAGATCGCTGCACTGCTGATTGGAAGTGTCAGTGCAATACCAACAATCACAGATACGATAATTCCCATGAAAAATGGCTGTAATTCAGTCGCCCACATGATCGCAGTTCCTACGGTACTTGCCGCTGCTCCGATCGCCGGTGCACATCCCAGTGAAAGCAGAACCCCCACACAGATCGTCACAAATGGTGTCACAATAATATCTATTTTTGTTTCTTTTGAAACCAGTTTTCCAAATTCTGCTGCAAAAATCGTAACGACCAAAACCGCAAGAGGTCCTCCGGCACCCCCAAGTTCATTTGCTGCCATTCCGACTGCCGCCAGTGAAAACAATACAAGTGGCGGACACTGAAGTGCTACTCCGATCGAGATTGCCATCGCAGCTCCGGTTGCTCCTTTCGCATAACCGCCTACTGTTACAAGGATTCCTATACCAAGCTGTTCTCCGAGTGTGCTGATGATCGTACCGATCAGAAGCGATGCAAACAGTCCCTGCGCCATTGCACCAAGCGCATCGATTCCGTATCGCTTCGCTGAAAAGATAATATTTTTCTTTCTTAGAAACTCTTTCATAACTTTCTCCTGCTCCTGTCATTCTTTTAGTGTATAATCTACTGTCTTGTCACATGTGATTACTGTGCAATATTATCCACTGTTTTGTAGAATCCGTCAAGAAGATTTTATTTAAATCTCTTATCTTCGCAAAAGTATGATATAACTGATATGACAAAAAAGTAGGAGTGTACATTTTTTAACTGCACACTCCTGCTTTTTATTTCTTATTTTTATTCTTTATGAAAATATACATGATAAGCTTCCATATCTACTTCCGGAAGAGGGATCATCTTCATTCCATTCGCTTCAAACTGTAATTTTCCATCAACCATATGAATTTCTTCTACTGCCGGTGCTGCAAGGAATTCTTTTTCCTCTGAAAGTGCCGCAAGAATATATGGCCCATATGCAAGATTGACAAATGCCGCATCAGACTTGTTATCCAACACACGGAATTCCATCGGAAGTTCCAGTCGGATCACATCTCCGGCTTTCGGATCTGCATCAATTACCAGATATCCATCATGAAGTGCTGTATCTGCAAGAACTTTTCCATTTACAGACACGTTAAAATCCTTCTGCCCCCATGCCGGAATATGGATTTTAAGAACTTTTTTCTGATCCTTTTGGCAACGGATTTCCATTACACCTTCTTCATCCACACTCTGAAGTTCAATCATCGTTTTTCCATTTTCGTCCGTCAGCACGGAATCTACAAGAAGGTTAATGTAAAGCGCATCTTCATCCTGCGCATAAATATTTTCCATATAACGGAATCTGCTCTCCATACCGGTTCCATGACAGCAGGAATTCTCTGAAAGGAAGAATTCTTTTCTGCCACCCGGACCAAGTGGAAGAAAATAAGTCGTTCCACCATCACATTTATGACTACTTGATGTCAGGATATGATTTCTCAGCGTATTATCATAATAATCCATCAGATTGCCGCTTCGCGTATATTCAAATAACTGACTGGTCAGGCGCAGCATATTATAACTTGCACAGCTTTCAGCAGCCTTATCCGTAAGATAAGAACACGTTGTATTTGCACGATGGAACATCTCAGTCTCACCAACCCCACCGATACAATATGTATGTCCACCAGTCACGATATTCCAGAAATTCTTTCCGATTTCCCAATAAATCTCATCACCAGTTGCCCGATACAGATCCATTGCACCGATAATCTGCGGAATATGCTGGTTTGCATGCATATCCTCCAATGTATCGCATTCTTCTTCCATCGGATAGAATAACTTTTCATTTTCAAAAAGTTTTGCAGCCTTCAGATGATTTTCTTTTCCGGTCAGCTCATAGACTTTTACCATTGTTCCAAGCATACCACCAAACTCACCTGCAATATACATTGCCCACATTTTATCCAGTGTTTCTTTTGGCAGACGGGAAAGTCTGTCATATACCCAGTCTCCCATCAAGTCCAAGATCTCTTTTGCCGTCTCATTTCCGGCAAGTACATGACAATCATATAATCCGGACATAATCTTATCCAAAGTATAATACGGAGCCCAGATTTCCGGGTATTTAGTATATACTTCCAGAAGATCGAACTGTTCCTCTGAGTATGCGCTCAAAAATCCTCTGTGATATTTGCCGGTTGCCGCAAATGCATCCTGGCACTTTTTCAGCTCTGCTACCATGTAATTGACTTTATCTAAAAATTTTGGATTGCCGGTTGCTGCAAATGCAAGTGCAATACCTGACAGATAATGTCCGGTCGTGTGCCCTTTCAGTTTACAGCTTTCCTCATCCCAACCGGTCATCGGAGGTGCTCCTTTGGTATCCAGTCCGGTCGCTTTGCGGAAATTATAAAGCATCTGGTCATCGTCAATTCCAAGAAGATATTCTTCCATCAGCTTCTGGTATTTATAATAAAGAGTTCCTTCTTTCAACCGAACCTGTCCAAGTGGAACATAATCCACCTTTTTCTCCGGTCCTTTTACTGGTACTATTTCCTTTTTATAATGGATCTCTGCAGATGCTTCCTTTTCTGTTCCATCAATCACACCTGCAACTGCAACCACTGTCTCTTCTTTTGCCGGCTCATATGTATTCCATTTCACCGGCATTGTCATGCGGCGTCCATCTTCTGTATATGCGATCACAACAGACGGAAGATGTGCTTCTTCACCGACCTGTGCATTAAGGACGACTTTACGTACTTCTTTTACGATATTTTCTTTTGCTTCCTGCAATACGGTCGCCACATATTCTCTTGACTCACTACATCCTTCATAGGTTGCAGTAACCGTCAGTGTAACCTTACGGTTTCCCATGCCATGCAGCGGACGATGTATCTTTCCTGTATTGTCAATAAATCTTTCTTCCCCTGTCTCCCAGGTAAATTGAGCACCATATTTTCCGTTCTCCGGGAGTGTAAGATTGTCATCTACCGTGCTCAGATTCCCAATATAAATTGCATCCAAATCTTTTTTAATAATTTCTGCTGCGTTCATGTTTTGCTCCTTTTCGTATAAAAATTGGATTCGAACCATCTATAGACTATATTCTATGTTTCTCTCCATTCTTTGTCAAGATTTTGCACATTTTTTGTTAATTGTAGTCATTTTTATTGTGCGATATATACATTTTTCAAAAAGATCTGAATACAACATTCGATAATTTTTATATACAACTTTTATTTATACAAGTGCTGCCAACCACACACTCGCTACAAGCCCTGCAAATGTTGCAATAAGTGCTCCGGCAAGAGTATACCTGGTTTTTTTCACCTTTGCTGACATAAAATACACAGACATCGTATAGAAAATCGTTTCCGTACACGCCATCGAAATTGAAGCGATCATTCCGTTTCTCGAATCCGTTCCAAATTCCTTATAGATATCAAGCAATAATCCCGTTGCGGCAGAGGACGAAAACATTTTCACAATCGTAAGCGGAACCAATGCCCCCGGAAATCCAATCTGCTCCGTCACATTTCCAATTATTTCCGATATAAATTCCAGAAAACCCGATGCACGCAAAATCCCCACTGCCGCCATCAATCCGATCAACGTCGGCATCAGCCGCACGACCGTCCAAAATCCACGCTTTGCTCCCTGAATAAAAGTATCATATACATTCACTCCTGCAAAAATTCCATATATAAGAATGGACAAAATCATAAAAGGGACTATAAAGTCAGATATGTATAAAAAAAGGCGCATAAAAACAGCTCCTGGCGAACCACTTTACTAAAAAGTATATTCGCCGGAGCTGTTATTCATTCCGTTTGCTTTATAAAGAAAACTTTTCTATTCCTCATCCGCATACTTCGCAAACCGCTTCTCATTCTGATGGATCACATAATAATACATCACGATCAGCAATGCACTTGCCAGGATCCATGCCGCCGGACTTGCCATGCATACTCCAAAGTAACTCTTCTGCCCTGCCGCGATCATGGCAACAACACCCCTGCCAACCAACTCAGCCACACCAGCCATCATCGGGAGCAGTCCATATCCCATTCCCTGGATTCCATTCCGGTAAACATTTACAACGGTAAGCGGAATAAAGAAAGTACCGACACACTTCAGGTAAATATCCACGGAATGCATAATTTCTGTCAAATCTCCAGACAGGAACAGATACGTCATATATTTTCCAACCGTCATAATGATCGCCGCAACTACGACTGAATAGATACTTCCCATGATCGTAATTGACTTAAATCCCTGACGGATCCTTTTGATCTTACCTGCTCCAATATTTTGTGCGCAATAGGTTGCCATCGTGGTTCCCATCGCAACATATGCCTGCGTCACGATCTGCTCGATCTTATTCGCTGCGGTAAATGCTGCTACCTGTGTGGAGCCAAGCAGATTCAGGGCAGTCTGTACCATCATGGTTCCGATTGCTGTGATCGAATATTGAAGAGCCATCGGAATTCCGACTTCAAGCTGGATCTTCAGCAGATGTCCGCTCGGACGCCAGTCCTCCTTATGTAAATGCAGGATCGGAACCGCCTTCACAATATATACCAGACACAGGATTCCCGAAATCCCCTGTGAAATCACGGTCGCCCATGCCGCACCGGCTGCGCCCATGTGAAATGCAATGATAAATACCATATCCAGCACAATGTTGAGCAGCGCCGCAAGAATCAGGAAATACAGCGGAACCTTGCTGTTACCAAGTGCCCGCAAGACACTGGATAAAAAGTTATATAGCATCTGCGCCGCAATTCCACCACAGATTACCATAATATACGCATAGGCATCCTTGAAAATATCATCCGGCGTCTTCATAATCCCAAGAAGCGGTTTCATTGCCATCATTCCGAACACAGTCATAATAAGAGACATAATAATCGCCAGAATCGCGGCATTTCCTACAGTCTTGCGCATTGCTTTCATATCACCCGCGCCAAATTTCTGTGCCGTAAGTACGGTAAATCCTGCCGTCATTCCCAGAATAAATCCATTGATCAGAAACATGATCGTTCCCGTACTTCCAACAGCCGCAAGTGCTTTGGTTCCCACGAACTTTCCTACGATAATCGTATCTGCCATACTGTAGAACTGCTGAAATACATTTCCAATGAAGATCGGCAGTGTGAAATTAAAAATAATTTTTCCCGGATTCCCGGTCGTCAAATCTTTCTGTAATGTTTTCATATAATCCCTCTGTTTATCTCATTAACATTTTACCTCCCGTCATTATAGAAAAATGTATCTTAAATAGCAATTGTCGTTTTCACGAATTTTCCCCTGTTTCACAAAGTATTTTCCGTTTATTTGACGGAATCTTTGACACCCCAGATTCTATCCTCTATAATAGTTAATATAGAAAAAATTTATCATTTTCAGGAGGCATTGATATGAAACCACTGCCCTTTATCATGCAATATGTCAGACGATACAAATATCGCTATATTGCCGGAATCCTTACTCTTTTTGCTGTAGATGCAGCAAGTGTATTTATTCCAAAACTTACCGGTATCATTACCGATGGTCTTACCGCGCGCAGCATTACCTGGAGTTCCATTCGTACCTGTCTTCTTGGAATCTTTCTGATTGGTCTTCTGCTCGCAGTCGGCCGTTTTTTGTGGCGTTATTTTCTTTTTGGAACCGCACGTATTATCGAGCGCGAACTGCGTAATGAAATGTTTTCCCATCTGGAAACCATGGATGTGGAATACTACAACAGCCACAAAACAGGTGATCTGATGACCCGGTTTACCAGTGACTTAAATGCGGTCCGCATGGCACTTGGTCCTGCTGTCATCTGCATCTTTGATTCCGTAGTCATGACGATCCTGGTTGTCTGCCAGATGATGTATTATGTCAATGTAAAACTGACACTTCTGGCACTGATCCCGATGGTCATCATCTGCCTCGGCTATATGCATTACGGAAAGGTACTGGATGCCCTCTACACCGAACGTCAGGACAGTGTTTCCAATCTTGCCGACTTTATACAGGAAAGCTTCTCCGGGATCCGTGTGATCAAGGCCTTTGTCCGCAAGCAGGCCGAGATCCTTTCTTTTTCCAAAAAGAACCAGGATACCATGGATAAAAGTATGCGCATCGCAAAGCTGGAAGCCATCCTGATCCCGCTTCTGGATGTGATCATCGGATTTTCCAGTCTTGCCTCACTCCTTTATGGGGGGTACCTTGCCCTGATCGGACAGATTACGCTCGGACGCTTCGTAGCTTTCAATCAGTATGTCAATATGCTGGTATGGCCGATGCTCGCCTGTTCCGAAGCTGCCGTCATGTTTTCCCAGGGAACTGCATCCATCCGTCGTGTACAGGAAATTCTGGAAGCGCAGACAAATGTAAAAGATACTGCTTCTGTCACGACTTTAGACACCCTGCACGGGGATATCCGTTTTAACCACCTGACCTTTGCACACCTTGGAAATACTTCTCCGGTACTGCATGATATCAATCTGGACATCCCATCCGGGACAACCCTTGCCATCATCGGGCGCACCGGCAACGGAAAGTCCACTCTGGTCAATCTCCTGCTCCGGCTTTACAACACCGAGCCAGGCATGATTTATCTGGATGACCATGATATCAACACAATTCCGCTGAAAACTCTGCGTGAAAATATTGCTTATGTACCACAGGATAATTTTCTTTTTTCCGATACTCTGAAAGCAAATATTGCATTCGGCACAAAGTCACAGGATATGAGCCGTATTATCGCCGCAGCAAAATCAGCCTGCATTCACGATAATATTGCAAATTTTCCTGACAACTATGATACGATCGTCGGCGAACGTGGCGTTACGCTTTCCGGCGGTCAGAAACAGCGCAGCTCCATCGCCCGCGCCCTGATGAAAAATGCGCCGATCCTGATTCTTGATGACTCCCTTTCCGCTGTCGACACCGATACGGAAGAACATATCCTGCATAATCTCAGGGACGATCGTAAAGGGAAAACAACGATCCTGATCGCACACCGCATTTCCACAGTACAGCATGCCGATCTGATCATGGTACTTGAAAACGGGAAAATGAAAGAGCTTGGAACACACACCGAACTGATTCAGAAAAATGGTATTTATAAAGATATGTTTGAAAAGCAACAGTTGGAAGCTTCCATTGGAGAACAGGAGGTCGCCATAAGATGAAACGACTTTTAAGTTATCTAAAACCGCATAAATGGGTAATGACCCTGGCAACTGTCCTGGTTCTCTTCATCATTGCTGTGGAACTTTACCGCCCGATCATCATCGGAAATGCAATCGACCAGTATATCAATGGTTATTATCATCCGTATGTAGAAGCTGACGTTTCCGCTCCGGACGCTATAAACTGGAACGGTCTTGTATTGTCGCGCAACCAGGCAGTATCCACGGCGGACTCTGCTTCCTTTTATCAGATTTTTCTCTGGAAGGATCACTATTACATGGCAGAAAATCTCACCCGCTCTGAATGTACTGCACTGCAAAATGCCGATACATCTGTTTTAAAAAGTTATGTCAGAGAAGGTGCCCAGAAGCTTACTTCCAATGATCTGAAGGTTTTAAGACAAAATGATTTTAAGGGGATCCTAAAAGCCGGAATTCTGTTTCTTCTGCTGCTTTTTAGCGGATTTTTCCTGAACCTTGCCGACACCTGGCTTTTGCAGAAGATGGGCCAGCAGATTGTGTACAAACTGCGTGAAGAAACATTTACACATATACACAGCCTGTCACTTTCTTTTTTCAATATAACACCGGTTGGAAAGCTCGTAACACGTGTATCTAACGATACTGAAGCAGTCAACGAACTGTTTTCCACCATTCTTGTGAAACTTTTTAAAAACGTTGTAAAGATTATTGGTTACGCTGTTGTCATGCTCTCAATTAATGTGAAAATGGCAGGTATATCCTTCCTGCTTTTACCTCTGGTTGCAATCCTGACTTTTGTTTTCCGGCATCTCTCCAGAAAAGCTTACCAGATCACAAGAAATAAAATCACAGAGCTGAACACCTTCCTGTCCGAACATATTTCCGGTATGAAGCTGATCCAGATCTTTGCACGCGAAAAAGAGAAATACAGTGAATTTGAAGGCAAATCTATGGAACTGTACCGTGCCAATTTCCGCGAGATCATGACTTTTGCGATCTTCCGGCCTTCAATCTATATGGTTTCGGTCATTGCCATGATCCTTGTTATCCGAACCGGAAGCCTTTCTGTGTTAAATGGAAATCTTTCTCTCGGAACTCTGTTCGTGTTTATCACCTACATCAGCTCCTTTTTCGAGCCAATCCAAGAGCTTTCCGAACAGCTTGGAACCCTGCAGTCTTCCATTGCTTCCGCAGAAAAGATTTTCAGTGTTCTTGATGTAAAACCAGAGATCGTATCTCCGGCCGATCCGGCTCCGGTCAATATTCTTGGTGAAATTGAATTCCGCCATGTCTGGTTTGCCTACGAAGAGGAAAATTATATTTTAAAAGATGTGAATTTTGTAATCCATCCGGGTGAAAAGGCTGCTTTTGTCGGCGCTACCGGGGCAGGAAAATCTACAATTTTAAATCTGATCGGAAGATATTTTGATATCCAGAAGGGACAGATCCTGATTGATGGGATTGATATTCATGAAATTGATCTGGATGTGCTCCGCGGTGCGATTGGTCAGGTTCAGCAGGATGTCTTCATCTTCACCGGAGACATCAAAAGTAATATCTCGCTGAATAATGAAGAAATCTCACCGGACGCTGTCAGACGGGCTGCCGAAATTGTAAATGCAGATCCATTTATTCAGAAACTGCCGCACGGATATGATGAGCCGGTCACAGAGCGCGGAAGTACTCTATCTGCCGGTCAGCGCCAGCTTTTGTCCTTCGCACGGACACTTGCTTATGATCCGAAGATCCTTGTTCTCGATGAAGCAACTGCCAACATCGATACAGAAACCGAAACACTGATCACACAGGCACTTGCACGGCTGATGGATGGAAGAACTACGATCATGGTCGCACACCGGCTTTCTACGATCCAGCATGCAGATAAAATTATTGTGATGCATCACGGGGAAATAAAAGAATCCGGAACCCATCAGGAGCTGCTGGCGAAGGATGGGTTGTATAAAAAATTGTATGAATTGCAGTTGATGGATTAGACAATTCTGTCATTTTATTTTATATTGATTTTCTTCTTTATGTTTGTTACCATAAGTTCAAGGTGCTATTTCACTGTGTGCGACTTTTTACAGTCTTGGGTATGTGCGTGGAAAGCATGATTCCAAGACGCAAAAATAACCGCCCATCGTCCTGAGAAAACATGAGCGGTTATTTTTAATAACCAAATAATATCAGGCGAACCGTCATCGGTAGCACCTTTTCTATTTATTATACTAGCATCTTTACACTTTTATGTCAATTTTCTTTACAAGATTTCTTTCGCCCTATGGCATGCAACGGAATGTCCTTTGGAAATCTCCTGGAGTTTCGGGACACCGTTTTTACAGGCTTCTGTCGCATATGGACAACGAGTCACAAAACGGCAGCCCTCCGGGATATTCATCGGACTTGGCAGCTCGCCTTTGAGCTGGATTCTTTTATGTTCTCTTGCTTTTAACGGATCCACGATCGGAATTGCGGAAAGCAGTGCCTTTGTGTACGGATGCATCGGATTGGTATAAAGTTCATTGCTCTCTGCCACCTCAACCAATGTTCCAAGATACATAACTCCGATTCGGGTACTGATGTAACGTACCATTGAAAGGTCATGTGCTGCAAAAAGATACGTCAGACCGAATTCGTTTTGCAGATCTTCCAGCATATTGACGACCTGTGCCTGGATCGATACATCAAGTGCTGCGATCGGCTCATCACATACAATGAATTCCGGATTAACTGAAAGTGCTCTTGCGATTCCGATTCTCTGTCTTTGTCCACCGGAAAATTCATACGGGAATTTATCCATATCTGCTTTTGACATTCCAACTTTATTTAATAAATATTCAATTCTTTCTTCTGCCTCTTTCTCTTCCATTCCGGCTTTTTTAAGAGGTTCATTGATAATTTCGCGAACATTCCAGAATGGATTTAAAGCAGAATACGGATCCTGGAAAATGATCTGCACTTCATCCTTCATCCACTGCAGATTCTTCGCTTTTTCATTTGTAATATCTTTTCCTTTATAGGTTACTTTTCCATCTGTGATATCATACATACGGATCAGGGTACGTTCCAGTGTTGATTTTCCACAGCCTGATTCTCCAACCAGACCAAAAGTTTCACCTTTATTGATTTCAAGGCTTACACCGTCTACCGCTTTTACATACTGCTTACCGCCCATAAATTTATGAACCGGGAAATACTTCTTCAAATCCGTTGCAGATATTAATATTTCTTTATTCATCTATCTCCCCACCTTACTCATTTAAAAAGCACATTGCTCTGTGTGTTTCTGTAAATTCGGTATACTCTGGTTTCTCATTTTTACATCTTTCAGTTGCATACTCACAGCGTTCCGCGAACGGACATCCTTTCGGAGGATCGATCAGTGACGGCGGAAGTCCCGGAATAGACTGTAAACGCTCGCCTTCTTTCAGATCCAGTGAAGGAATTGCTTTCAGAAGTGCCTTTGTATATGGATGCTTTGGTTCATAAAATACTTCTTCAACCGTACCGCTCTCCATCACCAGACCACCATACATAATGATAACCTTACTGCAGACAGTTGCTACTACACCCATATCATGTGTGATCAGCATGATCGAAGTATGGAATTCATCCTTCAGTTCATGTAAAAGATCCAGAATCTGCGCCTGAATCGTAACATCAAGTGCTGTCGTCGGTTCGTCTGCGATCAGCAGCTCCGGTTCGCAGGCAAGTGCCATCGCGATCAGAACTCTCTGGCGCATACCGCCCGAAAATTCATGTGGATACTGTCCGAGTCTGACTTCCGGATTCGGGATACCTACTTTCTTCAGCATTTCTAATGCTTTTTCTTTCGCTTCATTCTTAGAACATTTTTTCTGCCGGATAATAACTTCCTCGATCTGGCTTCCGATTTTCTTCAGTGGATTCAGTGCGGTCATCGGATCCTGGAAAATCATGGTCATCTCTTTTCCACGGACCTTTCTGCATTCTTCATCCGACAGATCTTTTAATTCTCTTTCATTTAAAAAGATAGACTCAGCAGTTCTTTCTGCGTTGTCTGGCAGAATCCCCATAACTGCTTTCATGGTTACAGATTTTCCACTTCCGGATTCTCCAACCAGACCTACGATTTCACCCTGATCTACGCTGAAGCTGACTCCTCTTACAGCCTTTACTTCCTGTCCATGACTTTTAAAAGAAACATTCATATTTTTTACATTTAATACATTCTTCTTACTCATCTTTATCACCTGCTGTAATTCTCGGTTCTACAAACACACGAAGTACATCCCCTAATTTATTGAAAGAATACACGGTCAGAATGATCAGAATGCCCGGCAGAACTGCCATATAAGGTGCCTTCTGAAGATACTGCTGTGAGCTCTGGAGCAGACTTCCCCAGCTGGACATCGGTGCCGCAACACCAAGTCCCAGGAAGCTAAGTGAACTTTCTACCATGATCGCACTTGCTATCTGCGCTGTTGCTGCTGTGATGATCGTTGGAAATACGGTCGGAAATACGTGTGACATGATAACCTTTCCAGAAGGAATTCCGATAAAATCTGCGTACTGCACATACTCCCTCTCTTTTGCAGAAAGCACTTCCGAACGCACCAGTCTGGCAATTTCCATCCAGCTGAACAGACCAATTACAATAATAATAGATACAAGACCTTTCTTAAATAACAGTCCGACAACGGTTACCATAATGATCCATGGAATAGAACTGAACACATCAACAATACGCATCAGAATATTATCCACAATTCCGCCAAAATAGCCCGCTACCATACCAACGGTTACACCAATTACAATCGAAGTCAGCATCGCCAGTACCCCAACAACCAGTGATACACGTCCACCGTATAATACACGGATAAAATAATCCCGTCCCAGCTCATCTGTTCCAAACCAGTGTGCAGATGACGGTGACTGCAGTTTATGCGCTACGTCAAGAGCATCCGGATCTACACTGCTGAATACAACAAAAACACTGACTAAAATAATTGCAATCAAATATACCGCCGCAAAAATAGCCAGCTTATTATGTTTAAACTCATATTTTACATTCTCAAGTCTTCTGTTCTTCTTTTTCATCTTTACCCCCCTCTATTTCATTGACTTAATTCGAGGATCTGTCACACAATATAAAATATCCGATAACAGATTTCCGAGAATAACAAGGGTTCCTGAAAGCACAAGAATACTCATAACGATCGGATAATCCATTGCCTGTACTGCACTTACAAAATAAGGTCCGATACCCGGCCATGAGAAGATCGTCTCTGTAATAACCGCTCCGGTTACAAGCATCGGAAGCGCCATACCAAGTTTGGTAATCAGCGGAAGAAGGACATTCTTGCTGACATGCTTGAACAAAATTTCTGCTTTGCTTGCGCCAAATGACTTCTGCACAATTACATAATCTTCTTTCAGCTGCCCAATTGTAGAGCCACGCACATATCTGGTCAGATCAGGGATAAATCCAACAGTAAGAACTACATACGGCATAATAAAATGCTGCAGAAAATCCAGAATAGAATCTTCTTTTCCAATCGTATGCATTCCCATCAGAGGGAACAGCTCTAACTTATAACCAAAGAAAAACATGATGATCATCGCAAACCAGAAAGTTGGTGTCGCAATTCCGATGGAACAGATTCCATCGATCAGCTTATCCTGCCACTGATTCTTATGACTTCCGGCAACCAGTCCTAATACGATTGCCAGTAAAAAAGCTGTCAGATATGACGGCAACACCAGTTTGATCGTAGACGGAATTCTGCTCTTAAGATCATAAGAAATGCTTGTTCTGGATCTCAGTGAATAACCAAATTCACCCCGGCAGATATTCCCAAGCCATCTTCCATACTGAACAATTACAGGATCATTTAGTCCATACGCTTCTCGCTTTGCCTCTATCTCCTGTTTTGTCATATCCGGTGTCGTAATTGAATCAATTGCATCATACGGCGCAAGATTGATCAGCATAAAGCAGATAAATGTAATGATAAGCAGTAATGGAATTGCCTGTAAAATACGTTTTACAATATATTTCATTCCTCTTCCTCCAAATATAGTTTCTGCTAAAAAAGGGAGGAGGCTTATTAACCCTCCTCCCCGTCATCCATTATTTTAAAGTTAATTTTGATACATCTCCGAATGTATAAATCGGTACGAACTGTGCATCATCAAGTCCTCCAACACGAGCAGTTGTAACAACTGTCTTCATACTTGTACCCATTGGATACTGAAGTGCTTCTTCCGATACCAAAACCTGAAGTTCGCTATACAGCTCTTTTCTCTTAGAATCATCAAGAGTTGTAGCTGCTTCATTGAATTTTGCATCAATGTCTGCATTGTGGAAGTTCATCATATCATCTTTTGTTGAATCAAACAGCGGTGCAAATGTATCCGGGTCGATACCCATTACGTATGCTCCAAGGAACATATCATAATCTGTAGATTCCGGATCATAAGCTGCACTCATGTATGCGGCCTGGTTCACACCACACAACTCAACATCAATACCAACTGCTTTTAATTCAGCCTGGATTGTAAGTGCTTCATTTTTCTGTTCTGTGCTTTCCTCAACATAGCAGAGTTTTAAGGATTTTGCACCATTTGCAGTCAGCTTCTTAGCTTTATCTATATCCTGATCCCACTTTTCAACTCCGTCTTCTGTGTAGTAGCTGCTTGAGTACGGAAGGAACGTATATCCTAATTTGTAATAATCTTCACTTGTAAATGCTGCAGTCATGATTTCATCACGATTAAGAGCTCTGAAGATTCCTTCACGATAATCTTTGTCTTTCATACTCGGTGCAACAGAGTTCAGTCTCAGATAAGAAACACGACCTTCGCTGTATTTTGAAACGGTAAAGTTGTCATCACCTTCAAATGTGTCAACCTGATCAACAGTTACGCTCAGTGCATCTACTTCCTGTTTCTGAAGTGCAAGACCTGCTGTATCAGAATTTTCAATAATTCTATATACAACTGTATCAATATTTGCTTCTCCGTTTGCGTAGTTCGGATTCTTCACAAATTTAAGATGTTCACCTGTCTTATATTCTTCAAGCATATATGGACCAGATCCAACAACTTTATCTTCAAGCATATTCACGTCAAAGCTTCCTTTTCCTTCAAAGATATGCTTTGGAACAATAAATGTCTCTGCCGACAGAAGTTCTACTACAGAAGCACTTGGTTCTGCAAGTGTAAATGTTACTGTAGTATCATCTACTTTCTCAACTTTGATCGGTTCCCCACCTACATAAAGATTTTGCTTCATATCGTTAATAGAATTAAAAGTAAATACAATATCATCTGCTGTTAACGGTTCTCCATCGCTCCACTTTAATCCTTCTTTTAACTTCATCGTATAAACTTTACCATCTTCTGACGCATCCATGCTTTCTGCAAGAATCCAGTCGATTGTTCCATCCTGGTAAATATAGTACGCAGGTGAATAAACCATATGACATGTCATAAGTCCCCATCGGTCATCTGCAGTAATCGGATTCAGTGTATTACCTGTGTCCCCACCGATTGCAAATGTAAATGTATCACTTGCTGCTTTTGTTGATTCTGTTGCGCTCTTGTCAGCTTCTTTGCTGTCTGACTTTGATCCGCCGCATCCGGCAAGCATAGAAACTGCCATAGCTGCACAAAGTAAAGCGCTGAGTACTTTCTTCTTCATTGTAAACCTCCTAATAATATAACATTGTCGACATTCGACATGTTGCTGTTTTTTCTATTGTACTACTACTCTATTTATAAGTCCAATTGATAATTTCTATCCTGTATTACTAATAGGTATTCTCTATAATTTTATAGTATTTCAGAATCCGCTCAGTTTTTTTATAGTACATTTAAACAAGACGTGCAAAAAAACGAGGCTCTACATCAATCGTAAAACCTCGTTCCTGTTTTCTACTATTATTTCATTTTTAAATTATTCTCTACGACAACATCATCCGGTCATTCGCAAACTCGCCGCCGCTGACTTCTTCAAACTTCGCCAGCAGATCTGCAACCTTCAGATTCTTCTTCTCTTCTCCTGATACATCGTAGATAATTTTTCCTTCATGCATCATGATCAGGCGGTTGCCGTGCGCGATGGCATCTTTCATATTATGTGTTACCATCATTGCAGTAAGCTGATGCTCCTGAATGATCTTATCAGAGATGGCAAGTACCTTCGCTGCAGTTTTCGGGTCAAGTGCTGCAGTATGCTCGTCCAGAAGTAAAAGCTTTGGCTTTTTAAGAGACGCCATCAAAAGAGTGATCGCCTGTCGCTGTCCACCAGAAAGAAGTCCGACTTTACTGCTCAGACGGTCTTCCAGTCCAAGATCAAGTTCTTTCAGGGCTTCTTTATAGCGTTCCCGCTCTTTTTTCGTAATGCCCCATCCAAGACCTCTGCGCTCGCCACGTCTGGCTGCGATCGCCATATTTTCTTCAATCGACATAGTTGCCGCAGTTCCAGTCATCGGATCCTGGAAAACTCTTCCCAGATAAAGTGCTCTTTTATGCTCTGAAAGCTTTGTAATATCCACTCCGTCAATGATGATCTTTCCTTCGTCTACAGACCACACTCCTGCGATCGCATTCAGTGTGGTGGATTTTCCTGCACCATTTCCACCGATGATAGTCACGAAATCACCCGGATTGAGGTTCAGATTCACTCCGTTAAGTGCGACCTTTTCATTGATCGTTCCCGGATTAAAGGTTTTATGAATATTCTGGATTTCCAACATATATCCCATTATGCAGTCCTCCGTTTCTTTGTAAAATATTTACCCTTCATGTACGGAACTGCAAGGAAGCATGCAACCACTACCGCTGAGAACAGTTTCATATAATCAGAAGGCATCTTCAGCCACAATACCAGTGCGATTACAATATAGTAAATAATCGCTCCGATAAAGATTGCTCCAAGTGTAAATGCAAAGGCTGCTTTTCTGCCTGCACAGAATTTCCCAAAAATAACTTCGCTGATGATAACGGCTGCAAGTCCGATTACAATGGCACCACGTCCCATATTAACATCGGCTGCTCCCTGGTATTGTGCGTAAATCCCACCGGAAAGTCCCACAAGTCCGTTGGAGATCATAAGCGCCAGAACCTTTGTAAAGCCTGTATTGATTCCCTGTGCACTTGCCATCTGCGGATTACATCCGGTTGCACGGATCGATGCACCAAGCTCAGTTCCAAAGAACCAGTAAATAATTGCGATCAGGATAAGTGCTGCCACGATCAGTTTTACAAAAAACAGTTCACTTCCTTCGCCGGTCACATAACGAAGAGATGCAACCAATTTATACTGCATAACATTGACTGCCTGATTGGATTTTCCCATGATTCCGAGATTCACCGAGTAAAGTCCGATCTGCGTCAGAATACTGGACAGAATGCCCGGAATTCCAAAAAACGTATGTAAAATACCTGTCACAAATCCGGCTGCCATACCTGCCAGAAATGCGAAAAGAAGTGCCAGTGCCGGATTCATACCGCCGCGGATCAGCATAACTGCAACTGCTCCACCTGTAGCTAACGATCCGTCAACCGTCAGATCCGCAAAATCCAGAATGCGGAAGGTGATATAAACGCCAAGCGCCATAATTCCCCAGATGATCCCCTGCGCTACATTTCCCGGAAGTGCACGCACAAGAGACATCGGATCTAAAGCTGCTAAATACATTGTTCTTGCCTCTTTCTATACTGATTATTCCTCAATTGCTTCGTAATCGTCCGGAACAGTGATTCCGAGTTCGTCACAAATTGTTTTGTTATACATCTTTGTAACATTCGGTGCACTTTCAATATCCATGGTTGAGATATCTTTTCCATTTACAAGGATATCGTAAGCCATTTCACCTGCTCTGTATCCGATGTCATAGTAGCTGATAGAAAGAGTTGCAATACCACAGCCTTCACAGATTCCCTGTTCACCTGCGATTACCGGTACTTTTGCCGGAAGACAGATATTGTTGATAATCTCTGTGTTAGATGCCATTGTATTATCAGTTGGGATGTAAAGTGCGTCGCACTCATCTACTGCACTTGTCACTACAGACTGGATTTCATTAGAATCTGCTGCTGTGTATTCTTTATACTTGATTCCATCTTTTTCAAGTGCTTCCTCAAACTTCTTCGCCTGGTATGCTGAGTTCGGTTCTGCTGAACAGTAAAGGATACCTACTGTTTTTGCATCCGGAAGGAGCTCTTTAAGCATTGCTTCCTGTTCATCGATCGGTGCAAGGTCACAGGTTCCTGAAATGTTCATACCTGTTGATCCTGTCCAGTCAGAAATATCAAGAGCAGTTGCATAATCTGTAACAGATGTTCCAAGAATCGGGATCGTGCTTGTTGCAGCTGCTGCACACTGAAGAGCAGTTGTTGCATTTGCAAGGATCAAGTCATCATTGTCTGCCACAAAATTGTTTACGATGGTTGCGCAGTTTGCCTGTTCGCCCTGTCCGTTCTGAAGATCGAACTTCACTTTGTCTTTTCCGAATTTTTCTTCACAGGCTTCTTCAAATCCTTTGGTTGCCTCGTCAAGAGCTGCATGCTCAAGCTGCTGGCAGATACCGATCTTATATACCTTGTCTGATGAATCCTTTGAAGAAGATTCTTTGTCTGATGAACTTCCGCCACAGGCAGCAAGTGCCAGTGTCATTGCTGCAGTAAGTGATACTGCTAAAATTTTTCTTGCTTTCATAATAACATACCTCCATCTATGTTCTTTTCGAACAAACTTTTTCCGTTTTGGCTTTACAGCTTTAAACTTTAGCGGTTTAAACTTCAATGGTTTAAAGCTTTGCCGTGATATTGATTATAGCGTTTTTTTGTACTTTAGTCAAGGTATGTTACAAAAAGCTACAAAAATTCTAGCTTTTCCGGTCCATTATCCTACAAAACAAAATCGCCGCCCCGGTACTGACCGCCGTTGCCGCAATCCCAGGTCCAACAACGGCTGTCGGATTCACGCTTCCGTACTGGCTCCGGTAGGCGATCACCGACACCGGGATCAGCTGCAGTGAAGAAATATTTACGATCAGGAAGGTACACATCTCATTGCTTGCAACGCCTCTTTTTCTTACCGGTCCTGCCGCTTTTCCAAGGCGGCGGTCTTCTTCCAGCTTCTGAAGCTCTTCCATTGCTTCAAGACCTGCCGGAGTTGCCGCCCAGCCAAGTCCGAGTACATTTGCAATGATGTTTGCTGCAATTGGTTTTTCTGCCGGATAATCCTTTGGAAGTTCTGGAAAGAGGAAATGGATCAGAGGGGAAAGGCGGACGGCTGCCGTTTTCAGGATGCCGGATTTTTCTGCGATTTCCATGAGTCCGGTCCAAAAGGACATGACGCCCATCATCGTGATGCAAAGGGTGACGGCTTCTTTGGAGGAATCTAAGGCGGCGGTGGTGATGTCCGGCATTTTGCCGGAGAAAGCGGCAAAAAGGATGCCAATAAGAATCATTCCCGACCACAGGTAGTTGAGCATTTTTTCTCCTTTCTTGGATGGGGGAAACGTTGGGAAAGGGGACGCCGGGTGGAAAATAAATTGTGTTCAAATTCAAATTGTGCAAACCATTCCGACGAACCTCTTAGAGCGAGAATCGTGTTCAGCAATGGCTTTCACGATTCCTGAGTTTCGTCTCCATTGCACAAAAAATTGAATTTGAACACAATTTATTTTCCGCCCGGCTGACATTCTACAAGTCATACTTTTCCGCCAAACTATAAATGAGGAGTCGAAAAGCCTGCTCTTTGAGATTGCATCTCAAAGTTGCAGGCTTTTGCTGCGATTTCAATACATTTATATGTATGAAATTGCTTCCTTATTCAAGACATTTTTCAGGGTGCTCTTTTTCATATAGTTCTTTCATTTTGTCAATTTCTTCTTGGGTATACTCTTCTACTTCAGTTTTCGTCACTTTCTTAATGTGTTGTTTTTTCAAACGCAAATACACATATTCCCGGAAGAGGGTGTAGAGTACGGATACCAGCGGGATGAAGACGAGCATTCCTACGATTCCCAGAAGGTTGCCGCCGATGGTGACTGCAGCGAGAACCCAGATGGAAGGAAGACCTACGGAGCTGCCGACTACATGTGGGTAAATCAGGTTACCTTCAATCTGCTGGAGGATCAGAAATACGAGGATGAAAAGGATTGCCTGTTTCGGGCTCACCATGAAGATCAGGAGGCAGCCGAGTACGCAGCCGATGAAAGCTCCGAAGATTGGGATCAGGGCTGTGAAGGATATGATGATTCCAATCAACAGGGCATATGGCATTTTCAGTATGCTTAATGTAATTACAAACATACTTCCGAGAATGACTGCTTCCAGACACTGTCCGGTAAGGAAGTTCGCGAAGGTACGGTAGGTCAGGGAACAAACTTCAAGAATCACTTCTGCTTTTCGTTTTGGAATAAACGCGAAAAACACTTTTCTCACCTGCACATGCAGTTTTTCTTTCTGGAAAAGAATATAGCAGGCAAAGGAAAAGGCAATAAAAAATGTAGTAACTCCACTGACGATGGAGCCAACTGCTGTCATCGTTGTATTCATAAAATTTCCCGCACCATTTCCGAGAATACTCATCCCCCACTGGATTGCCTTATTCGGATTGAACTCCACCTGGTTCACAAGATCCATGATTTCCCGGTTATTGTGTGTAAATTCCCGTACCCAACTCTGCATCTGCGGAATAAATTCTGCAATACTGTTCATCAGACTTCCAATTGTTGCCGTAAGCTGCGGAATCAGACCGAACATGACAAGCACGATCACCCCCACTACCAGTACGATCGTAAGAAGAAGACTGATCGGTCTTGCAAGCTTTTCTGCCGCCTTACTTCCTTTCTCTTTTGCCTTTCCAAATAATTTTTTCTCCAGAAAGCTCATCGGAACATTGATCACAAACGCGATCGCACCGCCAAGAGCGAAGGGGAAAATAATCCCCCATACCGCCTTGATCACGCCGAGAACCACATCAAATTTCCACAATGCAACTATGATCAGCGCTGTAAATACGATCAGTTCCCGGATTTTTTTTATAGATAATTTACTAAAATCCACTATTTTCTCCATTCTACTACAATATATTTATGGTTAATCCCTTTACAACCAGTAAGCATTTTCCCATATTGTTACTCAGATAATTTTCCACGTACCCACTTCAGAAGCTGTATGATCGGAAAACAGGCAAATGCATACAGGTAGACAGTCCCAAGCTGTTCAAAGTTCAATGTTTCTACTTTGAACACCTGATGCAGCCCCGGAATTGTAAGTACAGCCGTGATCAGAATTGCGCCCAGTGCAAATGCGCCCTGCATCCATTTATTATTGAAAAACCGTTTGGTAAAAATCACCGGATGATCTGATTTACAGTTATATCCGTGAAACAGCCGTGCAAGACAGAGCGTTCCAAATGCATAAGTACTTCCAAGAAGTGCACCGTCCTGATGATATCCTGTCAGGAAACTGATCATCGTCATTACACCGATCACCAGTCCTTCCAGACCAATCTTTGACAGGAAATCTTTTGTCAGGATCGACTCATCTGCCGGTCTTGGCTTCTCATTCATCACATCACTGGTATGCGGTTCTACTCCCAGTGCAATTGCCGGGAGACTATCAGTCAGCAGGTTGATAAAAAGCAGATGAACCGGTGCAAACGGAACCGGGAGTCCTGCGATCGATGCATATAAAACAGCGAGAATTGCACCGAAGTTTCCCGATAACAGAAACTGGATCGCATACTTGATATTACGGTATAAGTTTCGTCCGTTTTCCACTGCTTTTACAATTGTGGCAAAATTATCGTCTGTAAGTACCATCGCCGCTGCATCTTTGGCAACTTCTGTTCCGGTTACTCCCATTGCAACACCTATATCTGCCTGCTTAAGAGCCGGTGCATCGTTGACACCGTCGCCGGTCATCGATACAATATTTCCACGCTCTTGCCATGCACGGACGATCCGGATCTTATGTTCCGGCGAAACCCTTGCATAGACAGAAATCTTCGGGACAAATCCCCGCAACTCCTCGTCACTCATATTTTCAATCTCCGCGCCCTCACAGGCTTCGGATAAATCCTTTAAAATGCCGATCCGTTTTGCGATCGCTGCTGCCGTGATCTTATGGTCTCCCGTGATCATCACCGGACGGATGCCTGCTTTGATACATTCTTCTACTGCAGCTTTTGACTCTTCCCTCGGCGGATCCATCATCGCGATCATTCCGAGAAATACCAGATGGTCCTCATCCTCTGCGGTCAGCAGATGTTCTTCCGGAATCTCCCGGAAGGTAAATGCCAGCACTCGAAGACCTTCCATTGAAAATTCCTGATTCTGGCTCTGAATCTTTTCTTTATCTTCTTTTGTAATCTCCCGTATTCCATTTTCTGTCCAGATCCGGTCTGTCAGATCCAGGAGACGGTCAACCGCACCTTTGACGATCATCCGGTTTTCGCCGTCTATCCGGTGAAGCGTCGACATCATTTTCCGGTCACTGTCAAATGGAATCTCATCTTCTCTTGGATAACTTTCTCTTACTTCTGCAGCTTCCACTCCATAGCGGCTTCCCAGATTGATCAGCGCTGTCTCTGTCGGATCTCCGATTTCCACTCCATTTTCATTGGTAGAATCGTTACATAAAATGCTGCAATCAAGCAGAAATCTCTGTGCCGGATCTACCATATCGATCTCATCTGCCCGGATTCTTCTGCCTTCTATATAATAATCTTCAACAGTCATCTTATTCTGCGTGAGAGTTCCGGTTTTATCCGAACAGATCACGGAGACACTTCCAAGACCTTCTACCGCCTGCAGTTTTCGAATGATTGCATGCTCCTTGGCCATCTTCTGCGTTCCGAAAGAAAGAACGATTGTTACAATTGAACTTAATGCCTCCGGGATTGCTGCAACCGCAAGTGCTACTGCAAACATAAACGCGCTTCCGATATTTTCTCCACGAAATACACTGATTCCAAATAAGATTCCGCAAAATACCAGGATCAGAACCGAAAGCTTCTTTCCGAACTCTTCCAGATTCACCTGAAGCGGAGTCTGCTTTTCAGATGTTGCTTTCAAAAGTCCGGCAATCTTTCCGACTTCTGTCTGCATACCTACACTTGTCACAACGGCTCTTCCACGTCCGTAAGTAACAAAGCTTCCCGAAAATAACATATTGTTCCGGTCACCAAGCGGCACTTCCTCTTCGATTTCATCCAGGCTCTTCTCAACTGCAAGACTTTCCCCGGTCAGTGCACTTTCATCGATCTTCAGACTTGCGTTCTCGATCAGTCGTCCGTCTGCCGGAACATAATCCCCGGCTTCCAGAAGGATCACATCTCCAACTACCAGTTCTCTTGCCGGAATCGGTGTCACTGTACCATTCCTGAGAACCTTCGCCTCCGGTCCTGAAAGCTTTTTCAGGCTCTGAAGCGACTGCTCTGCTTTTACCGTCTGCACGGTTCCCAAAATCGCATTCATTGTAATGACGATCACAATAACTGCCGCACTTTCTGCGTCTCCTAAAATTCCTGAAATAATCGCCGATGCAATCAGGATAATCACCAAGAAATCCTTGTACTGCTCCAAAAAAATCTGCAGCACACTTTTTTTCTTTCCCTCCGCAAGCTCATTCCATCCACATTTTTCACGGGACTTTTCCACTTCTTTTATCGTAAGTCCCTCTTCTCTGCTTCCCATCTGTCCAAGCACTTCTTTTACCGATGACTGATAAATTTCTTTCATCCTTTCCGCCTCCTGTTTCTGAGTATTCACATTCCTGAATTTCTTATGCAACGAAGCTCTCTTTCGATAAAAATGTACAAAAAAAGAAACCCTTATTGCACAACAAATAATGCAATAAAAGTCTCACCATTTTCTTGTGGTACCGGATGCTTCCACCGTACTGACGACACCACAAACGCGGATTCCCTTGCGTAGGTTACTCCCCTTTATTAACGTAACTATATACCACGAATAGCCCGATTGTCAAGAAAATTTTAACCGGAGTCTCCAAAATCGGAAACTCCGGCAAATAATTTCATATCTTAGTTTGTAATTGTCTTTTCTGTCTCTTTGTCGAACACATGGATCTTTTCAGCATCGAATGCAAATGTAACTGTATCCCCTGTTCTTGCTGTTGTTCTAGGATCAACACGGGCTGTCATTGTAGCTCCTTCATAATCGAAGTGGAGATAAACTTCAGCACCAAGCATTTCATATACACGGATCTTAGCCTGAATAACTGTATTCGGTGAAGATGTGATAAACATCTGCTCATCATGTACATCTTCCGGACGGATTCCAAGGACAACAGTCTTTCCTTCATATCCTCCATCGATAAGTTTCTTTGCTTTTGACGGTGGAAGTTCAATATCAGCCGGTCCAACTTTGAGGACAACTTTGTCACCCTTCTTCTGGCATACAGCATCAAGGAAGTTCATCTGTGGTGATCCGATGAATCCTGCAACGAAGAGGTTGCATGGGGTATCATAAAGTACCTGTGGTGTATCTACCTGCTGAACAACACCTGCGTTCATAACTACGATTCTGGTTCCCAGTGTCATAGCTTCTGTCTGGTCATGTGTTACGTAGATGATTGTTGTACCAAGTCTCTGATGAAGTTTGGAAATCTCGATACGCATCTGTCCACGAAGTTTAGCATCCAGGTTGGAAAGTGGTTCATCCATAAGGAATACCTTCGGGTTACGAACGATTGCACGTCCCATAGCAACACGCTGTCTCTGTCCACCTGAAAGAGCTTTTGGTTTACGGTCAAGCAGTGGTTCAAGGTCAAGGATCTTAGCTGCTTCACGAACCATCTTATCAATCTCCGGTTTCGGAACTTTTCTTAATTTAAGTCCGAATGCCATGTTATCATATACAGTCATATGTGGGTACAGAGCATAGTTCTGGAATACCATCGCGATATCTCTGTCTTTTGGTTCTACATCATTTACCACTTTGTCACCGATCTTGAGTTCACCGCTTGTGATCTCTTCCAGACCTGCAACCATACGAAGTGTAGTAGATTTACCACATCCAGATGGTCCTACAAAAATGATAAATTCTTTATCTTCAATTTCAAGGTTGAAATCTTTAACTGCTTCAAATCCGTTCGGATATGTTTTGTTAATATGCTTTAATGATAAGCTTGCCATTTATTTTTCCTCCTAAATCTTTGTGCGATTCTTACACACGCTGTCGCTGTTCTTGTTTCTGAAATAAAGTATATCTTTTTTTACATCGTCGGTCTATGACCGGGTTGAACAAAGATTTTTCAAGAAGGTGTACAAATTGACGAAAGCCTTACAGCAGTTCTTTATAAATGTCCCTCTTTCCGACTCCGCGGTCTTTTGCCACCTTTTTCATGGCTTCTTTCTTATCGATTCCCTGGTTCATATAGTAATCCATATGCTCCTGAACCGTCATTTCTTCCCATTTTGCGCGCTCCTCCTGTAAAATGCTCTCCCGGCTCTTCCCCTCGATCACAAGCACACACTCCCCCTTCGGATCGTTGCTCTCGTAATAGGAAACCGCTTCCGCAAATGTGGTGCGAAATACAGTCTCATGCTTTTTTGTAAGTTCCCGGCACACAGTCAGATGTCTGTCCCCACCTAGAACTTCTCCAAGCTCTCTCAAGGTTCTCACCAGACGGTGCGGTGCTTCGTAAACGATCATCGTTCTTGTCTCATCTACAAGCTCACCCAGGACTGCCTGTCTTTCCTTTTTGTCCGTTGGAAGAAATGCTTCAAATGCAAATCTTCTGGTGGAAAGCCCGGAAAGTGTCAGTGCCGTAATACAGGCAGCGGCTCCCGGAAGGGAAGTGACCGTAATTCCGGCTTCATAGCACATTTTCACCAGTTCCTCACCCGGATCTGAGATTCCCGGTGTGCCGGCATCGGTGATCAGTGCAATATTTGTCCCTGCAAGAAGTTTCTCCACCAGAGCATGTCCTTTGTCTATCTTATTATATTCATGATAACTGGTCATCGGTGTTTTGATCTCAAAATGGTTCAGCAGTTTAATACTGTTCCTGGTATCTTCCGCTGCAATCAGGTCAACCTCTTTCAGCGTCCGGATCACCCGGAACGTCATATCCTCCAGATTGCCGATCGGCGTTGCGCACAAATATAATGTTCCTGCCATAGTTACTCCTTTCCAGTCCCTGTCATTCCGTAATGTTCCAGGATTTCCCGTGTATAACTGCCATCTTTCTCATAAACGATCAGCGGCGGCTCCACGGTCATCCGCGATTTCGCGCCACGGATTCCCTCGATCAAAACCATGTTTGGCTCCTTATCCACATATGGATACACCAGGCGCATCCGCTTCGGCTCCAGCTTCGCCTCGCACATTGCCGTCAAGATCTCGGCAAGCCGGAACGGTCTGTGTACCATGTAAAATCTGCCTCCGGCTTTTAAAGTCCGCGCACTTTCCCGGATAATATCATCCAATGTACAAAGGACTTCATGCCTTGCGATCGCCTTGGCACTCTCCGGATTGGCAAGCCCATGCCCACCGATCATATACGGCGGATTCGTTGTGATCACATCCATGGAACCGTGTCCAAATATCTGTGACGCTTCTTTGATATCTCCCGTCACAATGTCGATCTGCTCCTCAAGCTGGTTGTGCCGGACGCTCCGGCGCGCCATATCTGCGCTCTCTTCCTGGATCTCCAGCCCTGTAAAATGCTTCCCTTTTGTCTTTGCGGCCAAAAGAATCGGGAGAATTCCCGTTCCTGTTCCAAGATCAAGAACGCATTCTCCCGCTTTTACTTTGGCAAAGGCACTTAAAAGCACTGCATCCATTCCGAAGCAGAACCGCCCCGGGCTCTGGATGATCTCATAGCCTTTTATCTGTAAATCATCGAGCCGTTCTCCCGGCTTAAGATTATTTGTCATCTAACTTTGACGCTCCTTCACCTTTCTCCAGAGCTGCAAGCTCTTTCATTTCCTGTTTGGAAAGTTTCACATCCTTTTTCCGGCGGCGCGGTTTGAACTTCAGGTCAGCTGCCGGATATTCACGGATTTCTTTCTCATCATTGTCCAGAGTTACAATAACCCTGACAAGCTGACGCAGTACGCTTAATGACTGTACTTCACCTTTCAGGCCTTCCGGAGTTGTCACTGACTCACCTACAGACGGAAGATTATTGTTGAGTTCCTCGTATGTCTCTTCCTCATTTGTCAGGCAACACATCAGTCTGCCACATACACCTGAAATCTTAGTCGGGTTCAGCGACAGATTCTGTTCTTTTGCCATCTTGATTGAAACCGGTGCAAACTCAGACAGATAGGTGTGGCAGCAAAGCTCTCGTCCACAGATCCCGATTCCTCCGCGGATCTTCGTCTCGTCTCTTACACCGATCTGGCGAAGTTCAATCCTGGTACGGAATACCGCTGCCAGATCCTTTACCAGTTCACGAAAATCAATTCTCCCGTCTGCGGTAAAGTAAAACAGCACTTTATTGTTGTCAAAGGTATATTCTGCATCGATCAGCTTCATCTCCAGCTCATGCTTGTGGATCTTTTCCAGACAAATCTGAAATGCTTCTTTTTCTTTTTTGCGATTCTTTTCTTCTACACGGCGGTCATCCTCTGTCGCCAGGCGGATTACTGTCTTAAGAGGCTGGGTGATCTCTTCATCCTTCACTTCCTTCGGTCCCATCACAACGTTACCGAATTCTACTCCTCTCGCAGTCTCTACAATTACCTGATCGCCACGCTTCACCTCAAATTTGCCCGGTGAGAAAAAATAGATCTTTCCTGCAGTCCGAAAACGGACTCCAATTACTTTTGTCATTCCCTAGTTCTCCTTTATTGTCAACAGAAGAAGTTCCATGACAAGATCAAAGTTGACATTGGCGCGCAGTCTCGCCTTTGCTTTCTCAAGTGCTTCCAGAATTGTCTCAATTCCTTCATAAGAGCTCTTTTTCGCACGCTCCCTGATACTGTCGATCTCTTCACCGAAAATCAGTCTGTCGATATTCATTGTTGCTTTATAGATCAGAACATCACGATACCAGATCATAAGGATGTCCAGATAATCTGTGATCTCAATCTTGTAAGCGGAAATCCGTTTCACAGCTTCCACCAGATCACCGAGTTCCATGGTATCGATATTCTTCAGCAGACGAACTGCCTCATCTTTAATTTCATTAAAATGCTCAGAGCCTGCCAGCATAGCAGCTTTTCCAATATTGCCCTGTGCAAATGCAGTACATACGTCTGCCTTGTAATCAGGAACCTGAAGCTGCTCCATCAGATACCTTTTCACAAGCTGATCCTTAATGTTACGGAGCTTCAGCATAACGCATCTTGAGCAGATCGTTGGGAGCAGACTGTTCGCATTCTCTGTAAGAAGCAGAATTATCGCATAAGCAGGTGGCTCTTCGATTGTCTTCAGCAGAGCATTCTGTGCCTGTACAGTCATCATATCTGCATCCGGCACAATGTAGATCTTGTATTTTCCATTATAAGGCTTCACCTGAATATCCCCATTGATCTGGACACGGATATCATCTACACTGATGCTGTTCGGCTTCTCATGCGTTACCCAGATAATATCCGGATGATTGCCGCTGACTGCCTGCTTGCACGAATGGCACTCATAGCACGGTTCTGTTCCGCCCTTTTCACACTGCAGAGTCTGTGCAAAAAGACTTGCAAGCATCTTCTTTCCAGATCCCTTCTCGCCGTTCAGAATATAAGCGTGTGATACTTTATCTTCTGTAACCGCGTTCTGTATATACTGAATGATCTCGCTATGTCCTACGACATCTTTAAATCCTGACATATTATCACCCTCTTCTTTCTTACTATTCCATTAGTATAACATAAATTTATGCAGATACCTAGAGCAAATTCCTGTGGTCTTTCTGAATTATTTCTGAAAATTCTGCGAATTTAGCTTTGCAGGTATGCTTTTCAATAATAAAAGATGACAACTTTTTCGATATGTTTTATAATAGACATAAATATATAAAGATTCTGTATCCAATGATGTAATCAGATTGCTCTATTGTTACGCAATTTATTCTTTTGATACTTACATCATACAATTTATGAATATAAATTTTTTAACCAGACAAACTTTATATAAGTTTCTTACACAGAAAGGGGATGAACTCATGCTGGAAGTAAAAAATCTTACATTCCAGGTGAATGAAAACGGAATAGAACGCAGCATTGTAGAAAATATCAGTTTTAACGTAGAAGACGGAGAAATGTTGGTGATCACCGGTCCGAACGGCGGTGGCAAATCCACACTTGCAAAAGTGCTAATGGGGATTGATCAGGCAAGTGCCGGACAGATCATCTTAGACGGAACCGATATCAGTGATTATGATATCAATCACAGGGCAGAAGCCGGAATCGGTTACGCATTCCAGCAGCCACCGCGCTTCAAAGGAATGACGGTAAGCAAGCTTTTATCACTTGCGGCTGGAGAAGATCTGACAAGAGATGTCTGTTGCAGACTTTTAAGTACCGTTGGACTTTGTGCCAACGAATACATTGAACGTGAAGTAGACGGAACCTTATCCGGCGGTGAAATGAAGCGTCTGGAAATTGCAACCGTTCTCGCAAAGCCGCACAAACTCTGTATTTTCGATGAACCGGAGGCCGGAATCGATCTCTGGAGTTTTTCTATGCTGATCGAACAGTTTGAAAAAATGCACAAAGAGAAAAAACAGAGTCTTATTCTTATTTCTCATCAGGAGAGAATCATCCAGATGGCTGACCGGATCATGGTGATCGAAGGCGGAAAGATCGCTTCGATCGGACAGACTGCGGATATCCTTCCACAATTATTAGGAAAGACAGCCGATTCTTACAGCTGTCTGAAATGTAGATAACAGGGGAGGAGCATACAATGACTTTATTGGATAAAATTACAGAAAAAGTATTAGCACAGATCGATGACACCGGTTTTACACAGTCCGGTGCATTCAATTTACGACATAATGGAATCGCTCTCTGCCACGGAGACAGTGAGCATATTAAAATCAAGAAAAAACAGGACAAGCCGGGAATCGATATTTTCATCGATGGAAAAACAGACGGCGAAGAAGTTCATATTCCGGTTGTTGTTGATGCAAGCGGAATGACGGACGTTGTTTACAATGATTTTTATGTAGCAGAAGGTGCAAATGTAACCATCGTTGCCGGATGTGGTATCCACAACAGCGGATGTAACGAAAGCCGCCATGATGGTATTCATACTTTCCATGTGGAAAAAAATGCAAATGTACGCTATGTAGAAAAGCATTATGGAGAGGGCGAAGGCACCGGAACCCGTGTACTCAATCCTGTTACCGAAATTTATCTTGGTGAAAATTCTGTATTTACACTGGATACTGCTCAGATCAAAGGAGTCGATTCTACGGTTCGTGAAAATAATGTACATCTGGAAGCCGGCTCCAAGCTTTATGTCATTGAAAAACTGATGACACATGGAAAACAGGAAGCTACTTCAAATATGATGGTGGAACTGCTCGGAGAAGGCAGCTCTGCGCAGATCGTATCCCGTTCGGTCGCAAAAGGCGAATCCAGACAGGTCTTCCATCCGAGGGCTGTCGGAAAGAACCGTTGCCATGCACATGTTCAGTGTGATTCTATTATCATGGATCATGCAGAAGTAAGTTCAATTCCTGAGATCAATGCGAAGCATGTGGATGCGGCTATTATCCACGAAGCTGCAATCGGAAGGATCAATGATGAACAGTTGATCAAGCTGCGGACTCTTGGAATGACGGAAGAGGAAGCAGAAGGGGTGATTATTGAGAACTTCTTGAATTAGAGTCATACGTGTAGTAGTAAAAGAGACGAAAAAGACAAAATTATCCTCTGGCTATGCTCAGTTGCACTAACCATTCCACCGAGCCTTTGAAAGCATCAATTGTGTCAGCAATGGCTTCCACAATTGATTAAGTCTCGGTTCCATAGTGCAAAATTCGCAGATCCAGAGGATAATTTTTGTCTTTTTCTGTGTCTTAACTCCACTACATTATAAAATCTTATTTAAGTTTCAAGAATTTCTCAATGCAGGATTCATCTGAACAGGTGGACCTGTCTCACTGGGGTGTTGAGATCGGTGTTATTTATGAATGGTTGAGTTTTGTATGGTTTATAGCTGACTCTGCTTTTTTAGTATTTTTTTACAGATTTTTTCGAGGATGTCTTCAAGGTCTGTGTTTTCGTAGCGTTCTGTGATTCCGGCGTGGGCGAGGTTTTCTTCGGAGAAATCTTTGGAATCGGCGAGAAAACGGCGGCACATTTCAGCGTATTTGGGTTCTTTCTGGGTTTTCTCACGGGCGAGGGCTCGGGTTAAGCGCTCTCCGTCTTCTACCTCGATGTAAAGTGGAACTACTTTTTCGTTTCCAAAATAGGTTTTCAATTTTTCATAGGATTCAAGAGTTCCGATCATGAGATAATCCTGATCTTTCTGTTCAAAATCGAACTGTCCGTCATCAGCGGTGAAATAGTGCCAGATACCATAAACTGTATTGTAAGCACGTTCTTCGATCAATCGACCTTCTGTTTTGAACTTATCAAGTTCAGTTTCGTCTGTAAAGAAATATTCTTCGCCTTCTTTTTCTCCCTCACGCCGTGGACGGGTTGTATAGATCGTTACATTTTTTAACTGTGGCATTCTTTTTCTCAGTTCTTTGTAGATTGTGTCTTTCCCCGTTGAACTTTTTCCCATCAGATAATATATTTTACTCATGTTTCCACACCTTTATCTTGCCTTCCGTCTGTATTCCTTCTATTTGGAGATTCTGTGTTTCATAATAACGAAGAAGTTCTACTGCTTCCCGGCTGATCCGCTCTCCGGGTACGATAACCGGGCTTCCCGGTGGGTAGAGATATGCGTATTCCAGAGAAATGTGTCCTTCACTTTCTTTCCACGGAATCTCTTCTGCTTCTCCGTCTTCTTCCCGGTCTGCTGCCTCCTGCGGTGTAAAATACTGCTCCAGTCTAGGAAGCTCTCCGGAAATCTCTATGCTTCCGGAAACGGCTGTTTTTGCTTCCAGCTGACCGTCTATTTCCAGTAACGCAGCTTTTAACCTGTCCAGTCCTTCCTGCGTATCTGCCACGGTCGTCATCGCAAGTACATAGGTTCCTCCGGTCATTTCCATTTCCAGATGATATTCTTTTCGCAGCCGTTCCGCAAGCTCCGGGCTTGTAATATTTGCATTTGCTGTGGAAATCACAACTTTGGAAATATCATAATGTTCTGTACGGAGAATCTGTAAATGCTGTAATGGTTCCAGCTCTTCTCTGAACTTTTGCAGCCTCTCTACATAAAGTTCAAATGCTTCCTCACATTTTCCATCCAGGAAATCTACACAGGCATCCAGGCTTGCCATGAAAATATACGACGGACTGCTGCTCTGCAGCATATCCAGATATTTCTTAATTCTTCTACAATTTGCAAATTTCCCATTGATATGCAGGATCGCTGTCTGGGTAAGGGACGGCAATGTCTTGTGCAGACTATTGATCACCACATCTGCTCCCAGATCATTTGCGCGCCCCGGAAATGCCGGATGAAATCCGAAATGAGGTCCATGTGCTTCATCTACGATCAGTGGAATCCTATACGAATGTGCCACTTCTGCAATTCCTTTCACATCCGATACCACGCCATCATAATTTGGAGATACGATCACAACGGCTTTGATATCCGGCTCTGCAGCAAGTGCTTTTGCCACATCTTCTTTGCTGATCTCCCCGTTCATATGCATGGAAATATCAAATTCCGGATACACATAGCGCGGTACAAGACCATTCATATAAATTGCATGGTAAATGGATTTGTGACAATGGCGTGCCACCAGAATCTTATCTCCCCGGTGCGTACATCCCATCACTGCACTTAAAATTCCGGCAGTACTTCCATTTACCAGAAAATGACTTTCCTCTGCCCCAAATACCCTTGCGGCTCTTTCCTGCTCCTCTTTTAAAATACCATCTGCGTGATGCAGATCATCGAAACCATCGATTTCCGTGATATCCAGATCGTATGGGAGTTCAATTCCAAGAAGTGCCTTGTTTCTCTTATGTCCTGGCATGTGAAATGCGTAAAAATCGCTCTCGGAATATGCTTTTAATTTATCGTATAGTCGTTCCATTTTAAACCTCTTTAAGTCTTTTAGAAACATCATATAATTTTTCTTCCGAAAACGCAAGAGGACGAAACGGTTCTCCCATTTCGTCCTTCCCATATATTCCGGCTTACACAGCCACAATCTCAAACACTTTCGCCTGGAAATCTCCCTTATCATTCACGCCCTTCTTCCATACACCGGACGCAGAATCGGACAGGATCATTCCGACTTGCATCAGCTCATCGCCATAGCAGTCATAATCATATCCGCTGACCTTATAACAGGTATCTTCTTTCAGCCCTTTCAGCTTCAGTCTCTTAAATCCAACATTGACCGGCTGCATTACCCGGTAATAACCGACCAGCGCCTTCTTCTGATCCTCCGATACGATCATCCATGCGGTCTCATTTCCCTCAAACGGACTCTTCAGTCGATAGAAAGTTCCTTTCTGGATCAGATCTCTCTTCTCCTTCATAAATGCGATCTGACGGCGGATTTCTGCCTTATCTTCCTCGCCAAGCTTTAAAAGGTCAAGCTCATATCCAAAAGTTCCGAAGTAAGCCACATCCGCTCTTGTCTCGATCGGTGTCACACGGTTTGTCTGATGGTTCGGTGAAGCTGATACATGGCTTCCCATGCAGCTTACCGGATAAACCATCGAAGTTCCATACTGGATTTTCAGACGTTCGATTGCGTCAGTATCATCCGAAGTCCATCCCTGCGGTGCGTAGTAAAGCATTCCCGGATCAAATCTTGCCCCACCACTTGCACAGGATTCAAACAATACATGCGGAAAACGGCTGGTCAGGCGCTCATACAGTTCATACACACCAAGGATATATTTGTGGCAGACCTTTCCCTGATACTCTCTGTCATTTCCATTGGAGAACACCTCTGAAAATGTACGGTTCATATCCCATTTGATATAAGATACCGGCACTTCTGCAAGAAGATTTTCCAGCATGTCCCCGATATATTCACGTACCTCTTTCTTAGAAAAATCCAGTACATACTGTGTCCGGCTGTGGCAGATCCGCTTGCCCTGTTCTGCAAGAAGCCAGTCCGGATGCGCCCTGTACAGATCACTGTCTTTGTTCGTCATCTCCGGTTCAATCCAGAGCCCGAATTTTAAACCTTTGGCATTGATCTTTTCTGCCAGCTCCTTTAACGTTCCTTTCAGCTTTTCCTCATTCGGATACCAGTCGCCAAGGGAAGAAGTACTGTCATCTCTCTTTCCAAACCATCCATCATCCAATACAAAAAGCTCCATTCCAAGATCTGCTGCCGCATCCGCAAGTCCCAGAAGCTTTGGCGCATCAAAATCAAAATAAAATGCTTCCCAGCTGTTGATCAGGATCGGGCGAACCTTATCTCTCCAGGTTCCCCTTGCCAGACGTGTGCGGTACAGCTTGTGAAAGGTCTGGCTCATTCCGTTAAGTCCGGCTTCCGAATATACCATTACCATCTCCGGTGTCTGGAAGGATTCGCCTTTTCCAAGTGTCCACTTAAATCCATTTGGATGGATTCCCATCAGCACACGGGCGGTATCATAATTGTCTACCTCTGTCTGTGCAAGAAAATTTCCGCTGTAAACCAGGCTGAAACCGTAGACCTGCCCCTGGAACTCGTCTGCATTTTCACGCGCAAGTGCAAGGAACGGATTGAACTGGTAGCTGCTGCATCCGCGCATACTGTAAATACTCTGGATACCGTAATCCAGCTTATGTCTTCTCACATGGCGCTCTCTCGCCCACACACCGGCAAGATCGATCATCTCATAATCCTTGTCCGGCAGATCCACACAGGCGCTCATTGCAGAAAGAAGTGTGATCTTTTCGTCAGAATCACATTCAAAACGTACACTTCTCGCGATCACCGGAAATGCTTCATAGATCGTATATAAAAGGACAATTCTTGTATTGATACTTGTATCCTCCAGAACCAGTTCCAGAGTCTGCGCCTCATCATCACTTTCTACATAAGTCGCCGGAAGTCCTTCAAGCTTTGGTTTGCCATTATAAATTTTATGCTCTTTATATACAAACTCGACTACATGGCTTCCATTCTCCCGCTCGATCTCATATGCCGGAAAACGCATATCTCCGCAGCCGAAAGTCGGATACTCCTGCTTGATATTCTCCAGTGAGAATGTAGAATTTCCCTCGAAAGCATACGGTGACATATCACGCATCGCATATTCAAAAAGATGTCCAAAATCCTCTCTGTGTGTCAGGCGTTTCCCATAGTAGAGCTGCCCCGGCTGGTCGTTGTCAAGGATCTTGATGATGTAGCTGATCTCCTGATTATAGAGATGGAATTCTCTTGTTTTTTCGTTGTAAATAATTGACATATTTCTTCACTTCCTCCTTTTTCTTTCATCCTCTCAGTTGTTGACCTTATAGACTTTTTCTTATGTCCGTGCTAAAATATTACTAGCTTAGGAGGAAAAAATATGACATCTCAGGAAAACCAACCAAGAAGTAAAAATTATGACTGTCTGTATGCCGTCGGTCATCAATCTACAGATTTATATTTAACTTATTGTGGATTTGAGAATTGTTCTCCAACCCATTCATTTGGTCCTGTATGGCGAAATGAGTACGTGATCCATTTCATTTCAGGTGGACATGGATATCTTCAAATCGAAGATACTGAATATGAGCTTAATGCAAATCAGGCTTTTCTTGTCCCTGCACAGGTAACGACTTACTACCATGCAGATCCGGATAATCCTTACCAATACACATGGATTGGTTTCGCTGGAAAAAAAGCTGCCCAGTATCTGGCTGGAACTCCGCTGAGCATAGAGCATCCTATTTGCAATCTGCCAATTCCAGTCTCTGAATTTTATATGATTATTCAGAAAATACTTCATGACAGAGAACATACACTTGCAAATGACATCAAGCGTACTGCTTATTTATACCAAATATTATCCATATTAACTTCAATAAGTCAATCTACAATAGATACTAATATGCCATCTGTCCATTCTCCTGAAGATTATGTCAACCTTGCCTTAAGTTTTATCAAGAAAAATTACGATCACATATGTGTCGCAGATATTGTAGACTATATCGGAATTACCCGTTCCTGGCTGTATACACTGTTTAAAAAAAAATTAAACACCTCTCCCCAGGAATATTTAATCTCTTATCGTCTCGAAAAATCTACACAATTACTGCGCGATACCAGTCTTTCTGTCGCAGATATCGCTGCCAGAATTGGTTATGTGGATACACTGACCTTTTCCAAAGCGTTTAAAAAGAATTTTTCTGTTACGCCCGCACAATATCGTAAATTATATTTTGAAAAAGGAGAGTTTTAAAATCATGTTAACACCGATTTATGAAGAATATCCGGATTACCACTGCTTATCCCATCTTAATCCACAAAGCAGTGATCTGTCTCTTTTTTCATGCGGAATTCAGAAGTGTCCACCCGGACATACATGGGACAAACCACGTCCGCAATACCATTTACATTTTATCATAGACGGAAAAGGTACCTTTCAGGCCAATGGAAAAACCTGGCGTCTCTCCCGGCGGCAGCTTTTTCTCTGCCCGCCTGATACACCAGTTTATTACAGTGCAGATTCTGAAGATCCATGGCACTATGCATGGGTCAGTGTTTACGGTCCCAAAGCATCTCTTTGGTTAAAACAGACCGGTTTCGATCAGGATACTCTGGTCCGGGACAGCTATATCCCTGTAGAACAATTTACAATCCTGATCCAGCAGTTACTGAATACCTGGAAACCAGCTCCCGGCAGTGAACTCAGACAGCTCAGCTTCCTGTTTCACCTGATGTCTTTGCTGATTTCTTCAAATACAGCAAAAAATACACTTTCTTCCGCGTCTAAAGCAGACACAAATGAAGCACTTTTTAATCAGGCACTCGAATTTATCTCAGACAATTATGACTGTAATATCCATGTGCAGGATATTTCCAATTATCTTGGAATTAGCCGTTCCCGCCTGTGTTCCTTATTCCAGTCACACCTGAATCAGTCGCCACAGAATTATCTGATTCTTTTTCGGATGCAAAAGGCACTGGAACTTCTTACTTCTACAAATTTTGAAATTCAGGACATTTCTCATCAGATCGGTTATCCTGATTCTCAGACATTTTCAAAAGCATTTCGCCGGGTCTACAACACCAGTCCCAGCGAATATCAAAAACTTCACAGCGGTAAATCCTTATAATTTACCGCCTGAAGTTGCAATTCCTTCAATAAACTGTCTCTGGAACAGCAAATAAAGCACAAGCATCGGAATACAAGCAATCAAAGATCCCGCCATCAATTCCGGATAGTTTGAAGAAAACTGTCCCTGTAATTTTGCAAGCCCTGCTGCAAGTGGCATAGACTGCTGATTGGTATTTGCGATCAATGGCCACATTAAGTCTTTATATCCGAATAATGCTGTGAAAATTCCAAGTGCTACCATGGATGATTTCGTCAGTGGCATCATAACATATAAAAATGTCTGACCAATATTACAGCCATCCAGTCTGGCAGCTTCCTCCAGATCTTTTGGCAGTCCCATGTATGCCTGTCTCATAAGGAAAGTACCAAATGCAGTTACAAGTCCTGGGAAAATCAATGAAAAAATTGTATTCAGCATTCCCAGCTTTGATACCATCAGGTACTGCGGAATAATAAAGATCTGAACTGGAACCATCATCTGGAAAAGTACCAGTGAAAAGCACAAATCTCTTCCTTTAAATTTTAATCGTCCGAACGCATATCCTGCAGTTGTTGCAGTAAGTACTGCACAAATAATTCTTCCAAAAATCATTAACAATGTATTGATATACAGTTTAATAAAATCCATTTTCCGTACAACATTTGCAAAAGCCTGTGTTCTCCACTGTGACGGGAAAATTATAAACGGATTCATCTGTGTTGCTTCTGATTTTGTTTTAAATGCAGTCAGGATCATCCATGCAAACGGAACCAGCATGATTACTGCACCTATAATCAAAAAGACATGTTTTATTAATTTATGCCAATTTCCTATCTTTTTCATTTTCTTCACCTACTCTAGTTATAATATACCCACTTCTTCTGTGCCTTCATCTGGAATACTGTTATCAACATAATAATGCAAAGAAGTAATACGATAATCGCAGATCCATATCCTTTGTTATTTTCCACAAATGCATATCTGTAGAACAGATATACCAATGATTGTGTCTTTGGAAGAGCCGGATTGTTCTTGCCAATCATCATAAAAATGGAATCAAATACCTGTAATGAAGCAATAACTCTTGTAATGACAACGAAAAACATTGTTGGTGAAATAAGCGGTAATGTAATCTTGAAAAACTGTGTTACTGCATTTGCACCATCAATTTCTGCCGCTTCATAATAATCTTTCGGAATTTCCTGAAGTCCTGCAAGGAACAGAACCATGTTATATCCGATAACACTCCAGATTCCAACAATTGCAAGTGAAATAAATGCTATTTTCGGATCTGATACCCAGTTGACTTTCGGAAGTCCTATGGCTTCTAACAGATGATTTAAAAGTCCAAATTCTGAGTTATATAACCATTTCCACACCATGGCAACCGCTGCCGGTGCACATACCATAGGCATGAAATAAATCATTCTGTAGACAGAACGTCCACGCATTTTCTGGTTCAACATAACTGCCAGTACAATTGCAATTATAATTGAAAAAGGTACTTCAACTATCGCATATTTTAATGTATTTAAAAGAGCCTGCCATACTGCTGTGTCGGCAAAAAGTCTCTTATAGTTTTCGAGTCCAACAAAAATATTTCCTCTTCCGAATGAACCTGTCTTAAAAAAGCTCTGGTAAATTGTCTGGAAGATTGGAATGATATTTAAGATCATAAGCCCTGCCATCGTTGGCAAGATAAATAGCCAGCCCCAAAGAAATTCCGAGCGTTCCCTGTTTGTCATTTTTTTCTTTGCTTTTTTTACCTTCATTTCTTACCATCCTTAGATTTCAAAAGGGGTACCCATTTCAGATACCCCATTAAAAATTTACTATTGTTCTTCTGCAAGGAATTTGTTCATTTCAACTGCAACGTCCTCGCAAACATCTTTCATAGGTTTTGCACCGCTGAATCCGTCTACCATCTTCTCTAACATCATCTGGAACCATACCTGTGTGTTCTTTGAACTCGGATATGCCTGTGCATCTTCTCTCATATCAAGATAAGCCTGCATATTGAATCCTGGCTGTGAATTTACCCAAGTATCTGAAGTTCCTTCATATGCTGACATTGTAACTCCAAGATTTGCCTGTTTTTCCTGAGCTTCTTTTGATCCAAGATATTCAATCAGCTTCCATGCACCTTCTGGATTTTCGCTGTTTGCAGATGCTGCCCAGCCAAGTCCATTGTAAATAGATTTTGTTCCTTCTGGTCCATTCGGAAGAGGAGCAATATCACAGTTTTCTTTTACATAATCATTTCCTGCAAGTTCCGGAATACTCCATGATCCCTGGAATGTCATTGCTACTGTTCCAGCTTCCATAAGTGCTGTTGAATCATTTTCTGAAAGTACAGTGTAATCTGGCATTGAACCATCTTTGATGATATTTTCAATCATTTCCATTGCTTCAATTGTCTTTGGTTCATCAAATCCTGATTTTTTCTTATCTGGTGTAAGAACCTCTCCACCGTATGCGTAAATTGTGCTGTACCATGATTCCTGATAGTTCGCCGGTGCTATAGCAACACCATACTGGCTTCCATCATCTTTAGTAAGTTTCTTAGCAACTTCACGGAAATCATCCCATGTCCAGTCTGCTGTTGGATAATCAATTCCTGCTTCATCAAACATGGTCTTGTTATACCATACTGCACAGGTATCTACATCCTTCGGTACTGCAAGCTGGTCTCCATCTGCATTCTGATAAATATTAACCAGTTCTTCCGGATAGTTTGATAAATCAATTTTATCGCTTTCTTTAATCTTATCGGAAAGATTCATAAGAATATCATCATATTCTGCATATGTACCGATCTGATCGGAATGCATCCAAAATACATCCGGCATAGATCCACCTGTTGCTGCTGCTTCAAGCATTGTCCAGTAATCTCTCCATGGAGTAATCTGGATATCTACATCAATTCCTGTCTCTGCTGTAAAATCATCCATGATTTCACGAAGTCCCGGTTCCTGGTTGCTGTCCCAGATTGCAACAACAAGGCTTTTTCCTGTATCCTGACTCTCTTCTTTTGTATCAGAGCTTTTGTCACTGCTTCCACTACCGCCGCATGCTGCTAACGACGCAGTCATCACTGCTACTAACATTACCGCACTAACTTTTTTCCAATTCATTTTCTTTCCTCCTCGCACATTGTTCTGAATAATTATTCATCTGTTTTATGCATATCTGAATTATATAGTATTCCCCTTCCTGTCGGAATGTCTTCATGTCTTCCGTATACTGCTTTTTGTCCTTGTTTTTTTCTATCAACCCCTTTTTCGCTACATTTTTACCTGTCAATAAGCATTTCGACTGTTTAATATGTGTAATTATATCGTTAAAAAACTATCTTTTCTTGTTATTTTGCATTATTTTATACAATTACCCGTTTTTTGTCTATAGATTCACAGCTGTCCATTTTTTTTGCAATGTACAGAAAATCTGTAATCCAGCTACGAATTGTTTTACACAAACAAATACATTTACTGGGTAATAAAAAGGAACGATGTCGTTTGGTATAATTCAAAAAACATCGTTCCTCTTGCTTGTTATTTCATTTTCCCGCAGCCTTTTTACTCTGCACTACTGTCCACTTTCCATCCAAGCGCCTTCTCTACCGTATCGATCAGTACCCGGCTTACTCTTTGTGAACCGTCCATCTGTACATAATAGTAGGTCGCACTGTCGTCCTTGCTTCCCACATAGAATGTAACTGTCTTTTCCTTATCATCATCCGACGTATCCTTGTAAGTCAGCTCCACCTTCGTCCGCTGATCTTCCGCAAGCCCGTAATTGCCAAGCGTCGCGTCCGTCACATGATAATCTGCACAATCTGTAAAATAGAATCCGGAAAGTGCTGTCATAATACTTGTGACAGTATCTTCCTGATCCTCATTGTCCGCTTCGTAGGTTTTTACCTCGTCACCCGGTTTTGTCACAGTCTCTTTTACAAAGTTATCAGATGTAACTGTTACAAAGCTGTCCTTTTCAGCAACATCTGCAAGCTGCCATACCATTTCCGAAATCAGATCTGTCGATACCGTGTACACTTTTTCTGTTCCATCTTCCATGAAATAATAATTTTCTCCGGAAGCATTCCCGATTAGAAATTTATGTGCCTCGCCATCCTTTCCGGTCAGCGTAAGATTATATTCCGGTGAATCAAATCCATAGTCTGAAAGGCCATCCGGATTCTTGATCTCTTTTACCGCCCGAATATCCGAAAATGCATCTTCCATATTTTGCATACTGCTCTCCGTCAGTGCGATCGTGGTGTCCGGCGCATACTCCCAGGTATCATCTTCTTTTACAAAGGACATTTCTTCCCCAGATGCTTCTTTATACTCGATCGACTCCAGCGAATCTGTCTCAAAAATATGCACCACTGCATTTTCTTTTTTCTTCTCTTCTGCCTCTGACTTAGATGTATTCCATTTTTTCAGCCCGAAAAATGTAATGAGCAGAACAAGCAGTACGAGCAGAAGGATTCCTATTGTCCTTGTTTTTTTCTCCATCTTTTTTCCTCCTGCCTCTTACGCTTTCCGTCTTCTCATCCAGATCACAACTCCAAGGATCAGAATTGCAAGCGGAATAATAAAGATCACAAGGATGCTGAATGCACCTGCATGCATCGGTGTGTTGGTCTCAGTCGAAAGACTCTTCGCTTCAATCGCAACATTGTTTACATTATCAAAATTCTCTGTCACTGAATTTACAAACAAAGTCAGGTTATCCAGTGTCGTCAGCTGATCTGTGATATCCGAGCTGATCATAGATGCAGAAGCAAGCACCGTAAGTCTTGCTGTCTTTGTGTCTGTATCCGTTGCATCACTCTTATCGTCTTCATCCTCGCTGTCCGAATCTGAAGAATCCGCAGAAATCGCATTGGTAGAAACGGCTCCCAGGATATACTGTCCCTGTGTCTGGTTATTTTCTGTCACTGCATATCCACTGTCTGATGTCTGCATAAATGGAGTAACCGTCAGATTATCATTATCCGTATCTGTTTTCTCCATACCAGGTGAATTCAGCAGAAGTACCATTTGATTGCTGATGCCGCTTCCCAGGTCACCACTCAGAGAAAGCTGTGGGAAGATTGCATAATAATTTCCCTGGTAGCATCTCTGGGTATCTGCAATATAACCGCTGACTTTTTTCAGTCCATAATCCGACATAATTCCGTCCAGATTTGGTGTGTCTGAAGTCGTATCTCCAAGGATCAGATAAACCTTTCCGCCGTCACTCAGATATTTCTCAATAATTGTCTTTTCATCATCTGTAATATCCGATGTCGGTGCATAGAGGAACAACAGGTCACAGTCATCCGGGATTTCCGGACTCATACTCAGGTTGATTTCTTCCGTCTCCAGATTATTCTTGGTAAGCAGATCACTTACCGAACTTGAAAATGTCGATTCTCCGTGACCACTGGTTCGGTAAATCTTGCTTGTTTCCTCGCTGGTTACATAATTGATCGCACTGGTAAGCTGTCCTTCTCCATCGAAAGAACTTTCACTGGCATTTCCGGTCGTATAATAAGAGTAATAATCGGACTGGATAATATCTGAAAATGAAATCGTTGTAGACTTTCCGGTTGCATCACAGGACACAACGATTACATTCCCATCGGTATTATATTTCTGAAGAATGGACGGATGCAGTACGCTGTCCACCCATTCCACTTTTACTTTGCCGGAAAGCGCCGCATATTTTTTCACAAAAGTCTTAATCCTGGTATCCACAGAATCCTGTTCTGCGATCACTTTCAGATCTACTTTTTTATCCAGCTTCTTCAGCATTTTTGTGGACACACTGCTGATATCGTACAGATTGTTGCTGCTGATATCAATATTTCTTACTTTTTCCGGAAGCTGTCCTGCCACCAGATTGATCACGATCGCGATTGCAATCACGATTACTGCAAGCCCTACGCTGTAAGTTCCGTTCCGGGAAGACTTGCTGCTGAACATTTTTTTGATTTTTTCCATGTCTTCTCCCTCCTAACTCCAACGTCTTTTCTGAATGGACTGCATGGTCAAGAAGATAAATACACCTGCCACACTCAGATACAGGATCAGCCCACTCACATCGAAAAGCTTGTTATATGCTACGTTGTCAAATACATCTGCAAGATACAGCTTCTTCATGATGTTGACCAAAATATTTTCAAATAATGAAGATTTTACAAAGCTTACGATCACAACCGCAACAACTCCGATCGCTTCGATAATTCCTGCGATCATCCAGTTTCCCGTCATCCGGTAAATGATCAGCGCCGCAATGGTAACGAATACCACAATACCGATCATGCCGCTTGTAGCTGATGTCGGGAAGAAATTGATCAGTCCTCCCCAGAGATAGATCAGAAGCAAAACGCCAAAGGTTGTTACTGCCGCAATGATCTGGCTTTCTGTGAGTGACGAAAGAAACATTCCGATTGCCAGATACACGCATCCGAGCAGGAAGAACATCAGGATCGACAGATAATCCACCTTCAGATACGCCGTTCCAAAGCTCTTAATGATAATTGGGAAAATGCAAAAAATCAGACACGGTACCGCAAATACCGTCACCATCGCAAGGTATTTCCCCATCACAATATCAAATAATTTTACCGGTGCGGCAAGCAGAAGCTGGTCTGTCTTGTTCTTCCGTTCCTCCGCAAAGGAACGCATGGTAAGCATCGGGATAATGATGATCAACACGTAGTTGATATTCATCAGAACATATGAAAAATAGGGATATCCCGAATTTAAGTTGTACGCCATAAAATAGATTCCCGTGAAGATCACAAGGAAGGCGATCAGGACATAGCCTGTCATTGATTGAAAATAGGATTTTAATTCTCGTTTATAAATTGCTGTCATTTTCGAGATCCTCCTTTTCATCCTCACTTGTCGGAACGGCATTTTCTTCCGGCTCTTCATCCATCTCAGTCAGCTCGTTCTCTTCTGCCTCTTCCTGCGCATTTTTCTTGCGCCGCTTTACCATCCAGCCTTTCTTTTCACCGTCCTTCATCGCTTTTGCTGCTGTAGGTGTGCTTCCCTGCGTCAGCTCCAGGAAGACATCCTCCAACGTCGTGCGGCTGTGATACAACATAAGTAACGGGCAGCCCTCCTGTGCAAATGCCATAAATACTGTTTCCCTGATATCTTTTCCATCCTTCGGGAACAGACTCGCTTTTACCGTTCCTTCTTCTTTTCCGTATTCCACGGATGCCTTCTGCACATTACCGATTGTGCCGATGACTTTCCGTACCGTATCTTCATTTCCCTTTGCCAGGATTTCCACAGTCTGCTGATTCGTCAGAAGCTTTTCCAGATTCTCCGGTGTATCACTTGCCACCAGTTTCCCTTTGGAAATAATCATAATATAATCACAGACTTCCTGGATCTCTGCCAGAATGTGCGAGCTCAGGATCACGGTATGCTCTTTTGCCAGCTCGCGGATCAGTTCACGGATTTCAATGATCTGCTTCGGATCCAGTCCGACCGTCGGTTCATCCAGAATGATGATCTCCGGGAATCCAAGGATTGCTTGCGCAAGTCCGACTCTCTGCTTATAACCTTTGGACAGGTTCTTGATCAGCCGGTCCTGTACATCCATGATCTTCACCATCAGCATGACCTTCTCAATCTGCTCTTGCCGTTCCTTTTTTGGGATCTTCTTCAATTCCGCTACGAACCTCAGGTATTCATTCACCTTCATATCCGTGTAAAGCGGTGGCATCTCAGGCAGATAACCAATACATTTTTTTGCTGCCTCCGGTTCCTCCAGTATATTGTGCCCGTTGATCAGCACTTCACCTTCTGTGGCGCCAAGATAGCCGGTCATAATATTCATCGTTGTGGACTTTCCGGCACCGTTCGGTCCCAGAAATCCATAGATCTGCCCGGTATCTACAGTAAAATTCAAATGATCTACAGCCAGATGTGAGCCGTATTTCTTTACAAGATTTTTTACCTCAATCAATGTTGTTCCTCCTGACTACAAAATTTCATGCTTTTCAATTATACGGATGATTTGTGAAACTTCTGGGGGCAATCTGTGTTCATTCTGTGTTTTTTCTTTAAAACTGTGAACTGCAAAAGTGTACCACCTGCCCGATAATAATAGAAATACCGATATCTGGAATCAGCTTTTCCACATATCGGTATTTTATATTTTTAAATCATTTTTTACCCAAAAAAGACTTTTTTATATACTGGGCAGATTTCACTTAACTCGCGATTATCCACACCAGTCAGGCAAGGAATTCTTCCAGAATTTCCCGGATTCTTGCCTCTTTTGTCGGCTCCAGCTTTTCGCCGGTATCTTCCTGCTTAAATCTGGAACCGGCTGTATCTTCCATCCGTGCTCCAGGCTGCTGCGTCCGCATTTCATCAGTCTGATTTGCTTTCGCCTGTCCCACTTTTGCTACTGTCTGCACGGTCTGCTGCATTTGTCCATCTTCTGTATACCGTTTTTCGTTCGCAGAAACCGCATTTACCGTAGCTGCGCTTGCTGGCACGGTTTCTTCTGAAAATGGTCTTTGCACCTGACCAGAATGCGCCGCTTCATTTTCCTCTGCATCCATTTTCTCCGGAATCTCATCCGCTCTCTGAACCGTAACCTGGATTTCTTTCTGATTGGTCTTCTCATAACGATGAGCATATGTATTTTCCAGAAAATCTACCATATAGGTTTTCGCTGCCTCCAGCTGATAGGCATCATCCGCAAGCATCCGGAGTAGAAAGAGCGCCAAAGCTCCCATACCGCCCAAAATACCATATCTGTAAAGTCCCTGTTTCCTCTCCCCCGCTGCATAAGCAAGCGCTGTTCCTGTGGCTCCAAAGATAAGGCAGAGCCAGATGCTCCCCTTCGCCCACTGCCTCCAGGTATGCAGCCTCACGCCAAGCACCCGGTATTCATACAAATATTTCTCTACAAATGCACCAACATTCTGTACTTTATCACTCACCATACACCCATGCTCAAATTTCGCCCTTACAAGCCGCATCAGCGGATGATTGCTTTTACTCATGTTACTTGCTGCTCTTACCAGCTTTTTCAGTGAAATCCCGGTAATCAGTCTTGCAATCGCGCCGATCCCGATCATCACTCCCGTCAGAAAAAATACCGTTTCTCTCACCACGAACATTTCCAACATAAAAAGAATCCTCCTTCTTAGATTTACCGTCATTATACCGTAAACCTCCGAATTTGGATTCCCTAATCGTTCGCCACAATCCGACATCCTGTCTGGAAAATGACGCTGCTTTTCTGTTTTACTTTGCTGCCTTACGCATTACATTCTTTCTACAAGACCTTTGACAAGCCCTACATAATGGGTGATTGCCATCTTCACAAACTCCGGATAATCCATCGTTGCACTGTTGTCAGCTTTGTCCGAAATTGCACGAATAATGACATACGAAACTTTATTCAGATATGCGGTCTGCGCCATTGCTGCGCCTTCCATCTCCGCACACTTTCCATCAAATGTCTTTACCAGATATTCCTTCTTTTCCTTGCCGGAAATAAACTGATCTCCGCTGAGCACTCTTCCGGTAAATGTCTGAATGTCCGGATTCACTTCTTTGTTTACTTCCACTGCCAGCTTCACAAGCTTCTCATCTGCCGGGAAAGAAAAAGTATCCATTCTCGGAATCTGTCCTACCGGATCGCCAAGCATACTTACATCCATGTCGTGCTGAACTGCATCTGTAGAAATCACGATATCCCCAATGTTGATATCTGCATCCAGAGAACCTGCCACACCTGTATTGATCAGCGTATCCACACCAAAACAGTCAATCAGAATCTGTGCACAGATTCCCATGTTGACTTTTCCGATACCACTTCTTACAACTACAACTTCCTTGCCACTCATAATACCTTTGACAAAAGTCATTCCGGCACGTTCCATCGTATCCTGAACTTCCATCGATTTCTTTAAGATTGCCACCTCTTCATCCATTGCTCCGATAATTCCTATCATTTGAAAATCCTCCGTTTTTCCTACATATTGTTTTTATCTATATCTATAGATTTCCCTTCAAAATTACAATAGCTATTATATCAGATTTCTTATAATATGCACTAGCATTTTCTTATAAGGCTGTGTTATAATCATTGAGGCAATTTGATAAGACACAATAATAGTATAAATATAAAGGAGGACTATACTCATGGAATTTACACCACACGGCGTCTGTTCTAAGAATATTCACTTAGAAGTAGATGAAGCTGGACGTATTCATAATGTTGAGTTCACAGGCGGATGTAACGGTAACTTACAGGGCATCGGACGCCTCGTTGAAGGAATGGATATTCACGAAGCAATTTCACGTATCGAAGGTATCAAATGCGGATACAAAGCAACATCCTGCCCGGATCAGCTTTCACTTGCTTTAAAAGAATATTTAAACAATAACCAGTAATCAAATAATTTTTTCGCAATTTTGCGTCAAAACAAGCAGGTCAGGAATTATCCCGACCTGCTTGTTTTGGTCTAATTCAGTTTAACATTAGTTAGGCTTCTTGCTTGCTCTGATGTTCCATACTCACATACTTCACGACCGGGTTGTATTATTTGGTCATATGCTTTCTGTCCAATCAGAAAATACGTTTATTAGTTGTGGTCTTTACAGTTCTGTTCGCCCTCTTGTCAGTCTGCAAGACCGGAGATGTTGAACTTTATCAACCTGCAATTCAGACAGGTGTTAAAAGGAATCTTCCCATCTCCCTCCCTCATATTGTTCCCTCGTCCTTACTTTCGCTAACTGCCGCACCGGTTGATAGTCGTATGAATATTTTATAAAAAATATTTTTGGTTTGGTGGTGCGGGGTAGGTTAGAGTGGGTAAGGGGTTGGGATGTTGTTGGTTTGTGTTTTTTAGATGTAAATGCCGTTGGTGAATGAATCGCTTACATCTGAATTTGCGTAATGTACACAGTACACTCGATAATAATATCCAGTTGGTACAGATAAAGTTTTACTTGTACCTACATAAACGGAATTATAATTTGTTTCAATCCATGAAGTATAATAACCCCATTTTCCATTTACATATCTTTCTACTGTTACATCCACTGTAATTTTGGAAACAACTTTCTGCCCTACCGTGTTTCCTCCTGCCGCAATCTTACCAGGTCCAGCTTTTGTAATTGTTGATGAGCCACTTTTTAAATACACGCCTCTACTCATCGATCCCACTGTTACCTCTGAAGAATCTTCATTGGTTAGATAAGAACCATCAACACATTCCGGTACATCTGATGCCTTTGCAACTCCTTGCGTACTGATAAACAATGTACAAACCATAATCATTGTCATAATCAGTGACAAAATTTTGCTTTTTTTCACCTTTCGCCTCCTCTCTACACTATATTAACAATCGAGAGAGAAAAAACTCACGCCATTTTTAGAAAAAAAATAAATTTTTTAAAATTTTTTTAAATTTCTCTTCTTTCATAGTTGTATTTAAAATATAAAAAACATCTTCATACTTAAACTGCGCAATGTTTTCCTCACTTCCATCTGATAATTCATACTGAATAATATCAATTTTATTCCCATCTACTTCTATTTGCTCTTCTTTAATTTTCTTATCTTCTACATCATACCCATGCGATTGTTCCTTATAATTGAAAACCATTTGATATTCTATTATAGTTTCTTCATTACTGTAAATTAAGCAAACTCTTTTCAACGATTCATCAATATCACTCTGTACCAACATCATTCCATCTGAATTTCTTTTTAATCTAACAACATCAACGCCAAACTTTTGTTTTATTTCTTCATATACTTTTGCTTCATCATGATCATCCGTTTTATTTTTATCCCCATCCTCTCTCTCCGTATCTACCTGTGTCATCTTCCTATCTCCGATAGTCTGCGTCCACAGTTTCCCAAAGAACGGCGTCCCACCAATACTCACCATACTCCACATCATAGCAAACACAGCCACGATCGCCACGATTCCATATGCCTTCCAGTGCCGTTTTCTCTTCTTAACTTTCTTCTTCCCGGCTTCCTTCTCGGTCTCTCCGTTCGTACCGTCGTCACTTGCTTTATTATCTGTTTCATGTTTCCCATGCTCAATTGGCACAACATTATCTATATAACTGTCACTTTCCACATCTTTCTTAAGACGATCCTTCGTATCTTCCCCGCCGCGAAGTGCCTGAACCTCTCGTCCGAGACGGATTGCCTCCTTGTCGGCATCTGACAGTTTTTCATATGCTTTCTGCTGTTCTTCATATTCTTGGATTTTACTCCACATCTTTTCATCCAGGTCTTCCGGAAAGGAAATGTCCTGCAGTGATTCGTCCGAGTCCACTTCTTCCATGATTTCCCCGGCTTCTTTTTCCAGTTCAGCTTTTAAAAGCTTATCCAGATTATCTTCATGTTTTTCCATTTTAAACCTCATTCTTTTGGATTTCTTTTCCCTTTAACTTGACCTTTTTCCTTCACCTGTTTAATATTATGATATCAGGGCAGTCTCTCTGCCTGTATCAACTGCGAATCTTAATTCGCACCATCAATGGGAGGATTTTTATTATGAAACGCATCATTCTGACCGGCGGAGGTACTGCCGGACATGTTACACCTAATATTGCACTGCTTCCCCGTCTTCGGGAACTGCAGTATGACATACATTACATCGGTTCTTACAACGGTATGGAAAAGCAGCTGGTTGAACAGCAGGGAATTCCATATCATGGTATCTCTTCCGGTAAGCTCCGCCGGTATTTCAGCCTTCAGAACTTTACGGATCCGTTCCGCGTCCTGAAAGGCTTCAGTGAAGCCAACCGCCTGATCAAGCAGTTAAAACCGGATGTAATTTTTTCAAAAGGTGGATTTGTAAGTGTTCCTGTTGTGATTGCCGGAAAGAAGAACCATGTTCCTGTTATCATTCACGAATCGGATATGACTCCGGGACTGGCTAATAAGCTTTCCATTCCTTCAGCTGCAAAAGTATGCTGTAACTTCCCGGAAACTTTAAGTTCTCTTCCTCAGGATAAAGCAGTCCTTACCGGATCCCCAATCCGTCAGGAGCTTTTCACCGGAGATAAAGAAAAAGCCCGCGCTTTCTGTGGTTTCAAGGAAGTAAAACCAGTTATCCTGATCGTCGGAGGAAGTCTTGGCGCAGTCGCAGTCAATAACGCAGTACGCAAGATTCTTCCTGAACTCTTAAAAGATTTCCAGGTTGTTCATCTCTGTGGTAAAGGCAAGATCGATGAAAAGCTCACCGGTCTGAACGGCTATGTTCAATTTGAATATATTCAGGATGAACTGAAAGATCTCTTCGCCCTTGCCGATGTTGTAATCTCAAGAGCAGGTGCAAATGCAATCTGCGAATTGCTTGCTCTTCGCAAACCAAATCTTCTGATTCCACTTTCAGCTAATGCAAGCCGTGGTGACCAGATTCTGAATGCCCGTTCTTTTGAACGTCAGGGATTCAGTATGGTTATGGAAGAAGAAGAGCTTACAGATGAAAAGCTTCTCGCAGCTGTCCACAAGCTTTATGATTCCCGTGAAGACTTCATAAATGCAATGAATCAGTCTTCTCAGCAGGATCCGATCAAGACAATTATCGGTCTGATCGAAGATGCTGCTTCCAAATAATTTTTTAACAACAGTTATTTACATTGTTCAAAAACAGGTGCCGGAACGACACCTGTTTTCTTTACATATCCATCGGTGCTATTTTGTGTAATCATCAGAATTGTAATGTATCTTTACCCATTTTCTTGCTCTGTACAGTACACCCGTCAGTGCTTGGATACTGATCCCCATAGATTCAGCCACATCTTTTTGTTTTCTCTCCAGACAGTAAACCATGGTAATTGCTTCGTACCAGTTTTCATTTTCTTCGTACAATGCATCCAGAATCGTCCATCCATAACCCACTTTTTCTTTTTGTAAAATTTTGTGAAATACATGCTCCTCTGCACTTTCCGCATATTCCTTCGAGTACAGATCCGAAAACAGCTCAATATCTGCCTTCGGACATTCTCTTGCCCGCTTCTTCATATAATTGATAGCTGTATTTTTCGTTGTTGTTACCAGCCATGCTGCCATGTATTCTTCATCCACTGTATCAAAGTGTGTATATAGTTTTAGAAAAACCTCCTGGAATATCTCTTCCGCTGACTCTTTGTGACTGCCAGAATAATCCATTGCTATCCGATAAACGTTGAACTTATTTTTATGGTACACGTTCTCGAATTCCTTTTTATTCTTATTCTGAAAACTCACTCCAGTACCTCACTATTTTATTTTTCTTTCAGTTTTTCCAGGATTTCATCCCGATCTTCATCTGTAAGTTTACCCGGTTTCCAGCCGAATCCGCTCTTGTCATTTTTATATCTCGGAATCAGATGCATATGGAAATGGAATACGGTCTGACCGGCCACTTCCCCGTTATTCTGTACGATATTATATCCGTCACATCCAAGTACATCTTTTAATCTTGTTGTGATCTTCTTTGCAAGCTTAAATGCTTTTCCTGCCAGTTCTTCATCAATAGAATAAATATCTGCCGCATGTTCTTTTGGCAGGATCAGTGCATGTCCCTTTGTCGCCGGTCCAAGATCCAGAATTACTCTGAAATCATCATCCTCATATATGGTTGCAGATGGAATTTCTCCATTTGCGATTTTACAAAAAATACAGTTCTCATCCCTCATGTTTTTTCCTTCTTTCTACATTTTCTTCGATTAATCTCGAATTTGTTTACGAACCAGACTTTCAATGATAAACTACAACTACTTTATATCATGGAAAGGATGGTCGTTACCATGCCATTTACTGCAAATGATTATGAAAAGTTACATCAGCTTATGAATTCCAGTCCGGAAATTCGTGAATTACTTCAGAAACTCCTGGATTCACAGCAATATACAATCAGCAAGATCAGTCATGAAGTTCGCAATCCACTGACGCTGATCTACAGTACCTTTCAGCTCATAGAGTCCAGTCACCCTGAAACCAGAGATTTCAGCCACTGGTCAGAGCTTCGCGAAGACATTGAATACACAATCTCTCTGCTGCAGGAGCTGTCTGCCTATAATAACAGTGAACATCTGCATCTGAGCACGTTTTCTGCACAGGACTTTTTGGGACAGATCTGCCTGTCCTTTGCCGCCTCCTGCGTAGATACCGACATTGAATTCTCTTCTCTGATAGCCCCTGATCTTCCATCTCTGACGGCCGACAGATTAAAGCTGCATGAAGCGATTCTCAACCTTTTAAGAAACGCCCGTGAAGCCATTTCGTCTGCCGGTTCAATCCGTCTGGAAGCAGTCCTCAAAGATCAAATGCTTCAGATTACCATATCTGATACCGGATGTGGAATCTCACCGGAATATCTCGACACGATTTTTGATCCTTTTGTCACTTACAAACCAAACGGCACCGGTCTTGGTCTTGCCATTGTCAACCGGACAATCACAGCTCACGCCGGAACAGTAACAGTTACTTCCTCCTGTGGAAAAGGCACTTCTTTTTTGCTTTTGTTACCAATTACATAATCATTTTTATTATAAAAAACACGTAATTGTTTTACAAGTACTTCTTTCCATAAACTGGAAAATGTAGTAAAAAGAAAAACATGTCCTATCTTACTTATTCCTCTGAATCATCCGCCATTATCTCATCCCATTGGGATTCCCGTTTTTTTCTACGTTTCTGAAGGCGCTGATTCAGAAATCCCCAGACGCTCTGTCTGTCCTTTACAACCTGCCCTTTCATTTCCTGTTCTGCAATCCAGTCATCCAGGATCAGTTCCTCCTGCAGATCATATCCTGCTTTTTTCTCCGGCTGTATACTCTCCATTTCATTCTCCTTTTTCTCCAGTATCCGCTCCAGCGCATACTCAATATTATAATTTTCTTCCATTGAAGCCTTATGTAATTCATATGCCAGATAGACTGCCTCTTTCTGTTCATAATCTGTCTCCCTGACAAAATACTCTGTAAGCTCATGAAACTTTTCCAGAATATTACCTTCCAGTCCCGGGCAATAACAAAAGTAATAGATTTCATCCGATACATAAATATGTCCCGGATCCAGGCTCAGACAGTTCACGTCCAGCAGATAATTCTTCACTGCATAAAGCACCTGGATAAACTGTCTCATAAAATTTTCCAGATCTGCAAATTTCCAGTGCTCTTTTTCTCCCTTTGCCTTCACGGATATCTTCCCACTGATCTCATAGCGGTACTGGCTTTTATCATCTTTTCCCTGCCCTCTTACCGACAAGAGTCCGGGAATCGCATTTTCCATCAGCATCCGCATCTGATAATCTTCTTTATATAGCTCATCTGTTTCCAGAATCATCCAGGCATGATGTAAATCTCTTTCGTACTCTTCTCTCATTCCTCCTGGTTCCTTTCTACAATCTCCTGCAATACTTTTTTCCTGCGTATTTTTTCCTCTGGCACGGTCAGCGCCGCACTGCGTTTAACAGATACGCGCATTTTTCTCTTTTGCGCTCCTGCTGTCACTTCAAATTCATCTTTTACTACCGCAGTTTCCACCGATACTGTATCAAAAAATATCAGTTTGTTTTCAATTCTTTTCTGAAAATACTGCTCCATTTTTCCATCTTCTATTTCCTTTTTCCATCGCCATTCTTCACTTCCGACAATCGCAGTCTCATATGCCGCCCCACCGATAATATTTTTATCATGGTAATAAAAAAGTGCGAAAATGACTGCCATCCAACAAAGCAATACTACCGGCATCAGATACGCCATCTCAACTACTGTACTTCCTTTTAGCTTTACCATATAAATGTCCCCAGATAGCCGATCAGAAGAAAAGGATAAAATGACATTCTTGTCGTCCGTTTCCATTTTCCGCTCCAAAGACCTGCTCCTGCTGCCATCGCAGCCACAAAAAATGCAAGCATCAGCATTCCAAGCAGATTCCAGATCCCAAGAAAAATACCCATATTCAAGATCATCCAGCTGTCTCCGTACCCTATTCCCTCCTGTGACCATTTCGATATCATGAGAAATACAATTCCACATCCCAGTCCGGCAACCCATACACTCCAATGCATCCGTCCAAATAACGCACGGTACAGAATCGCCGCACAGCTTCCTGCGAGCAGATATTCTGTCGAGATTTTCTGATATTTTATATCCTGTGCTGCTCCGAATCCTAAAAAAAATAATCCTGCCAATTTTGCTATTTTCCACCACATTTCGAACATGCTCCTTTTCCTTTTACTTCTGACAGCGGAACTGTATAAACTTTTCTCTTCAGTCCGCTGCATGATAATGAAGTATGATAACGATCCCCGTAATCTGTGACATAGCAGTTGCCATCATTTCCCGGCATCCATCCACACCGTTCACACAAATGATAAATTCCTCCACTGCTGTTTCTCAGTTCCCCTAACTGTGTTTTCGCAACACTGCGCACGGACGGTTCCAGATAAGTGCACTGATAATTCCGGTGATATACGATCCCTGTTTCTGTCACATATACAAGTTCATTATCCCCAATTCCTGCTTCGTAGGTCTTTACATAACCGGTCCATGTCTTCATCCTCATTTTTTCTTTATAATGCAGTACCGGAATATGAAAGACAGGAACCGGCAATTCTACTTCATATTCTGCCGTCAGTTCCAGCACTCCCATTCCCGGTATCGCCCAGGATCTTTTACAGCTGACTCCTCCGCTTCCGCCAACAATCATACTTCGATCCATTCTTTCTTTCCCGACCGCATTTACAAGATCTGCATGCAGACTTATCGGGTTCAGCACCGGAATTTCTGCAAAACTCTCTGCCACCTGCTTTCCTGCACTCTGCAGTCCGCATCTTACTGCAGACTGGATGCTTCTGAGTTCCAGCATCCAAATCAAACTCACCGCCGCATATAGGAACAACGGAACACAAAGTACAGCTTCTACTGTTACCGAGGCAGATACAGATGCCTTTTCTTTGACACAAGATATGGCGATCAAATCAGGTAGAAAATCAAATCCTTCCTCCTTTCTGCGAATATCAAATATGTGTTTGTAATTCAATATTTTTCTATACATCATCAAAGGAATTTTATTTATTATTTCGATTGTCCTCAGAAAAGACACCTGTATCCACCTCCTAACATTTTCATTTTTTGTTACTGATATTGATATAAAATATGATACTGATACCGGATTCCTCTTCTCAGATAACATGTCATGTCAAAGTCTGCTCCTGATACGCAGGCATCTGCCCGGAAAAACGTTTTCTCCATTCCGGATCGCAGATTCATTTCCACCAGATCCAATGCTCTCATCGACAGTTCTTCCTTTGATTTTAAAACCAGCATCATTTGCAGATACTGCTCATAAGAATTTCCCTCTTCTGTCTCCTTCCCTTCCGGAATACTTCTGTTCTTTGCCAGTTCAAGCAGACCATCCAACGTCAGATTCCAGCTCTCCTTACTCTTTACAGCCGGAACCTTCTTCCCTGCCAGAAGCGTCTTAACATCCGTAAGGCTTTCTCCATAAGCCCATGCAAGAAGCAGCGCATGCTTGATCACAGGTCCGATCTCCGGTGAAAGAAACACCGCACTCAGTGTCGTTGCAAGGGTATCCACCTCCATTTGCATGTCCTTATCGGTCAGCAAATATCCATAATTCACTGCAAATCGAAGGATTCGGATTCTCCCGATCACGTATTCCAGATTGTCCTTGTCGCTCGCCTTTCCTCCTAACAAATACTCCATCTCATAGTCCAGTACCGTATTCTTTTTCTTATTTGCAGCATTGCCAAACTTATCTATAAGGTACAGATTGAAAAAAATGGTATCTCCAGCTCCATTATCTTTTTCCTTCATGGTTCCGTATCCCTGCCTGAGCTTTCGGTTCGATACAGTCTCTTCTGACTTTACAGCTTTCGATGACAGCGTAAATCCTTCCGGGCTGACCAGATTTAACAGTGCTTGCGCCTGTATATCCACAATATCCGCCAATGGATTATTTTCTGCAGGAAGTTCTCCTTTTTCACTTTCCAGCATCTGGTCAAGTTCTTTACTCGTCTCTATATTCTCTTTCCCATATTCATTTGCTTTCAGTTCCTGCTCCTTCCATTCGGATACCTTTCCCGTCAGATTCTCTATCGCCGCAGCTCCTGTCTTCATTTTCTCGTATTCAACCGCCTGCCGCAGAAATTCTTTCCCATTCTGGTCTGTCAGATAACGGATTGCCGCAATCTCTGTTTCTATATTTTCTGCCCCATAAAAGGACAGTCGGTTTAAAATATTTTCTTCAGACATTGTTCCGGATTCATAACTGCCTTCTATTGCAAAAATACCATATTGCTCCAGAAGATCTTTCTGATATTCTGCAAACGCAGATTCCACTGCCCTGCCTGCGTCTGCTCTTCTCTCATTCTTTGCCAGCTGGATCGAGGCACTTTCCAGCAAAGCCCCAACCAGAGTAAGAAGCAGAAGAAAGACCAGGCTTAGAAACACAGTAATCTCTCCCTTTACCATTTTTTTCATCTCTGTACACACTCATTTCTGAAATAAAATTTTTATTTTAGATTCCTGAACTTTCATTCGTTATTTTTTCAAATATTTTAGTTACAAGTTCATTAAGCTGTTTCTTAAAAATGATAACCAGACCGATAATGACGACCAGTACAAGGATCAATTCTACCGTTGATATCCCGTCTTTTTCCGTCAGAATCTTCTGAATTCTGATCCATCCTGTCCACAGCTTCTTTTTTACCGCCTTCATGCTCTCACCTCCTACACCTGGATCGACAAAAATGCCGGTACAACTACGATCGTAATCACGATGATCAGCATCAAAAGCATTGGGATCAAAAGTCTGGTTCCTGCCTCTTCTCCCAGCTGTCTCGCCCTGCTCTTTCTGTCCTCCAGTGCCTGTACTGCCTCCATACGAAGCATTTCAGAAATTCCTTTTGCACCCTTTTTCAGATTCTGTGAAAGAAGTGCTCCCATTTTCATATACGGAATCAGATCACATCTTCTTGCAAATCTTTCATAACATTCCATCTCCGGAATCCCACTTTTCATTTCCTGCCAGGTTTTCCAGATTTCTTCATATGCTTCTCTTTTTCTTCCCGTTTTTCCCCTGGTGATCCCATAATCTTCCGCAATCCTTTTCCACACATTTTTTGCTGTCATTCCGGCACCGGTCAGCATCGTAAACTCTGTGATAATTTCCGGATAATCCAGCATCATCTGCTCTTTTTTCGTCTTCTTCCGATTGCTTTCTTTCTGTATTTCTCTTCCGACAAGCAGAATGCTTATCGCCATTCCGAGCATCAGAATCGGAATCACTTTTGAATCTTTCTCCTCTGTCCAGGCAATTTTTCTTCCATCCAGACTGGGTGGCAGTGTAAGATATGCTTTCTGCCTCGTAGCACTGTCCTGTAATCTTACCAGTTCCAGAACCCGCTCTTTCGTGGAAAGCGTTTTCTCCTGTCCTGCAAAAATAACAAGATCCATCTCACACGGATATACCTTATCTTCATAATGCAGAACTCCGGTAATATTCATCTCAATCCCCTGATTCTCCGGATCTTCTTCCCGGATTTTTTCCTGATCCAGTCTCCCAAGCGAATCCATTACATCATATCTGCTAAGTTCCCAGGAAATCGAAAACGGAAAATCGTCTAATGCTGTTACCAGATTCAGATCTGTCTTTATATGCGACAGATCCTTATTTTCCCCGGAAATCACTTTTGCAAGCTCTTTCCTCGCTTTCTGAAACTCCTTTTCCAGCCGCTTTTCACTGTAAATCTTCGGTGACACACGAATTTCTATATCCTGCTTTTTTTCTCCTTCAACCTGCATAGAAAGCGCCGCTTCTTTTTGTCCTTCCCCGTACCCGTTCCGCTTTATCTGCATGGTTTCAGAGTTTTCCGTCCCTGTCTTCTGCACGATTTCCGACAAAAATGCCAGACTTGTCACCGCCAACATCAAAAAAAATATCTGCCTGAGAAGCCTGTCCCATTTTCTGAAAAGTGATTTCTTCTTGAAATACATCCATGCACAAGCTCCGAGAAAGAAATACATTCCGATACAAAACCACATTTCTATACCTCGATTTCCACAATCTTGCATCCAAGTCTCCAGGCAGCAATGTAAGCTCCAAGACAAATACTCATAAAAGCCGCTCCTGGCAGATTCCCGTATAACCCCGCCATAAATTCCGGAAAGCTCAGACGCATATAACCAATAATTCCCAAAGGAATCACTGACATAATCTGAAATTCCATTTTTTTCGCTGCAATTACGGTATCGATTTCTCTTTTTACTTCCGCTTTATCACCAAGTTGTCTAACCGCATTTTTAATGATCAGAATACTGTCGCCTCCGCTCCTCTTTGCCAGGGAAAATACAGTGACAAATGTATCCACCTCCGGAAGTGCTACTCTTGCAGCAAAATCCTTCCAGGCAGCTTCCGCGGTTACGTTCAGATTCAGCTGCCTTACCATATACGTAAATTCCCGTACAATAAGTGTATGCCTGTCATACATGATCTGCAGGTCTCTCTGTACCTCTTTGATCGCGTTCTCCATAGAGTATCCCACATTCAGCTGCGCTTCCAGTGATTGAAGCGCATCCTGGAACTGTCTTTCAAAACGTCTCTTCCCTTTTTCCTCCACCTGACAGATCATCCTTTCGTAATACTTCATTCCCAGAGGAAAAAGCACTGCCATCATCCATAGTCTTGAATAGAACAGCATGGCGATCAGGAACACCAGAAGAATACTTTCCGTTATTGCCAGGGCATACTCCTTCCGGCTGATACCCTGCCGCCATAAGTTTTTCCGTCCGTGTAAGTGTGGACCTTTTCACCCACTCCCCCTGGATTTTTCCATCCTTACTTCCCGTCTCCTGAAAGGAAAATAACGGTTGAAGCCTGATTTCTCCTTTTTCATATCCCAATACCTCCATGATTTCCAATACTTTCCTGCTCTTGTCCCGAAGGCGTCCCAGATGTACCAGGATATCGATTCCGGAAGCGATCTGACGCATAACTGCTTCCAGCGGAAGTTTAATCCCCATCAGTACCATTGTAGACAGTCTGCTCATCATATCATCCGGACTGTTCGCATGACCGGTACTGATCGACCCGTCATGACCTGTATTAAATGCCTGTAACATATCCAGTGCTTCTTCTCCTCTGACTTCACCGACAATAATCCTCTCCGGTCGCATCCGGAGCGCTGTCCTGATCAGATCACGGATATTGATCTCCCCTGTTCCTTCTACATTTGCATTCCGTGCTTCAAGCCGCACCAGATTGGGAATCCCTGTGATCTGCAGTTCCGCGCTGTCCTCAATGGTAATAATACGTTCTTCTTTCGGAATAAAATCCGACAATACATTCAGAAAGGTTGTCTTTCCTGATCCTGTCCCTCCGCTGATAAAAATGTTATACTTTGCCTTCACGGCCTGGATCAGCATTGCTGCCGCTTCTTTTCCGATAGAGCCTGTATCGATCATCGTCTCCATCGTAATCCTGCTTTTCGGAAACTTTCTGATCGTGACGATCGGTCCATTGAGCGCAACCGGCGGCAGTACCACATTTACTCTGGATCCATCCTCCAGTCTCGCATCTACGATCGGTGTTGCCTCATTGACAACCCTGTTACAGCCTGCTACCATCTGCTGAACCACATCTTCAAGCTTTCCCTTTGAAAGAAACTTTTTATCGGTTTCATAAATCCTTCCGTTACGCTCGATGAAAATCGGCTGCGTTCCATTGATCATAATTTCCGTAATCTCTTCATCCTCGATCAGCTCCTGCAAGATATCCAGCTTCCTGAACGCGTTAAAAAGCTCTCTCCCGAGAATTGCCTTTTCTCCAAGCGGAATGAACTCTTCTTTCGATTTTTCTTCCAGTATCCTGTGAATCAGTTCCAGCAGCTCTTCATCGCTTGCTTCCTTCGACAGATCCATCTGCGCCAGAATTTCTTCATGAAGTTGTTCTGCCCTCCGCATAGAAGAACCTCTTTTCTGTACTTTCTTTTAATAACTCAACTGTTTCTTTTACTGTCTGACGCATATTTTTCCCCATATTGATATACATGGTACGCGACTCCAGCTCCTGATACCGCAGTACCTTCAACATATGCTGGTACTGCGCAATTTTTGCCATCGCATATACATCCTCCGCACACGGCATGAGAATCTGGTCACACAGCCTTAACATCTGAAATACATCCTCCATCCCATTTCCGATATCCAGAATGATCACGCTGTATACACTTTGGCTGATCAGTCTTTCAAATAAAGTTTTCCATTCCTCTGTATGCACAGCACGAAGATCTGTCCATACTTTCATTGGCGGGATATAGTCCAGATCACCCATTCTTTTTACCATGGATGCAATCCGTATCCCGATATCATCTCTTTCCTGTTTTGCATAATAAAGAACATTTGCCAGATCAGGAGCATCCTGATCCCGGAAATATCCTCCCATGCCTGCATAGGTTTCCAGATTCAGATACAGCACGTCCTCTGACTGTGCCAGTGCTTTCCCAAGTTTCAGTGAAAACGTTGTCTTTCCAATTCTGTGAACCGGTGAATATACTCCAAGGATTCTTCCATTTCCGTTATCCGCACACGATCCCGGAAACTTCTCCTCCTGAAGTCCTTTTAAAATCCCGGTCATCAGTCCGTCAACCGGCTGATATTTCCGAAGCTCCGTTTCCTCCTCTCCCAGATCCACACAATGCTGTCTCGTCAGAATAATTCTCTTCCCGGTAAAAATCTGCTTTCTTTTTTCATATGGAACATCCTCACTGATCAACAATACCTTTATCAGACCAATCTTCAGTAACTCCTGTACCATTTCCGGCGACGAACAGATTCGCACTCCTGCTGTCACCTCTTTTTTCAAAAGCAGCGCCTCCGCAAGTCTTCTGACATACTCTTCTTCTGGATCACAAATTAAAATTTCTCTGTCGATTCTTTGCTCTGCTCCTTTCCGGCATGTCCGCCCTTTTTCTTTCAAACTTTGAATCAAATGCCGAATAGCATATGACGGAACACGTTTGCATTCCTTTTTTGACACAGTATTTATCAGAATATAAATACTGCTGAAACTGATTTTTTGATTTTCTAACTTATTGCTTTGCCTCTCTTGTAAGACGTATTATATGCGCCACTTTTCCCTTTGTCCATAGCTTTAAACCAGAAAAAAACGTTTTGCGCAACACCTACATAAACTGATAAAACATAATCCCATAAAGCATGGCAACTCCCGGAATTCCAAGACATCCGGACACAAAAAATGACAGGACATTTAGTCCGACAGAAACAGGAATGTTTCTATAGTCCATCCATTGATTAACCAGAAAAATACTGCCCATTCCTGTCAAAGCCCTGACAATAAAGTTTATCTGCCATGATCCTCTTCTTTTCATGCTCCGCCACCTCCTGCTCTATCTTATGAACTTTTTCACACAGATATGTTTTTTACCTTTGAAAAGAAGTTCCTACGAAAAAAAGAGCGCCACTGTCTGCACTTCGCAGTCCAATGGCACTTCCACATATCTTTTATAATTCAATTTCCACTTTTCGCCCGGTCCGGTGATACTGATGGTATCGCACCCCGGCACAGTCAAACATCATTTTAGATGCTTTTACAGAAGTTGTATCTGCATACTTGTCTGAATCATAAATTACTTCTTTGATTCCACTCTGAATGATCGCTTTTGCGCATTCATTGCACGGAAAAAGCGATACATAAAGTTTGGCTCCTTCAAGACTTCCTCCACTGTAATTCAAGATTGCATTCAGTTCACTGTGTACGGTGTATACATACTTTGTCTTCAGCGGATCCTCACCTTCCCGTTCCCACGGAAATTCATCATCCGAACAGCCTCGTGGCAGACCGTTGTATCCCATTGACAGAATTTTGTTATCTGCACTTACGATACAGCATCCCACCTGGGTATTCGGATCTTTTGACCGTCTTCCCGAGAGAATGGCAACTCCCATAAAATATTCATCCCAGGAAATATAATCCTGTCTTTTTCCACTCATGATCGTTTCCTCTATTTTGTTCCGAAAATACGGTCTCCGGCATCTCCGAGCCCCGGAACAATATATCCATGTTCATTTAACTTTTCATCCAATGCTCCAATATACACTTCAACATCCGGATGAGCTTCCTGAAGCTTCTTTACTCCTTCCGGTGCTGCAATAATACACATAAAACGGATATTTTTTACGCCTCTGTTCTTCAGCATCTGGATCGCTGCGATACAGGATCCTCCCGTAGCAAGCATCGGATCTACTACAAATACTTCTCTTTCTTCACAGTCAGCCGGAAGTTTGCAGTAGTATTCTACCGGTTCAAGAGTTTTCGGATCACGGAACAGACCGATATGACCTACCTTTGCAGCCTGAATCATCGCAAGCATACCTTCTACCATTCCAAGTCCTGCTCTCAGGATCGGAACAACAGCAAGCTTCTTTCCTGCAAGCTCTTTTGCTGTCATCTTGCAGATCGGTGTCTGGATCTCGACATCCTGTAATTTCAGATCTCTGGTTGCCTCATAGCACATCAGCATTGCGATCTCACCGATCATCATTCTGAAATCCTTTGAACCTGTTTCCTCTCTTCTGATAATCCCGATTTTGTGCTGGATCAGCGGATGATCCATTACGTGTACATTTGACATTTGTTTTTTGCCTCCTCGTTTAACTTATTGGCAAGTTTTTTGACATACCCCTGGATCAGCTCATACATCTGCTCATACTGTTCCTGTGTCTGACCATATACAGACGGAATCTCTTTACTTCCATTTACAAATTCACATAGTGTATAGACCTGTCCTTTTCCCGGATAATCATTCTGTATCTTTTGTTTGATACTGTCCTGCATTGCCAGAACAAGCGTATCTTCCCCAAATTCCTCTTCTGATAATGCAACAGTCTCATATCCTTCTGTCTCAATATGATGTCTCGCCAGAAGTTCTTCTGCTCTCGGATTCAGTGGCTCCGGGAAGAGAACCACAAGTCCTCTCGCACACACCTCGTATTCCTGGAAAAGCGGCTGCTTTTTCAGAATTGCTGCTGCGATCGGAGCACGACAGTTCGCGCTGTTGCTCACAAATACGATCCTGCGGTAATCCTGAAGCTTCGTGATCTCAGATGCCTGCAGTACATGATGTCCTGCTGCTTTGCCCAGCCGGTTCATGATCGCAGTTCCGATACCTGCCTCCGGAAATGCTTCACTGTAAATGTAATCAACTTCCTCTTCATCAAATTCACGTAGGACTTTATAAAGGTTTCTCGCAACCGTCTTTTCATTCACACGGGAACCTATGCATTTTACTACACCGGTCGTATACTGATCAACCGATTCATTAGACGCAATGATCCCCACCTTATATCCAAGTCTTACCTGCTCGTAAGCAATCTGCTTGATCGCCCGAACAGCCTCTTCAGGCTCTCCATCAACAATGATCATCTCTGCCTTCGGCGCGTAGTGACGGTACTTCATTCCCGGTGCTTTCGGTGCTTTTGTGCTGTTCTCTGAAATCAAAGTTTCATCCACAGCCACCTCACCGATCACTTCACTTAACATCTCTTTTGTGATCGCTCCCGGTCTCAGGATCATCGGTGGAGTCACCGTCATATCCAGAATCGTAGACTCTACTCCGATATCTACACTTCCTCCATCCAGGATCATCTCGATCTTGCCACTTAAATCCTCTGCCACATGCTGTGCTGTCGTCGGGCTCGGTCTTCCGGATGTGTTGGCACTTGGTGCTGATACATATCCGCCTCCTGCAAGGATCAGCTCACGGGCAATCTCATCATCCGGCATACGCACAGCGACCGTTTCCAGACCACCGGTTGTTCCCAGCGGAACTTTTTCGTTCTTATTGAAAATCATCGTAAGTGGCCCTGGCCAGAAATGTGCCGCGATCTCATCTACAATAAGTGGTACAGATTCAACGATCGCACCCAGATCCTCCAGTCTCGCAATATGGACGATAAGCGGGTTGTCTGACGGGCGTCCTTTTGCTGCATAGGTCTTTTTCGCTGCCTCCTCATCAAGCGCATTTGCCCCCAGTCCGTAGACTGTCTCTGTCGGAAATGCCACCAGACCGCCGTTCTTCAGGATTGAACCGGCTTCTTCCATAATCTCCTGATCTATTTGGTTTCTGTCTATTTTTTTTATTATTGTTTCCATGTGTTTCATTATAGCATTATCCACATGGCATGGCAATTTTAATTTCCATACTCGTTCAGGTATTCCAGACATTTTGCGATTCCTTTTGCAACAGCTTCTGCAACCTGCTCCTGATATTCTTCTCCCGACAATTTTTCTGCCTCTTCCGGATTAGTCAGAAAACCGCATTCCACGATCACCGTAGGCACTTTTGTACGCCTCAGAAGATAATAGGTCTCATTTGCTTTTGCCTGCCTGTGATTTTCCGGATCAATCTCCTGCAAACTTTCCTGCAGGATTTTCGCAACAGCCTCTCCTTCCCGGGAATGGCTATAATAAAACACCTGCGCTCCATGAATTTCCGGGTCTTCATAGCTGTTCTGATGGATACTCACTGTAAGGACAGGTTTCGTCTCGTTGATCATCTTCACTCTTGCCTGCATATCTTCTGTCTTTTTACTTCCGTCTCCTGTTGTTACAAGCCCTTTATCCTCTTTTCTTGTAAGCTCTGCTGTTATCTTTTCCTTTTCCAGACATTTTTTCACTTTCTCAGTAATCGCCAGATTGATATCCTTTTCCAGAAGGTTATTCAGCCCGATTTTTCCCGGATCACTTCCCCCGTGTCCGGCATCCAGGATTACCTGAGCCTGCTTTGCCTCCACCTGATCCGCCTCGGTATACCTGCTTAATGTATAGCTGCCATAAATACATCCCGTCAGTAAAATAAGAGCCAGAATCCACTTTATTTTGCTCTTGAAAATAGTTTTCCCCCTTTTTACCATTTCACTGATTTTTTTATTCAAAAAAAGAGCCTCCTGCATATATTTTTACAAATATATGCATGGAAAGCTCTTTTCTATACCTTTCTCATTATGTAATCAGTTTACATATTTCTGAATCAGATCCCAGATATCGGAAGTCTCAAATCCAAGTTTCCATGCCGCCGTTCCTGCCAGATTATTGTCCTTCATAAGTCCGAGTTTGACTTCAAGTGAAGAAGCATCCTCCAGCCAGATCCTGTAGGTTGAATCGTTATCTCCCTGCCACTCTGCATAGTTCTGCTTCGCCGTATCATCCCATGTCACAGTTGCTCCGGCTTCGCTTACCCGCTGTGCCGCTTCTTCCATGCCAAGTGCTTCGCTGGTAACTTTCATTGAATAGCTTGCAGCCTCGGTTCCCTGATCTTCCGCACGCTCTTCGTCCGTCTTCGGTGTCTCATTCCACAGCCTTGTATAGAATGGCACTGCATTGATCACCTTATCTGCCGGTACATCCCGCAGGGTTTCTTCAATTCCCTCTTTTACATAATTGTAAGATGCCACAGAACCTGCTTCATAGGAACCGGCAAAATGTTCATCATATCCCATAATGATCACATAATCTGCCATAACCCCCTGTTCTTCTCTGTGATAATGTGTGTTATAACCCTTCGGCACATAATTATCTACAGAAAGGACCAGATTGTTCACCCGGCACAGCACAGAAAGCTCCCGGATAAACTGAATGTAATGCTCTCCGACATCCGTCGGTATCTGTTCAAAATCCACGTTGATTCCGTCAATTCCATTCTGAAGTGCTGCATTTACCAGCTGATTCTCCAGATTCTCCCTGCTTGAAGTATGACTGAGCAGCTCCATATCGTCTACATTCTGGTCAAAATTATCCACCAGCGCCCATACTTCCAGTCCACACTGATGTGCATAATCCACATAGTCTGTACTTGCAATGGAACTGATATTTCCGGAATTATCCGTTACACTGAACCATGTAGGGGAAATCGTATTGAGTCCTTTTGTAGCTGCAAGCGCATCTTCAATCCCTTCGTTGGCAGCTTCACTTGTGACCTGATGCCATACCAGATTGATCTTGTAATCTTTCTTGATTCCTGTATAATCCGGTTCCTCAAATTCTCTTGAGATTGTCTCTTTCTTGGCATCCTTCAGCTTTGACTTCTGAATATACCCGACAATTCCGGACTTTGTACAGACTTTTTTCCAGTCACTTACATCTTCAAGAACCGTAAGCTTATCTCCCTTTTTCACTTCTTCGAGCACCGGACTTTTTACACCTCCCAGAATCCTTACCTGGGAATCATCCTTAACCTTTGCCGTCTGACGCTCTCCAAACTTACTGGTGATCACGACTCTTGCCGGATCTTTATAAACTTCGTAGTCAAAATTTGCATATTTCTGCAGGAAATCCAGTGCAATATATGCTGTATCTCCTTCTGTCTTTACAATTGTATAATCCTCACTGTTCACAGTATCTGAAACAGAATAGTCCTTACTGTCTGCCGCTGCCTTTACCATATCTCTCGGCAGTGTATACAAAAGTATATGCTCATTGGAATCCCAGTAGAAACGATCGCTGATATAATCCTGTACAAAGTTATAAGACAGATATGCAGTTCCACCTTCTGTAATTGCCTGAGCATCCAGTACCTCGTTGTTGATCGTTACACCCATCTGCGACTTTGCCGTAATTCCAAAATATTTATTCAAATCATAGGTTTCTTTTGTCGGCCCATACTTTATCCAGTATATTGTTCCACCGGCAAGCCCAATGACAACTATAAAGATCACCAGCAATGCAATACACACGTTTCTGACACGGCGACGTCTTTTTCTTGCTCTTCTCCGTCTCTGATAACCTACGCCCGGATCCTCGTATCTTGCAGCAGCTTTTCTTGCTGCCGCAGCTTTGCGTCTGCGCTCTCTTTCCCTTTGCTCATTGGTCATTCTTCTTTCGTCCACATGACACCTCCTGTTTGCAGCATATTTTCACAGCTTAACTAAGCTTGTAATATGCGCATACTTTAGGTTATTATACCACATATATCTGACATTTGTACACATCTGAAAACTATTTCCATTCCCCACAGGTCATGTCCTGGCGAGGGGGCTCTGCTTTTTTCATTCCACCTGTGAATGGTCTGTTTCTATACTGTTAAAATCCAGTTCCCGGATCATTCCCTGTTCATCCAGAATATAATCCCGCATATAATTACTTTCTTCTCTTACCATATGCGCTGACACGATCTGAAGCGGACTTGCCGGAAAGCCATTCATCTGCATTCGGACACCGCTACGCTCATAATTTGTCAGTTCCGTAAATAAATCCTGATACTTTTTCTCTTGCTCGTCCATATTTCCCCCTTGAGTCAGACAGTTTTTACGGCAAAAAGCGACCATAAGGCAACACTTGTGATATATTACTTCTCCTGTGCTTTTTCCGATGACAAGAAAATGATCACTGTCCATACTTCGGTTCAATTGTTAGGTTCTGTTGATAAATCGTCTGATATGACCTGAATGTACTTGATTCTGTACGCTGTGTGCGAAATGCGTATGATAAATTCAAGATTTGTGCGATTGACTGGTCTGTCTTATTTTCCTGTAACGCCATTATAAGAAAGAGTTTATAAAAAAGCAAGCATTTTTTATTTTTTATTTTGTTTACATCGTTCCGTTTTTTGTTTATACTATTAGTAATTGTTCAGATAGATTTTTGATTGAATAGGAAGTGATACTTTATGAAGATAGAAAAGATAAATGATAATCAGATCCGCTGCACACTTACCCGTGATGATCTCGCCCAGAGACAGTTAAAGCTCAGCGAGCTTGCTTACGGCTCCGAGAAGGCAAAGTCTTTATTCCGCGAGATGATGCAGCAGGCCGCTTCTGAATTTGGATTCGAAAGCGACAATCTGCCACTGATGATCGAAGCAATCCCGACCGCCGGTGATTCTATCGTTCTGAATATAACCAAAGTTGATGATCCGGATGAACTGGATACCCGTTTTTCCAGATTCACACCTACTCCTGCGGACGAAGCTGCTGATAAGCACAAATCCGTGTTGGAACATCTGAAAAAACTTGACGGAGCCGAAGATTTTCTCGACATTCTCCGCCAGATGAAAGAGGCTGTATCCCAGCTCCCGGAGAACCCGGAAGCACTTGCCGATACTCCGGTCCAGGAACAGGCTCCTGCTTCAGAAGCCAAAGAAGCAGCTCCTGCTGAACCTTCTGTTCCACCGGTCCGGCTTTTCTCTTTCTCAAGACTTGACAGTGTGATTCATGCCAGTCATTTTTTAGCTGAGATGTATGATGGTCCGAACACACTTTACAAGGATGAAGCAGAGAACATGTACATCCTGACACTTGCACAGGGGGAGCATCCGTCTTCTGATTTTAACCGGATCTGTAATATGCTCTCCGAGTATGGTTCACCGGAACAGGGTGGTGGTATATCACTTGCATTTCTGGAAGAACACTGTGATATGATCCTTGCCAAAAACGCAATACAGACTCTGACTTCATTTAAATAATAGACAAATCCACAATTTTTAACTTGGCGAAAAAAGACGGGGACGGCAGATTAATGATCTGTCGTCCCCGTTAAATTATATCTTTTATTTATTCACGGTCTATGCTTCAGCTGCTAAGAGTGCGTTGATCTTTGCGATAAGAAGATCTGCATCAATTCCATGAACCATTGCTGCTTCTTCAAGAGACTCACCCTGTGAAGCCGGGCATCCAAGACAATGCATTCCAACTTCCATAAGAACCGGTGCTGTCTGTGGAGCTACCTGAAGCAATTCGCCAATTGTCATTGTTTTTGTTACTTCGACTGCCATCTTTCTTCCTCCTTTGCTTTTCGTATCCCTTATTATAATACCATTTATCCCAAAAAACAACCTTAATATCCGACTGTATTGCTCGGATATTAAGGTTTCTTTGCTTTTGTAAAATATTTTCCCCCGTTTTCCACAAAAAACGTATGTTTTTATGTGGACAATGTGGATAACCCACAAATATTCAGCATTTTCACATTTTTCAAATGCCTGCTTTCACTGGTGTTTCCAAGCTTTTACACGATTCTTCTTACTGAAAGAATTGTCGTATAAGTCGCCGGTGAAATCCCGATTCCCTGTTCCGGGTTCTGTGCATTGACGATCTGACCGTTCCCAATATAAATTCCGATGTGGCCATCATAACAGATCAGATCTCCCGGCATCGCCTGATCATAGCTTACCTCCACGCCTGCATTAATCTGGTCATACGTTGTCCGTGGAAGACTGATTCCAAAATGCGCAAATACTGATTGTACAAATCCGGAACAGTCTGCCCCATCTGTCAGACTTGTGCCGCCCCAGACATACGGATTCCCAATGAACTGGCATGCATAATCAACGATCGCCTGTCCATTTGACGCCGGTTGTGCGGAAACCTCGGTAGTCTCCGTCTGCTGTACATTCCCCTGGACTTCCTGCGTCATCTGCGCTTCTTCGGATTCCCTGGACACTGCATAGTTAAATGCTTCTGCTTCTTCTTTTCCTTCCTGCTGCGCTTCCGTTACCAGATTCTCCGCATACGTCTGCGCCTCTGCTCCTGTCAGTATATATTCTGTTTTTACATATCCGGTGACATCTCCCGATTCAACTGCCGTCCATTCTCCCACAGGACCTGTGATCTTCGCCGCGTATCCCGGATACAGCTTTCCGACATATTCACTTTCCTTCGTCGGTTCGCTTCTGACATACAGAAAACTTGTTACATTGGCAAATGCCATATCTAAATACTCACCCTTATTTTCCGGTACCAGATAATCCTCAGCTTTAATCTCCCTGTTCTGAGAATAAAGATCATTCAATACCGCTTCTATCCCTACGCCCGGCATCTTTGCAGCTTCTGCGGTGTCTCCATCTGCTGCCATAACCGAAATTCCCGGAGATACTGTCATCCCCAGAAAAGTAACCAGGAACAATCCTTTTTTTAGATTTGAATGCATAAATCTCCCTCCTTCATGTATTCTTATCTTTTGTAAATATTACAGAATTGTTACATTTGTTACGGTGATATTATATCAATCAAATTTCACATTGTCAAGTTTTCCTCAGTTATTTCGTAGTACACAGTTCTACACCGTTCTTTATACACTTTGTTTTTTCGTCATATTTGTTACAAATTATTACATCTCGCTTAACAGTATTTCCATTTTTTATTCTTTTATTCAATATACAATTTTTTATTGACATTATAAGAATATTATTATAATATGATTTTAGTAATTATTATTATTATCTATTTGTAGGAGGTGACATCAATGGCAAGTTTAAAATACAGCAGACAGCGTGAGGCAATTAAGGATTATCTTTCCTCTGTTACAACACATCCAACAGCAGATACTGTATATATGCATATCAAAGAAGAATTTCCAAATATCAGTCTCGGAACCGTTTACCGCAATTTAAATCTGCTTGCCGACATAGGCGAGGCAATTAAAATTACAACACCCGATGGCGGCGATCGTTTTGATGCACGTACCAATCCGCATTATCATTTCTATTGCAAGTGCTGCAAGCGAATGATTGATATGGATTTTGATCACATGGATAAGATCAACCATCTCGCATCCGAAAGTTTCGACGGTCAGATTGAATCACACACCATGCTTTTCTACGGTATCTGCGGTGATTGTTTAAGAAAATCCTGACTATGTAGTATAAATTCAGAAATTTTGAAAAAACTTATCAATTATAGTTGACAAAGAAGGATGTATATGTTATCTTAATATCAGTAACAGTTACTAATATTGCTAACTAAAAGAAATCAAATATACTATCAAAAAAAGAAAAGGAGATTATTATTATGAAGAAATTTGTTTGTACAGTATGTGGTTATGTATACGAAGGCGAAGCAGCACCGGAGAAATGTCCAGTATGTGGCGTAGGCGCTGACAAGTTCACAGAAGTAAAAGAAGGCGAAAGAGAATGGGCTGCAGAGCATGTAGTTGGAGTAGCTAAAGGCGTAAGCGAAGACATCCTTGCCGACCTCAGAGCAAACTTTGAAGGTGAATGTTCAGAAGTAGGAATGTATCTTGCAATGGCAAGAGTAGCTCACAGAGAAGGCTATCCGGAAATCGGACTTTACTGGGAAAAAGCTGCTCACGAAGAAGCAGAACACGCTGCTAAATTCGCAGAACTTCTTGGCGAAGTTGTAACAGACAGCACAAAGAAGAACCTTGAAATGAGAGTAGAAGCAGAACACGGTGCAACAGCAGGCAAATTTGACCTTGCAAAACGTGCAAAAGCTGCAAACCTCGATGCGATCCATGACACAGTTCATGAAATGGCAAGAGACGAAGCAAGACACGGAAAAGCATTCGAAGGATTACTCAAACGCTACTTTGGCTAAGCTACAAGCCGAGCAGGGATAAATAGAAGAGCCCCTGGAAGAACGAATTTATTCATTCTTCCAGGGGCTCTTCTATTTATCCCTATTAGGCGACAGCCTACAGCGAGAAGTAGCGCAGCGCATTCGAGCTGGCTCGACCTCCTATTTCTGGTTCGCCGGCTCCACAGCCACCGTCTTCCCTTTAATTTTCACATTCTTCATCGCATTCAGTACCTCACGGGCATATTCCCTCGGCACCTCAACAAATGTATACTTATCATACATATCAATCGTTCCGATCAGCTTTCCATCCATTCCGCTTTCCCCGGCGATTGCACCAAGAATATCTCCCGGACGTACTCTCTGCTTCTTTCCAATATTGATGAACAGACGTACCATTCCGTCCTCACCTGCACCGGTATCTCCAAATTCCCAGTCATTTTCCTCTGTATTTTTGTTATCCTCTGTCATTCCACAGCAGATCTTTAAAAATGCAGCCGCCATATCCATTGCTGTAAATTCAGAATTATTGACACGTTCTTCGATGGCATTGATCATCATGTCCAGATCTTCCTGCTCGATCACACGCTCCACATCATCCAGAATATTTTCCATCTTAGTATTCGCAACGTCATTCAGTGACGGAACTTTCTGTGCATAGATCTTCGTCTTGCAGTATCTCTGGATCTCTTTCAGTTTGTAAACTTCTTTTCCTGATACGAAAGAAAATGCTCTTCCTTCGCGTCCTGCGCGTCCGGTACGCCCGATACGGTGTACATAATATTCATCATCCTGCGGGAGATCATAATTAAATACTGCTTCCACTTCATCTACATCAATTCCACGGGCCGCCACATCCGTTGCTATCAGGATCTCTGTCTTACCGGTCCGAAAGCCCTGCATCACGCGGTCTCTCTGTTCCTGCTTCATATCCCCGTGAAGTCCTGCCGCAAAATATCCGCGTCCGAGAAGTGCATTTACCAGAAGATCCACCTGCTTCTTCGTATTACAGAATACAACCGAAAGCCTTGGTGAATAAATATCAAGAAGTCTGGAAAGAACTTCCTCTTTCTTCTTCGGCTTTACATCATAATAATACTGCTCAATATTCGGAACAGTCAGTTCCTTTTTTGTAACTTTGATCACTTTTGCGTTATTCTGGAATTTCTTCGTAATCTCCATGATCGGCTTCGGCATGGTTGCTGAGAAAAGCACGGTCTGGCGCTCCTCAGGAACACCACTTAATACAAATTCGATATCCTCACGGAATCCCATATTCAGCATTTCATCTGCTTCATCAAGCACAACCGTGTGTACAAAATCCAGCTTCATCGTCTTTCTGCGCATGTGGTCCATCACACGCCCTGGAGTTCCTATGACGATCTGTGTTCCACTCTTTAAGGAACGGATCTGCTTTACGATATCCTGTCCTCCGTAAATCGGCAGAACCTTAATTCCATGCATATATCTGGACAGGTTGCGGATCTCGTCTGCCACCTGGATTGCAAGCTCTCTGGTCGGGCAGAGAACGATCGCTTGCAGCTTTTTCAGCTTCGGGTCTACCTTTTCCAGAATCGGGATTCCAAATGCTGCGGTCTTACCGGTTCCGGTCTGTGCCTGCCCGATCAAATCGATCCCGCTAATCATTGCCGGAATTGCCTTTGCCTGAATCGGTGAAGCCTCCTCAAATCCCATGTATCTTACTGCTTTCTGAATCTCTTCCGAAAGTCCCATTTCTTCAAATCTAACTGTTTCCATCCATTATCCTTTCTATTAAATACATTACCAATTACAAATATGACCTTAAACTCCATCATATAAAATCTGCCAGAGCGCATTCTCGCGCCTGCGGCGGTCGCTTGCGCCAACTTCCTTATCCGTCGCAATGCACAATAAAAAACTCCTTACTTGGTGACAATACAAGTAAAGAGCATCGTAACATTCGCGTTATATTCTAACAAATAATTTTTAAAAAGTCAATTTTCACTTGCATTTTATGCATAAACGGTATAATATACTCATATACTTAATGTAGTATTGATTACTACATGTTGTAGTTTTAATTATTCATCTCTAAGGAGGGATTTGTGATGAAAAAGAAACATATTAAAGATCCAGGAAGTGCAATCACACATTTTATCGGCATGCTGATGGCAATTTTCGCCGCATTTCCACTTTTAATAAAAGCAGCCCACGAACCGAGCCGGATTTACCTGATCTCGCTTGCAATCTATGCTGTCAGCCTGATTCTTTTATACGCCGCAAGCACAACCTATCATACCTTTGATCTTTCCGAACGTGTCAACACGATCCTGAAAAAGATCGACCATATGATGATCTTCGTACTGATCGCCGGAAGCTACACACCGATCTGCCTGCTGGTACTGGAACGCAGAACCGGACTTATCATGCTCGCACTTGTATGGGGTATTGCAATCACCGGAATTATTATTAAAGGGTTCTGGGTATTCTGCCCGAAATGGGTATCCTCCGTCCTCTACATTAGTATGGGATGGATCTGTGTCCTCGCATTCAGTCAGATCCTCAACAATCTGACACGTACAGAATTCGGATGGCTTCTCGCCGGCGGAATCATTTACACAATCGGCGGTGTGATCTATGCACTGAAGCTTCCGATTTTCAACAATAAGCATAAGAATTTTGGCAGCCACGAAATCTTCCACCTCTTCGTGATGGGCGGAAGTGCATGCCACTTTGTTGTAATGTATTCTTTATTGTAAACCTTGCATCCTCGAAAAATCCAGAAATCTCGCCCCACTAAAGCTGCGAAAGTAATTTTTTATTCTGCACAAAATGCCGACAGGAGAAGCTAATCTGCTTCTCCTGTTTCATGCCTTACTGCCCCGTCTCTTTATAGTTCATCACCAGTCCAAGCTTCGCCCTCCGCGTCATATGCTTGATCGCATACTCCCGCCGCATCGCCTCTTCCTTCGTCTCAAACTGTTCCAGATATACCAGCTCTACCGGTCTCCGGGATCTGGTGTATTTTGCGCCTTTCCCGGCATTATGCGCTTCCAGACGCTTCTCAATATCATTCGTCCACCCAGTATATAATGTTTCATCCTTGCATTTTAAAATATATGTATAATTCATTGCTTCAAAGAGGGACCAAAAAGCCCCTCTTCCTTTCTTCTGCTCTTATTCTTCAGCCAGATAGTCCATCGGATTGACCGGCTGACCATCTTTTAACATCTCGAAATACAGATTGCAGCCTTCCAGACTGTAATACTTGGTCGGAATCTCCAGATATCCGATCACATTTCCCGCTTCCAGATAATCACCGACTTTCACCTGCACTTCCTTGAGCTGTCCGTACATGCACTCGTAGCCATTCCCCATATCCAGTGTCACCGTGATTCCCGTCTGCGCAAAGGTATCAATGGATTTGACAATACCTGGTGCTGCTGCGATCACGTTATCGTTCACCGCACCGGATATGATCATCGCCGGATTATATCGGTACTGGTCCAATGTAGAAAAATATACGGTTTTATCCATACTGTAGCTCATCAGCACATTGCCGTCCACCGGCCACAGAAGCTGGCTGTCCTCCCCGAAATTCAGGTTCATTGCCGTTCCTGCGGTCTGCGTGCTGTCCGTCTCCCATGTATCCATCCGGTTCTCTGTACTTCCATCTGCTGCCGTATTTTCAGCCTGGCTGTCCTCTTTTGTCACAGGTTCTTCATCTTCCAGCGCTTTCTTTGCAATACTGCTTGTCTCTTCCGTATTTCTTTTGATTTCTTCCTCTTTCGCCTGCTGTTCTTCCTCGATCTTTGCCTGCTCATCCTTCACATTTGCCCGGTAATTTCTCCATGTATAGGCTCCTGTAAGCACAATAGCAGCGGCAAAGCAAACCGCAAGACCGATCGACGCTCTTTTTCTCCTCTTATTAGAGGACTGCTGCTTTTTATTCATATTTTATCACCTCTGACAATATTTTTGCCAGAAAATGACCAACTTATTCTCCCTTTTCGTTTTTTTCGATCACAATATCCGTGACCTCTTCCAGACTGACATCAGTGAAAAAATATTGCAGGATTTCTTCACAGGTTTTCCCTTCCTCTGCCATCTTCTCTGCCGTGTACTGGCTCATCCCAAGACCGTGCCCGATTCCCTTCGCCGTAACCCTTGTCTGCCCGTCATAATCCTGAAGCGCAAAACATGACGAGGCAAGATGGTAGGTTCTCCGGAATTCTTCACCATTTACTGTTTCACTGCCACAACGGACTGCTGTCACATACCCGGCACTGTCTGTTCCTGTCACTTCCATGTCGCTTCCCTGGATCATGGACACGGTCATCTCCTCTTTTGCCTCCACATCTTCGGGACATTCCCTGCTCTGAAGATACGGATACTCTTCCGAACCAAACACTTCATTTCCAGACCTTGTTTTTCCGTTGCTTAACCGGTGATACGGGGTCAGAATCAGCTTTCCGTCATACATCAGAACCTGTCCCCTCGTCTCATCCCACGCAGCTTTCATCTTCTCATAATATTCTCCATAATGATCTGCTCCCCAGTTGCTCTCCATCTGCTGCCTGGTCCAGTATTCCTTCGTCAGGACAGTGCTGGTGCCCTCATCCTGGATGCTTTTGTAAATGCTGGTCCGGATCAACACTGCCTGTGCCTTTAACGCTTCCTCCTCCGCATCTCCCTCAATTTCTTTAGCCAGAATCCCGATCCCATATTCATCCAGTGAAATTTTTCTGTTCTTTTCGTCACTTTTTACGGTCACATACGGGCTCGTCCCATTGTCCTGCGCCAAACTGCTTCTGCCATTCAGCAGAATCGTAACCACATACGGAAGTAATATAAGAATGGCAGCAAAATAGCCTGCCTGTCTGAAGTATTTTCGCATAATAAAACCTCCCATACCACTGTATGAGAGGTTTTGACTGATTATGCTTCTGGTTTAACTGTAACATAATCCAGTTTCCAGATATTATCAACATATTCCTGAATGGTTCTGTCTGAAGTAAATTTACCACAACTTGCTGTATTCAGAAGTGCCATCTTAGCCCAACGATCCGGATCTTTGTAAGCTTCTTCCACTTTCTTCTGTGCTTCTGCATAAGAGCGGAAGTCTTTCAGGATAAAGTATCTGTCCGGTCTGTCTCCCCCCTGTGTGTTCAGAAGTGAATTATACAGGTCGCGGAACATCTCATGGTCACCATGTGAATAAGTTCCATCCATCAACTGGTCAACGACTCTCTTAATATCCCAGTCATTGAAGTAGATCTCCTGCGGGTTATATCCGCCATTATTCTCATAGTTGATAACTTCGTCAGAACTGAGGCCGAAAATAAATGCATTTTCAATTCCAACTTCTTCTACGATCTCTACATTGGCTCCATCCATAGTTCCAAGTGTCGGTGCACCGTTCAGCATGAACTTCATGTTACCTGTTCCGGAAGCTTCTTTGGAAGCGGTAGAAATCTGTTCGCTGACATCTGCTGCCGCGAAGATCCATTCTGCGTTGGATACGCGGTAATCTTCGATAAATACGACTTTCAGCTTTCCATTGATGCTCAGGTCATTATTTACCACATCTGCTACAGAGTTGATCAGTTTGATGATCTCTTTTGCACGGACATATCCTGCGGAAGCTTTTGCACCAAAGATAAATGTTCTCGGATAGAAGGACATCTCCGGATGTTCTTTGATCTGGTTGTACAGATACATTACATGCAGAATATTAAGAAGCTGTCTCTTATATTCATGAAGACGCTTAACCTGTACATCATAAATAGATCTCGGATCGATCTCTACTCCATTGTGTTCCAGAATATATTTTGCAAGACGTTCTTTGTTCTTGTATTTGATATCCATAAATTCTGCTCTTGCCTTCGGATCATCTGCAAGCGGTTTTAATTTTGACATCTGGGACAGATCTGTGATCCAGCCGTCTCCGATGTGGTCTGTTACCCAGTCTGCAAGCAGCGGGTTTCCATGAAGAAGGAATCTTCTCTGTGTGATACCATTGGTCTTGTTGTTGAATTTCTCCGGCATCATTTCGTAGAAATCTTTTAATTCCTGATGTTTCAGAATCTCTGTATGAAGTCTTGCAACACCATTTACGGAGTAGCCTGCAATAATAGCCATATGTGCCATTCTTACCTGACCGTCCATCAGGATAGCCATCTTACGGACTTTATCTTCATTGCCCGGATACATACGGCGAACCTGTTCTACAAAACGGCGGTTAATTTCCTGTACGATCTGGTATACACGCGGAAGCAGTCTTGAGAATAGATCGATCGGCCATTTTTCAAGTGCTTCTGACATGATCGTATGGTTGGTGTAAGCAACCGTCTTTGTTGTTACTTCCCATGCTTCATCCCATCCAAGACCTTCCTGGTCAATGAGCAGACGCATCAACTCTGCAACTGCTACAGTCGGGTGAGTATCGTTCATCTGGATCGTAACTTTTTCATACAGTTTGCGCACATCTTTGTGTTTCTTTTTATATTTATCAAGCATAACCTGAAGACTGGCAGATACAAAGAAATACTGCTGTTTCAGACGAAGCTCTTTTCCTGCATAGTGGTTGTCATTTGGATAAAGAACCTCGACGATCGTTTTTGCAAGGTTTTCCTGCTCGATCGCTTTATGGTATTCTCCTCTGTCAAATGCATCCAGTTTAAAGTCTGTGATTGCCTGTGCATCCCAGATACGCAGTGTATTGACTACGTGGTTGCCATATCCTACGATCGGCATATCATATGGAATAGCAAGTACGGATTCATAATTTTCCTGGATGAAATCTTCTTTCTTGGTCTGTTCATTATACTGTACACGAATGGTACCACCAAAACGGACTTCCTTTGCATACTCGTCACGACGGATTTCAAACGGATTGCCATCTTTGAGCCAGTTATCCGGTACTTCTACCTGATAGCCATCTTTGATCTTCTGTTTGAACATACCGTAGCGGTAACGGATTCCACAGCCGTAAGCTGCGTATCCAAGAGATGCAAGTGAATCCAGGAAGCAAGCTGCAAGACGTCCAAGACCACCATTACCAAGTGCCGCATCCGGTTCCTGATCTTCTACCACATTCAGATCAATGCCCATCTCATCAAGGGCTTCTTTTACTTCTTTATATGCAGTCATGTTGATCAGGTTGTTGCCAAGTGCACGTCCCATAAGAAATTCCATTGACATATAATATACGGTCTTTGGATCTTCTTTTTCGTATGTTTTCTGTGTCGCAAGCCAGTCATCTACAATTGCTTCTTTTACTGCATAAGATACTGCCTGGAAAATCTGCTGCGGAGTTGCTTCTTCAATCTCTTTACGATACAGTGTCCGCACATTTTCTTTCACATCATTTTTAAAAGTTTCTTTTTCAAATCTTTTACTGTACATGCCTATATTCCCTTCTCATTTTTGCGCAGCGGCAGGGATTATTCTCCCTGCTTTTCTACGCCCATATTTACAGCTTCACCGTTGATCTTCCAGTCTTTCACATAGCCTGCAGGTTCAGCCTTTTCAACTGCTACCGCAAGTGTCTCCTGTCCGATCTGCTCTGCATACTCTGCAAATACTTTTTCTGCCTTTTCGCTTCCGTCGTAAGTTACCTTGATCTTATCCATAACTTCAAATCCGGCTTCCTTACGCATAGTCTGGATCTTGCTGATGATCTCACGTACAAATCCTTCTGTCAGAAGTTCTTCTGTCAGGTTTGTATCCAGTACAACGGTGATACCATAGTCACTCTCAGATACATATCCTTCCATCTGTGCCATGTCGATCAGAAGGTCTTCTTTTGCAAGTTCAATTTCCTGTCCATTTACCTGAAGCTTCAGAACACCTGTCGCATTCAGTTCGTCCATAGCAGCATTTCCGTCCAAATTGCTGAGTTCATTCTTGATTCCACCTAACAATTTACCATATTTTGGTCCAACTGTCTTTAATTGTGGTTTAAATGTATAAGAAGTAAATGCACGAACATCATCTGTAAGTTCGATTTCTTTTACATTCAGCTCATCTGTCACGATATCCTGATAGAACTCCGGCAGATTAGAAGCACCTTTTACGAACATCTTTCCGATCGGCTGACGGTTCTTGATGTTGGCTGTATTACGGCATGCACGTCCCATTACAACGATCTTCAGGACTTCATCCATGTTCTCTTCCAGAGTCTTATCGATATAAGCTTCATTTGCAACCGGATAATCACAAAGGTGGATACTTTCCGGAGCACTTTCATCTACGCTTCTTACCAGGTTCTGGTAAATTTCTTCTGTCATGAACGGAATCATAGGTGCTGCAACCTTTGATACAGTAACGAGTGCTGTATAAAGAGTCATGTAAGCATTGATCTTATCCTGTTCCATTCCTTTTGCCCAGAAACGTTCGCGGCTTCGTCTTACATACCAGTTACTCATATCATCTACGAAGTCCTGAAGTGCTCTTGCAGCTTCCGGAATCCGGTAATTTGCAAGATGATTATCTACTGTCTTGATCAGTGTATTCAGTTTTGATAAGAGCCATTTATCCATTACAGATAATTTGTCATATTCAAGTGCATATTTTGTTGCATCAAAATCATCAATATTGGCATACAATACGAAGAATGCATAGGTGTTCCAGAGTGTTCCCATGAACTTTCTCTGTCCTTCCATAACCGCTTTTCCATGAAAACGGTTCGGCAGCCACGGTGCACTGTTTACATAGAAATACCAGCGGATCGCATCTGCACCGTATGTCTCCAGAGCATCAAACGGATCAACCGCATTTCCTTTGGATTTACTCATCTTCTGACCATTTTCATCCTGTACATGTCCGAGAACGATTACGTTCTGGTATGGTGCTTTGTTGAAGATCAGGGTTGAAATTGCCAGCAGAGAATAGAACCATCCTCTTGTCTGGTCAACGGCTTCAGAAATGAACTGAGCCGGGAACTGCTGTTCAAATACTTCTTTATTTTCAAATGGATAGTGATGCTGTGCAAACGGCATGGATCCGCTGTCGAACCAGCAGTCGATAACTTCCGGTACACGGTGCATCTGTTTTCCACACTTCGGACACTTGATTGTTACATCATCAATATATGGACGGTGAAGCTCGATATCATCCGGGCAGTTGTCTGACATGGATTTCAGTTCTTCAATGCTTCCGATCGAGTGCTGGCATCCGCATTCGCATTCCCAGATATTCAGTGGAGTTCCCCAGTAACGGTTACGGCTGATACCCCAGTCCTGAACATTTTCAAGCCAGTCACCAAAACGGCCTTTACCAATGCTTTCCGGGATCCAGTTGATAGTATTGTTATTTGCGATCAGGTCATCTTTAACTTCTGTCATCTTGATGAACCATGATTCTCTTGCATAGTAGATCAGTGGAGTATCACATCTCCAGCAGTGTGGATAACTGTGTTCAAACTTCGGAGCATCGAAGAGCAGTCCACGAGCATCCAGATCTTTAAGTACTTCCGGATCTGCTTTCTTTACGAAAAGTCCTGCAAATGGAGTTGTTTCGCCCATATCCCCTTTCTCGTCAACGAGCTGTACGAATGGAAGGTCATATTTGCGTCCTACTTTCGCATCATCTTCACCAAATGCTGGTGCCAGATGAACAACACCAGTACCATCTGTCAGAGTTACATAATCATCACAGGTAACAAAGAATGCTTTCTTTTTCTGTTTTGCTGCGCAGTCATATGCACACTGGTAAAGCGGTTCATATTCTTTGTATTCCAGATCTTTTCCTTTGTAAGTTTCCAGAACTTCGTATGCCGGTTTGTCTTCTTCTGCAAATTTCCCAAGAATGGTGTCAAGCAGAGCGCATGCCATATAATAAGTATATCCGTCTGCACATTTTACTTTGGCGTAATCTTCTTCCGGGTTTACGCAGAGTGCGATATTAGACGGAAGAGTCCAAGGTGTGGTTGTCCATGCAAGGATGTATGCATCTTCGTCTTTCACTTTGAAACGAACGATAGCAGAACGTTCTTTGACGTCCTTATATCCCTGTGCAACTTCCTGTGCTGAAAGTGGTGTTCCACAACGTGGACAATACGGAACGATCTTAAATCCTTTGTAAAGGAGTCCCTTATCCCAGATTTTCTTCAGAGCCCACCATTCAGACTCGATAAAGTTATTATCATAAGTAACATATGGATTTTCCATATCTGCCCAGAAACCTACTGTAGAAGAGAAATCTTCCCACATTCCTTTGTATTTCCAGACACTTTCTTTACATTTATTGATAAATGGTTCTACACCATATTTTTCAATCTGATCTTTTCCATCAAGGCCGAGCAGCTTTTCTACTTCCAGCTCTACCGGCAGTCCGTGAGTATCCCATCCTGCCTTACGCGGAACCATGTAGCCCTTCATTGTACGGTATCTCGGGATCATATCTTTGATTACACGGGTAAGAACGTGTCCGATATGCGGTTTTCCATTTGCTGTCGGAGGTCCATCGTAGAAAGTATAAGTTTCTCCTTCTTTACGGTTCTCCATACTTTTCTTGAAAATATCTTCTTCATTCCAGAATTTTTCAACTTCTTTTTCTCTGTCTACAAACTTCAGGTCTGTATCCACTTTTTTGTACTTAGCCATGATAAGCTCCTTTCTGAATCAATGACTTTGTATGCATTTTTGGGTATATAGAAAAATGTGCCCCGGCACGTAGTGCCCTTAATTTTGCAGGAAGTATTTGGAATTTCCTGTAAAATTAAAAAAGACTTTCACCCGTAAAAGGACGAAAGTCTGTACATCGTTAACCACCTGTTACTGCATACCAGCATATGAGTTTCCTGTAACGGGGGAAATAACCGTCAGAACTTACTCGCCAGATTACTTTCAGTTACTGCAACTCGGAAGTGATGTTCAGATCTACCCTACTTGTACCGGTCTTCCACCATCTCCGGTTCGCTTTACCTTTCAAATAAACCTTACTGTCTTCGTCAATGTCTTTTGATCTTTTTTCACCATTTCTAGGTTATTATAATAAAGAACCCCTTGCTTCGTCAAGGGGTTCTGCGGGATTTCGTGATTCTTTCCTTATATTTAGCTGACCAGACGTTAATCTTTGTCAACTTCTCTTCTGCGCTTTCTGTTTGTTTCCACTTTCTTCTTTCTCAAATGTTTCAGAACAGCCCTCCATACAATAATAAGAATGAGTACTGCTGCAATCACACAGATTACAAGGATTACCTCTCGTGGTATTGTACTCTGAGCCTGCTTTTGTGTTTCACTGTCTGACTTATCGCCGGACACCTGTGCTTCATTTTCTGTGTTATCCTTCTGCAGATATTCATCACTTAATGTCACAGCTGCTTTTCCGACCGGGTTGCCCTGATAAGTATAAGTTACTGTTCCGGTGCTGCTGTTCGTGTCATCCTGCGTAATTTCGTAATCCAGGCTTTGGAAATTTACATTTTCCGGAAGTACAACATATGCATTCGGATCAATTTCTTTAAAATCTGCGGAGTCTTCATAATCCGCAATCGTATATTTTGCGAAATTATTAAATCCATACTCCAGTAAATTGACGGAGTCTGGGTATACATTTTTCCCATGTGTCTTCAAGACAACACTGATCAGCTCCAGATTATCATCCGCTGCACAGGATACCAGTGTGTTGAGTGCTTCATCCGTATAACCGGTTTTTCCGGCTATTGTCTTTGGATAATAATAGTCGTTTCCCTCGTAAAACATCAGATCACTCTGCTGAAAGGTTCTCGCCTGATTTACCAGATTGGTTGCACCGATCGTATACTGCTGTGTCTGGGCAATCGTCTTGAATTCTTCATGATTTTCAAGCAGTTCCTGTGTAATAAGTGCCATATCACGTGCCGTCGTATAATGGTTCTGCGCATTCAGTCCATTCGGATTTTCAAAATCAGAATTTACTGCTCCCAGCTCTTTTGCGCGTTCATTCATCTTTGCAATAAAGCCATCATATCCTAAACCACCCACATTTTCAGCAATCGCATAAGCAACTTCATTTGCAGATGCCATCAGAAGTGCGTGAAGCGCATCATTTAAAGAAATTTCCTCCCCCGCGATCATTCCGATATAAGCATCCCCCTCTGCTACACAATCCACACTATTCTGTGTAATCGTGATCTTGTCATCAAGATTGCCGTTTTCCAATGCGACAAGTGCCGTTAAAATCTTTGTAATACTGGCAGGATAAGCCTTTCCGTCAATGTTTTTCGCATAAAGGATTGCACCGCTTTTTGCCTCCATGACAATCCCAGCCTCTCCGTAAGTAGCCGGTCCTTCCGGCCAGTTCTCCAGCTCATTGCTGGCAATCTTCATATCATATGCCTGCTGTGTTACTTCATCGATTTTCTGCTGCTGCAGGGCTTTAATTTCTTCTTGATTTTTTCCGGAAGTTTCTTCCTCTGTCAGATTATAATTGCTGACCGTTGTATCAATTGGTTCATTTGCTGACGTATCTTCTGCAAATGCGGTCATTCCAAGACTTCCAACCATCACTGCCACCAGCGATGCACTTAAAATTTTCTTCCATCTCCTCACGGATCTTCTCCTCCAAATTCTTTAATCTTATCCGATAAATCCCCGATATCTGTTCAGGCATGCGTAAATATCCTGTTTACGGACCTGTGCCATTGATACAGAAAGATAACTTCCTTTGCAAAGGGATGCCAGACCTTGCTTCTTAATCTGACTCCAGAGCTTTTCCACGCAAAGATCAACATCCTGTTCCTTCCGTTCCATTTCTTCCAGCAGATTCTTCAGGCAGTACGCTAATGCCGTTGTCTGTTCTGCATCCAGGATTTGTTCTACATATTTCAGATCCACATTTTCTCTTCCAATAGAAAATGAATCTTTACCAAACTGTTTTATCTTCACCTGATCTCTCTTCTTTTCCATTTTTCCGGCCTTTAAGCTTCTGTGATGATCTTTATCAAATAAGACAGCTACATCAACCGGAACCTTTTTCTCTCCGGTCTCACTTTTTTCACCAATCACCGTTTTCACTTTTTCTGTGATATCGTACGTTCGGTAATTATCCATCTGCAGCACATGATCAGCAATGTAAAAATAAGATCCAGAACTTCCGGCCACCAGAATAATAGAAATTCCCTGCTTTTGATACAGGTTACCTGCCTGAAGAGTAAATGGTGTGATTGGTTCCTGTTCACCTGATACGACAGCCTGCATCAGCTCATCCCTGACCATAAAGTTCGTCGCACAGGTGTCTTCATCGATCAAAAGACATTTTGCACCTGACTGTACCGCTTCTACCACATTTGCAGCCTGCGAAGTCGAACCACTGGCATCCTCTGTGGAAAAATTTACTGTATCTTTCTTATTCGGCAGATCATTGATAAACGGTGAAATATTGATATGGGATACACATCTTCCATCCTCGGCCCGGATCTTCATCGCAGTATCCGAAGTAATCACGTATTCTCTTCCATCTCCGGCAACGTGATTGTAAATTCCCTGCTCGAGTGCCTTCAGAAGTGTTGATTTTCCATGATATCCTCCACCCACGATCAAAGTAATTCCTTCCGGGATTCCCATTCCTTTTATTTTACCCCGGTGTGGAAGTTCCATCTCTACTTCCATTCTTTCCGGTGCTTCAAAAGCAATTGCACCTTTCATAGGCTTCTGTGATACACCGCTTTCTCTTGGCAGTATAGAACCATTTGCCACAAATGCAATAAGTCTCCGCTTTGTCAGTTCTCTTCTTATATAATGTTGATCTTCCGCAAGTTCTATACACTTTTTCACTTCCTGCTGATTCAGGTTCTTATAATATAAAGATCTGTCAGCTATTTCCGGAAGATACTCAAACAAAATCTTCCTCAGTTCAAATGCATTGATCGTCCGTCCATTTGCCGGAAATCCAACTTCAAACCGTACCAGAAGATCTCCATCCTTAATTTCAAATGCAGTCCTGTCCAGAACCTCCTGTCCACAACGGCTTATCCCAATCAATCCACTTTTCCCGGAACCCTTTGCCTGGAAAATAAATTTGGAAACAGCTTTTCCGAATTGTCTTGTCAGATAATCCTGAAGCGCAATTCTTCTGTGTTCTTCTTTATAATATTCTTCTGGAAATCTCGCCTGGATTTTCTTCACCTGAATACTCAGCTTTGACGGAGAAGCAAATGGATCTCCTTGTACATGATCAATATTGAGCTGGTATCCCTGAAACTGATAGCTTCCTCTCAAATCTTTGTAAGCTGGATAGCTTCTTCGATTGATACTCATCAAATTTTTTTCTAATTCTGCTGCTGATTTCATATCCTGCTCCCTCTTATCAAATTCTATGATGTTGGGGTCAAGAGGTCAAAAATCCTCTTGCAGGCAAGCTTGCATCGGCTTTCTGACCTTTTGACCCTGGTATCATTCTATTTTACTAGCAAAAATTTACTTGGTACATATTAAATTTTCTATAAAACGAAAAAAGATGTAAACCCAATTTATACAGGATTTACATCTTCTAAATCATGAAGCATCGGGGATTCGAACCCCGGACAACTTGATTAAAAGTCAAGTGCTCTACCACCTGAGCTAATGCTCCATCTGTTATACAGCTTGCCTTCTTTCGAAGACAGTGCCCAGAACCGGAATCGAACCAGTGACACGAGGATTTTCAGTCCTCTGCTCTACCGACTGAGCTATCTGGGCATACACACTAATGTGTGAGTTGCGGGAGCAGGATTTGAACCTACGACCTTCGGGTTATGAGCCCGACGAGCTACCAGACTGCTCCATCCCGCGATGATATCTCATTATAGCACATTTTTTTTAAATATG
>NZ_JAQDVB010000007.1:0-305 GCF_027674365.1 Coprococcus sp. AM11-30B | reverse complement strand
AAATCAGCTGCTCTGCCAATTGAGCCACATCGGCATATCAATGGGACCAATAGGGCTCGAACCTATGACCCTCTGCTTGTAAGGCAGATGCTCTCCCAGCTGAGCTATGATCCCATGATAATTTAATTAAGCAATCAACACTAAGTGTTTCCTGCAAGCGACCCGAATGGGACTCGAACCCACGACCTCCGCCGTGACAGGGCGGCGCTCTAACCAACTGAGCCATCGGGCCTTATTTAAAGGCATTTCATGTACCTTCAAAACCACATACAAATTTAAATCTTTACTCCATCCATTCTTCCTTA
>NZ_JAQDVB010000064.1:275-509 GCF_027674365.1 Coprococcus sp. AM11-30B | reverse complement strand
GTGCGGCTGGATCACCTCCTTTCTAAGGAAGAAGAAGTAAGGAAGAATGTTGTCTATTGCTTAGTTATCAATGAGTGAGTGCACAGACTGGATGACAGAGGTGCGATGGAAGCTTGCTTCCGTGAGCACATATGGCAGACGGGATGTATATGAAGGATTGAACGTAGCCCGAAATGAAGCGAAGCGGAATTGAGGGGGAAGAGAGAGACTGCACTCACGGAGTATAACTCAATA
>NZ_JAQDVB010000064.1:0-265 GCF_027674365.1 Coprococcus sp. AM11-30B | reverse complement strand
GGTACTGCACTGGAGACGGTGTGGGAGAGCAGGTGGCCGCCAGACTATAAAAAACTTAATAAGATTGCCGAAGGCAAACGAATTTAGATTTTTAGGTCGTTCGCTGAACGAAGAGAAGCGGACTTCAATATGAAAAAAGAAATGGATGGATCTTTACCAGTGATCAGAGATTAAAAAGGATTTTGATTTCTGATGACTGATAAACATCAGTCAGACATGTACTTTGAAAACTGCATACAAAAATAAATCAATTCTCAAATAGAGA
>NZ_JAQDVB010000063.1:0-565 GCF_027674365.1 Coprococcus sp. AM11-30B | reverse complement strand
GGCATGAGCAGGTCTGGCTGAAAGCCCCGCCGACGGAACGAGCCCGGCAAGCGTGAGCGCAGACCGGTTGCCACTTGTGGCAAACTTATTGGGACGACCTCTGGTTGTCCATAAGTGCGCCCTTCATGAAAAAGCAATGAAGGGAATGAAAAACTCATCCCCTCCGCCATTACACTTCCTCCATATCGGTATTGGCTTCTTTCTGCATTGCCTTTGAGAAAAACTTCCCATTGGCTTCCTGCCTTTTCAGAAAACCAATCAGCTTTGGGATGTCTTCCTCCTCAATAGGTGCACCAAGAACGGATTCCACTGCACCGCCAATCTGACAGAGCCTATGGGTTCGTTTTTTACTTTCTTCGGCTTTCTTTCGTTTCAGAAGTTCTTTCTTCTGTGTTGCATATCTTTTCGCCTTTTCAAGGCTTTCCTGTTCCTTCTTTTCCATTTCAAGCATTCGTTCTTCATAACTTTTTGTTGATTTTGCCATGATTACATTCCCCTTTCTTTTGCAAACATAAGTTCTCGGTTGCGTATCAGAAGAAGCACATGGTATAATCTTCTTGCGTGT
>NZ_JAQDVB010000062.1:0-696 GCF_027674365.1 Coprococcus sp. AM11-30B | reverse complement strand
TTGCTTTCAGTCTCTGCTGAAGACTGAAAGTTACCTTCGCTTTACTATTTCTAATAGTTTTCTCACATAATCATCTGCGTGGTTTATTGAAAACTCTCCATGATACATATTAGGAAGAACTTGTATAAAACTATCCTGCAATTTTTCATGAATGATTTTAGCGGATTTTTTCATTGATTGCTTTTCTTTTTCTCCAACATAAATTTGAACGGTTGCTTCACACTCTCCAATGCCATCTTTTAGTGAATATACTGAGTTTTCCTGTAAAAAGGCAATCATATCACTCTTTCTAATAGCACAAGTATCTTTGTAATATTCATCAAACAAATTCGACTTTATTCGTAGTGATTTGAATTGCAATTTTGAAAACCACTTATACTTTATTAAGCCATAGCAACTTCCAAACGCCGGTTTAATCATAGAATATGTAAATTTTGAAGGTATCACAAGTACACTTTCCACTATTGCATACTTACATATATCTTTGCGTTGAGATAAAATTTCAAGCAAAATCTGCCCTCCAAGCGATAGTCCTCCCATCATTAAAACAGAACCGCCCAATTTGCTATTTACAAATTCTATAATATCCAAAGCATTATTCTCTATCGTTGTAAACTGCTTATCACATCCTGCATGACCATCTAATATAGGCAAAACCACATGATAATCTGTTTGAAGTCTTTCAGCAACCTCTTT
>NZ_JAQDVB010000061.1:0-824 GCF_027674365.1 Coprococcus sp. AM11-30B | reverse complement strand
TAGATATTGAAAAGAAAAGGGAGGAGCAGCATGACGAGAGAGACTAAAAGCTATGAGCTGAAGATCTATGATCAGAGCCTCATGAGATTCGAAGCTGCCTATGACGCATTCGGTAGTTTGAAACTGGAGATTACGGATATCGATTCGGCAAATGCGCATTTGCTTCCATTGAATTTAATTGTAGATCAAGATGAAAAAAGCCTTGCGAGTTGGATGGAAGGTAGAACCATTCCGAAAAACAGGGCATTTGTAGAGCAGATTCTTAGTACGGCAGGATTGACAAGGAATGATATCCTTGGAATTCTTGATGTATCCAAAGGTTCACAAAAGCATAAAGCGGGCGTTTCAAGTGAGTGGACACTGGGAGGGCAATTTCCGAAAGCAGTTCGACGGATTAACGATAGGCTGCTGTTGTTCAAAACAGGTACAAGCGGTGCCAGAAATCTTGGCAAAGAACCTTATTCTGAATACTTTGCAGCACAAGTCGCAAAACGGATGGGAATAGATCACGTTTCCTACGATTTAGAGATGTGGAAAGGGAAACTTGCGTCTGTCTGCGGACTTATGAATGACAAAGAAATTTCTTTTGTTCCATTTTTCGTTGCTGCTGGTGATGCAAGTTTCCCGGCAGCGTTATCGATCTTAAATGAACTTGATCCAAAGATGGCATCGAAATACAGGACAATGGTTGTTTTTGATGCCTTGATCTGCAATCGGGATCGTCACGGCGGAAATTTTGGTATCTTACGGGAAAACAGAACAGGACGGCTGTTGGGATTAGCCCCGTTGTTTGACCACAATCTGTCCTTGTTTGCGCAAGATGA
>NZ_JAQDVB010000060.1:0-924 GCF_027674365.1 Coprococcus sp. AM11-30B | reverse complement strand
CAAACATAAGTTCTCGGTTGCGTATCAGAAGAAGCACATGGTATAATCTTCTTGCGTGTAGGTATATCATGGCTTCGGTCTGATAGAACCTTTGGCGGTTTCTTCGGAAGCCGCCTTTTTAATTTGCCGCAGTTCTTGTTACGGCTTTTACATTTCCTCTATCCCTCAAATCACGACCTTCATTCGCTTCCATAAACATTTCCAGAATATCGGTTTTAATCAGGACTTTGCGACCAACCTTTAATACTGGAAGTTTCTTCCATTCTACAAGCTGTCTTAAGGTATTTCTGCCGATTCCCGTATAATCAGCAGCTTCTTCGATGGATAATGCAATTTTTCTTTGCGTCATATAATCACCTCCTTATAAATTGCATTATGCAATTCTTGTGATGTAAGTATATCCTTTCCAAATCTTTTTGTCAAGCGTTACGAAATATTAAAAATAATTTTTATATTGCATATTGCAATTTCAGAAAAACAATGCTATAATTCATACATACCGAAAAAGGAGGCAGTCAGCATGAAAGATAAAGAACTACGCAAGCTGATAGGCAGCAGAATAAAACAGCGCCGTCTGGAATTGAATCTGACACAGCCTTATGTCGCAGAAAAGATGGGTGTTACCGCTTCTACAATCCTGCGTTATGAGAATGGTTCGATTGACAATACGAAAAAAATGGTGCTGGAAGGTCTTTCGGAAGCACTCCATGTATCCGTGGAATGGCTCAAAGGGGAAACAGATGAATATGAAACCGACATTACGGATAAGAGAGAATTACAGATTCGTGATGCGATGGGAGATATTCTGGAACAGTTACCGCTTGCCCTTACCAAAGAAGAAGATGCTTTTTCAAAAGATTTATTACTGCTGATGTTAAAACAATATGGTCTGTTTTTGGATTCCTTCCAGTTCGCCTGCAAAAA
>NZ_JAQDVB010000006.1:0-175827 GCF_027674365.1 Coprococcus sp. AM11-30B | reverse complement strand
TATCCTTTCGCAAACATGATTTTTCTGTTTTTCGTAAAAATCGTTATCCTCTGTTTTAAGCAATATTTGCTTGTTTCAGACGATTAGTAATCTAAATAAAATCCAAATTTTATTTAGTTTGGAACTTGTTGTTTCTATCATAAATCGTTGAATTCCTCGATTAAAGAGGCTCATGATTTAGATTTTAACAACCCATTGCTTTAACAATATCATCGTCTTTCAGCTCAACACCGACTCTTATTTTTTCAATAAGATCTCGCTGCCAATCTTCTAGTTCGTCCACTCTCCATTCACTAATCTCTTGTGCAACGAAGCAGCGTTCCCTATCCCATATACTTTCTTGCTTATCCTTGTCTGTATATGGGATAGATCTGTAATATGTTTTCTCACTAAATTCATACTTTACATTGAAATATAGATATCGGAAATATTCTGTGTAATGTATTTCTTTTGGGATTTCTGCACCATAATATTTTCCGTTTACTTCTTTGTAATGATATAGCTTCTGTTCAGAAAGCCGTATGTCAAATAACTCTTCGATTGTTTTATCTTTGTCTTTCGGATGTTCTTTAAAGTGCTTTTCCTGCCACTCATCAAATAGATCAAAAGTATATGGTTGTTCGAATAGTCTTGATGTTTCTTTGCCACATATTTTTTCGCCAAAGAAATCCGCGCCACTTCTAAAACGTTCTATAATCCTTTTGTCCCTATTTGTTAAGGGTTTATTCTCCTGTATTTGTTGCTTGAATCTATGTGCCATAGACAGTTTAAGACTCCATTTTGTATATTCTGTATGTTCTTCTTCTGTCCATTCCGATTCAGGCTTTTTGAATTTTATGACATCTGGCTTAAAATTTTTCATAATATATCCGGCATAGTCTGCGACCGGAATTGTTTTAGGTATTTCGTTATTTATAATTATATTTCCTCCACATCTTCTTTTTCCCTGATATTTCCAAATGGTAGTTATTGGTCACAAGGGATTGTTCCCCACTTGAATGAAAATTTCACATCTTCTAAAGTAGGGTTTTTCTTTATTTTTACGAGATTTTTTAGGTATTCATTTAATTCTTTTTTGTTTTTTAGGTAGATTTTAGCTTTAAATTTTTTCATTTTGCCTCCATTAAAAAAGCGTATCACCGGTTTTGCCAGTAATACGCTTCGTTTGTTGGTTGGTTTGCTACAGAATAATTGTTTTTACAAATTATAGAAAAATGCTAGTTACTTCTGTACATAGTATTACAAGGCAATTATATTATATCTGCTTTGTGATTATATTTCAACTTTATTTTTTAATATTATTCTGTTGTACTTCCAAAACCACCATTTCTAATTCCAGTTGCATCATCATCTTCTGTGATGCCATATTCAACAAAAATTCCCTGCATAAATCCTTCGCCAGATTTAAGACCTATAACTTTTTCTTCGTTAGTGTCGTTTGTAATTTTTGCAAAAATGTGTCCCTCATTGTCAGAATTATAGTAATCACTGTCAATGATTCCGACTGTATTATTGAGCTGTAATCTGAATTTGAATCCCAGACCACTTCTAGGATAACATTTCAATACCCAGTCATTGTCAATTCTGCATCTGATTCCGGTAGGTACTTTTACTGTTTTACCAGGTTTAATTTTCAGCCCGATTGGTGTGAAGAAATCATATCCGGCAGAACCAACCGTTGCACGTTTCGGTAATTTGATTCCGTCATAAATCTTTCTAATAATTTCCTCATCACTTGCGTTAAATGTATCTCCCCAGTCCTTCTTGAACTGCTCATAACTTACCTTTTCAAATTTTGCTACTACTTTTGCCATTATAACATTTCCTTTCTTTTCCAAAGTATTATTTTATTCGCCACTATGCTTTTTTGCACATCAATGATTCTCTGATTTCTACTGCCACGAAATTGTAATCGAAGATCTTTTTCTTCTATTCTGAATTCTCCATCCACTAAAACATCACATAACTTCAATAGTTTTCTATACTTCTCTTGATGAATTATTTCTTCATATTTATATCCTGTATAAATCCATAGTTCTTTTTCTGGATGGAGGTTTTTGAAATTCTTACTTACAAAATATGAAAGTTCCATATTATCTAATGGATCACCACCAGAAAGAGTGAGCCTAGAAATATGCTTTTTTGATAACTCATTAAATAGTTCATCATAAATGCTTTGTGTGAATGGAATTCCTTTTGACTTATCCCATGTAGATTGGTTGTGGCAACCTTTGCAATGGTGGGAACAACCTTGCACAAACAAAGTTGCTCCAACTCCATTACCATTATTTACATCGAATTTATCAATTCCGGCAAATCTGAAATCAGTTTCAATGCCGTTAATGAGATTCATTTTTCTCCGTTTTGGCTTTTAAGGCATTGTTAAAATGTTTCACACGGTAGTCAACTTCCTGGCGTTTTCCTTCATTGAATGCTTCAATGTAATCACCAGTGAGATATCCCGTTACTCGTCTTAATCTTCTGATTTTTCGACAACCGCAAATCGGGCATTCATCTCCGATTTCATCTGTATAACCACATTCGGTACACATGTCATTCGGTACATTGACTGCAAAATAAGGAATATCCTTATCCATTGCATAGTTTACAATTTCTTCAAGCGCATCAATATTTTGTTTTACGCTTGATGGCAATTCGACATATGTAATGCAACCGGCTGAACTATATCCTGTAAGTTCTGCCTCTATGTCAATTTTTTCAAAAGGACTCATTTCTTCCCAAACTGGAACGTGCATTGAATTTGTGAAGAATTTCTTATCAGAAACATTTGGGATTTCTCCGTACTTATTTCTGAATTTTGACATTGCTGTAAAGCATAAGTTCTCTGCTGGGGTATAATATACTCCAAAGTTTAAACTATACTCTTTTTTGTATTCGGCACATCTATCTTTGAAAAGCTGCTCAATTCTCTTTGCGGTTTCCATACCTTTTTTAGTTGTATGATTGCAGCCAACTAAAATCTGTAAAGTTTCTGCAAGACCAATCTGACCAACTGCTAATGTTCCGTGTTTCATGGCAGATTCGATATTTTTTCCATCGAAACCTTCCATTACAAAATTTTCGTACATGAATTTCGCTGAGTCTGGTGACTGTTTGCAAATCCATAAATATCTTTCGATAAGCATGTCTTTCGCTTCATCAATCTTCTTATCAAGATATTCCATGAAGCTGTCAACCAATAATTTCTCATCGTATTCTTTTCCACCAGTAAAACAATTGTTCTCTTCAAGTGAAACTTTTGTTTCCATAGCAAGTGTTGGCATGATGATAGTTACCGGGCAAATATTACCCCTACCGTCTTTTGTCTGACCAAATCCGTTGATATCCCAACCGTTAGCTGTTCTACAGCCCATTGTTGAGAAGTATGTTTTCGGATCATCTGGATCATACCCTTCATTTCCTGACCAATCACAGTTAGCGTAATTCGGGTAAAGCCTCTGTGCAGTTGAACGGAGTGCCAATCTATATAAATCATAGTTCGGTTCGCCTGGCTTTCTGTTGATACCTTTCTTCAACTGAAAAATACCACATGGGAAAATACTTGTCTTATGTAATTTTCCGATTCCAGCGATAGAAACATCAAGTAATGCTTTAATTACCATTCTTCCTTCTGGTTCGGTACATGTACCATAGTTGATAGAGGTAAATGGTAACTGATTTCCAGATCTTGACTGAAGCGTATTCAGATTGTGATATAATGCTTCAATTGCCTGTTTTGTTTCAATGATTGTATCGTATAAAGCAGATTGATAGAAAATAGGATCAAGTTTTTCTTTATTTGCAAAGAAAAAGTCCTCTTCTTTCAGTCCTGTCTCTTTGTAAAAGTTTTCTTTATTCTCATCAATCCAGTCATCGAATCGGTTTCTGACAATGCCAATTTCGTCTTCGTAGTTATCAAACAGCATTCCCATAAGGTCTAAGTATAAGAACGCTGCTGTATTTTTTAAATATGCCACAATATAATGTTTTCTGAATGACTTTCGCACATATGGCATAAGTGTCCAATCAATGTGTGTTGCAGAAACACCACCGAACTGCTGCAACGACTGTAACTGGAATATTACAGCAATCAATTGTCCGGCTGTATTGACAGATTGTGCCGGGCGAACATCCGTCTGTCGTACATTAAACCCATTTGCAAGTAGTTTATCAAATGGAATGCTGAGACAATTGTGCATACCAACCGCATAACTATTTAAGTCGTGCGTATAGATTCTGTTAAGAATATGGTTGTTTCTTGCCAATTCGGACATGCACTCATCAAGAGCATACTGTTTCAGCATAACATCACTTGCAGCACCAATCATTCCACCAAATGATTTTTCATCAACATTTGCGTTCTGATTCTCAACATCTTTAGCTTTCAATTTCTCTGAAAACTGTTTCATGAGTTCACTTTTGCGTCTTCTGTCTCTGGTTCTATCATTTCTATAGATGATGTACTTTCTTGCGACTTTCATATCTTTTTTAGCAAGCTGAGATTCTACAATATCCTGTATTTCCTCAACTTCCATATCTTTATCAAGCGCACTGATATTTTCTGCAATCTCTTTGGCTCTTGATTTTGCATATTCTGTTTCTTCTTTTTCAACATCATAGAATGCCTTTAAAACAGCATTCTCGATTTTTTCAGGTCTGAATTCCTGAATCTGTCCATCACGTTTGTAGACCATTAAAAATCCTCCAATTTATCAATAAGTTCATAAATCTCATCCCAACCATGAACCCTAAAGTTCTTTGTGTTGTCCTCCTGTACTGATCTGTTCCAGGGTTTATCAAATATGAAATTATATTTAACTGGTGAATCTTTCGTATAATCCAGTGTAAAATTCCCTATACAGTCATCAATAAGGATATCTCCATGTACCAAGTGTTTGTCCCGGCACACAACAAGCATTCCACTATCGTATTGCGGAATGTTCCGTTTGAGCCATTCATCTTTGACTCTTACATGGTCAGGATAAGTTGATGTAACAAAATAGAAATTGTATTTTGCCATCAATTTTCCGATTACTTCTTTTGCTTTTGGCTGTAGCTCTAAAGAAGATAGGAATTCATCAGTACCAAATTCCGTGAATATATTTTCACATTCTGGCTTGATGAATTTTTTAACTTCCCAGTCTGTTATGTCATTCAGAGTGAGACTGTCATTGTATTGCTTGTTATATTCGACAAGGATCTTTTCAACTAAGTTATTTATCACTTCGTCCACATCACATAATATCGTTTTGCATTTATTTATGCTTGTTTTTCGTGTTGAAGTATATTTCTGATGTACAAATTCTGCCATGTCCTGTGGTGTAAATTTATACTCAGGGTTTTCAATAACATATGTTACCTCATCTTCGATTCCGTCAAACTGACCGACATCTGAAGCATCTCTTCTTTTGGCTTCTTCAATGTCATCTTTTCTTTGAAGAATCTTTATCAGACGATCTCTTCTGGGAACTTTTATATAAATGCTTGTAACATCTATATCAGATTTCGTTTTGAGCTGTCTCATTCCGTGTGGTGTAAGAACAGCTACTTTGTCGTTTGTACAGTCTTCTACTGCACTTCCATAGTACCAACCATTATAGACTCCGATTTCTGCGAAAAATCCACTTTGAGCTTTCTTCAAAAATTCTTCTTTTGAAATATAATGGTAATCTACACCATCAATTTCTCCTTCTCTTGGGCTTCTAGTGGTATAAGATACTATTTTTTTGTACCCATATTTTTCGCATAAAATCTTTTCAATAGTTGACTTACCGCTTGCACTTCCTCCAACAAGTATAAGCATTAAAAGTCCTCCTGCTTTTTACGGTTCTTATATGTAAGAAATTCGTATGGGATAGATTGATAATACTGAATATCACCACTTTCCACACATTTCCATGTGTTATCTTCCTCTATATTAGGAAAGAACGTATCAGATTCAAAAGACTTATAAATCTTTGTCACGAATACTTTTTCACAATATGAAAGCAATTTCTCATAGATTTGACCACCACCAATGATGAAAATATCACTGTCTTCATTTTGGATAAGCTCTATCGCTGAATCCATTGATATAAAATCTACGCCATTAACATGTTTCTGGCTTTTGCTGATTACATAGTTTTTTCTATTTGGTAGTGGCTTTTTTGGAAGAGAATCCCATGTTTTCCTTCCCATAATTACGATTGAACCATTTGTTTTTTCTTTGAAAAATTTTTTGTCTTCTGGGATATTGATAAGCAAATCTCCGTTTCTACCAATACCCCAGTTTTCATCTACTGCTACTATTGCTGCTAACATTCAAATCTCACCCTTGTTACTTGATGTTGGCTTAAATACTCTGCTGCATCTTGAACACCAGTCAAATAAGCTGAATATAAATCTGGATTTTCTTTGAAATCTTCTGCATTTTTGCTGTTCATTGCATACCCAACAAGTTCTTCTTCTGTCCGTATGTCCTCATAAACTTTATCTATTTTATTCAGACATGATTTGCAAATATCTATTTTGCCCTTATGAATTATTCCGGCGAAAAATCTAATTGCACTATCAAATGTATTTTCGTCTATCGTTCTTCCACATATATCACATTTAATATAATTTACTCTTGCCATATCATCACCTAAATTCCGAGTTCTAACTTCAACTGAGGAACAATCGGATCATAATTTTCCATAGAAAAATCTTCGATTGTCATATCATAGAAATTAGTTTTCTCTGGATTGAGTTTGAGCATTGGCTTACTCTGAGTATCAGAATTTTTCAGATTTTTTACACGTTTAAGCATCTCTTTTGCTTGATTGATGTGTCTATCATAAATCTGTTCATTTGCTACAAAATGTGTGAATACACCTGGTTTATAACCAGTATAGCGTGCAATCATTATAAGTAATGCTGCATATTGAACTTCATTAACCCCACCAGCACCAGAAGCCGTAAGCATATCTCCACTTCTCTGAATCAATACCATGTCAAGATATTTACCACGCACATTCCATATTGTGTTGTAAGCGCATGGTGCAAGACCGGCTGTTTCTCTTAAATCATTTTCTTGCCATAAGGAAACGACTTTTCTCCTGCCATATGGATCTTTCTTGATATCATCAATGAGCTTATTGATTAAATCATATCTTTTCACGGTTGCGCCGTATCTCTGCCCAATAGTTCCATCTCCGATATCCCAGTCTTTCCACCAGGTAACTCCCATTTTTTCCATTTCTGAGATGCTATTTGTCGGTCTTTGATAAATAGTGAAAATTTCTTTGATACCAGTTTTCCATGCGATTCTTCTTAAAGAGCAAATAGGAAATTCACCTTTTGATAAATCGTAGGTTCGGCAAACATGGTTCACTGAATATGTATGTGCCGGTACTCCGTCTGCATACTTAGGTCGTGGGTTCTCATCAATATATCCATTTTCAAGGATATTCTTGATGTCTCTTTCCATATACTGATCTGCTTTATTCATGCTAATCCTCCACAATGAACGCTTTCAGTTTTTCTCTGATTTCTTTGCATTCTTCAACATCATCTGATGAAATTTTCAGCACTAATTCCCTTGAAAGATCAACACTAAAAATTCCCATGATTGATTTTGCATCAATGATATATCTGCCAACAATAATATCCATATCCGGCTTAATAGCAGATGTAATCCGGCAGAAATCTTTAACTCTATCTATAGTACAAAGACTAATTTTAAATTCGTTAATCATTCTTCTCTCCAATCATTGTATTCTTCTTCCCATTCTGTCTCATGTATGCCGTTTGCTTTTTTCGCACATTCTTCTGAGCAATATGTTCCGTTCATATCATCTGTAACATAATACTCATCTTCGTATAATTCTTCTCCGCATTCATCACAAGTTCCACGAACTCTCCTAACAGCATTAGGACATCTTGGGTGGCAAGGGTTCTGTAAACATATTGAACACATGTTTATCATTCTCCTTTATTATTGTCTGTTTATGATGTTTTCATAAATTTCAAGACCAAAAGCTACGGCTTGACTTTTCATATTTTTACTACCTTTACTTTTTCCGTCCCAAAATAAAACAAGAACTCCAAAAGCATCGTCTGAAGAAGCATATACCGCCATGTCTCTGTTCCTTTTGTGTCCTGCTAATGCATTATAGCTTCCATACGAATTTGTAATAACTCTACATGGTGATACATTCAAATTATTCCAATCAGCCGGAAATTCTTTAAGTGCAAGATTATATTTATTGGCGAATCTCACTGCCAATGTATCTGCTCCTTTTGCCATTCCACTAATAATTTCCAGACTACATGGGTTAATTTTGAATAATCTCTCTTCTTTATTGATAACGAGAATATTATATTGAGGATATTCTTTATTGAGATGAAACAACACTTTAAACATTGTGGATTCAAATAAATTGTAATCCTCAAAAAATCTTGATCCGGCAATAATTATCCTCAACATAATTCTCTCACTTTCTTAGTTCTTGTTTATTGTATCACGTTTTCCAAATTTGTCAACGCATTTATTATAGTTTGTTTATCTGTTATTAGTTACAGTATTTTTCAAACACATTGTTAAAATGCTTGTTGTTGCACAGCTTACGGATAATGCACATTGCAAGCCCAGTTTCTTTATTGAACGTATCACCAGCATGGCATTTAGTTACTGTCTTAGTACCATCTTTCCAGAACACGATAGTTGCTGGATCATTAAATACGACATTTTCAATTTCTTTTTCCAGGTCGATATTCTGAGAGATGCTAACCTCTGCTTCTTCCTCTGCAATATCATCAATAATATCGGAAATAATTTCTCCGAATACACAACCAAGCATTGCTGCCATCATTTCATCAGTTACTTCTACATTTTCATCTTTTTTGCATTCACATTTACACATAATCTTTCTCCTTCTTAATTCGCTTTGTTTAAAATCATTTTGTTTGATACGAAACCAGATGCACCTTTATGACCTCCACCGCCATATCTTTCGGCAATTTTTGAGCAATCAACATCCGGCTTTTCTGAATAAATGGAGTATTTGTATTTTTCTCCATTGAATGCCCAAATTGCAACAATCGGATAATCTTTGATTACTTCCCCGAATACTAAGCTGTTGCAGCTTCTATTTACAACCAGGCATTTAATACCGTCAATTCTTGATTCATATGCATAGGCATTTCTGTATGCTTCATACTCTTTCTCTACATATTTAGAAATGACAATACCGTTATGTACCATTTCAGCAAGTAAAGGATTATCCTTACTGTTTGAATCTTTTACAAGTTTATTCCAGATAATATCCAGTGCATCATAATCCGTAGATTCGAGTGCATACTTGAAAAACAGTGATTCTTCATATTTAAACTGCCAGCAATCAAAATCACTAACATATTTTACGAAGAGGGGGATATCATCAAAATCACATCCCATAAGGTACATCCATGTTAATCCAGCTCCACTAATTCCTTCCTTTCGGATTCCTTTAATACTGCTGAATTCTGGATATTTAGCAAGAATATCCATACTTGATGAATGGTGATCGCACCAGATTAAATCACAGTGTTTTGTTTCAACGATTTCTTTCAGCTTATCTACTGTATTTACCGAGAATGACAAATCTACAAAATAGACTGTTTCACCGTCTTCAATAAGTTCCGTTGGGATTTCGCCATCATAGTTGTACATGATGTAGTCTTTTGAGTTGTAATTTCCTGTTACCCTTGCAACGATTGAACCGGCACACTTACCGTCCATATCGCTATGATAGAAACATTTCATTATTCTTCCTCCGCTTCATCAAGTGCAGATGACATAAAACACATAGTCTGGGCACTATTCAATGCATCGGCACTTACACCTCTTGCGACTGATACAGATTTTGATGCTGCAGAAAATACTTTTTCTGTACCACTCTTACTTGCTCTGTATGTTTTTGACAACATACTACTTATTCCCAGATCATTGCTAACTTGCATGGTATCAATATTCGCACCTAAGAATGTAAACACCCAACTGTATTTTTCACGCTGATGTTTAATCATTTCTTTTACTGTATTCCAGTCAAATTCATGGCTTGCATTCTCATAACCATCAGTGATAATTGTAAATACAACTTTTTCAGGTCGTTCTTCTTCCGGCATATCTGCAAGTCTGTTTCCGACATGGTTGATTGTTCTTCCAACGGCATCAAGCATGGCTGTCATACCTTCTGGTCTGTATTCTTTGTCAGTTAAATTCTGAACCTTTTTGATATCAACGCCATCGTGAACCATGATGTATCTATTGTCGAAAAGAACTGTAGTTACAAGTGCATCGCCATCTTCTTTCTTCTGGTCGGCAAGCATTGTATTATAACCACCAATTGTTTCCGGCGCAAGCCATTTCATTGATCCGCTCATATCAAGAACGAATACCATCTGTGTCAGATTTTTCTTCATCTTCATTTTCTCCTTTTTGTTTTATTCCTATCATTCGCTGCATTACTTTAATAATACAATCATGACAGGTACACTTTTTAATATCGTCCGTAAGCAATAGCGGACATACGCAATTTGCTCCACAAATAGGTAGGTTAATTATTTTTTGACTTCCTGGAAGAAACACCCTTGTTGCATAATGAACTGGTGTATCTAATCCAAAACCTAATGTTGGAGATCTTTGCGGATTTATCACGAATTTAGGCTTTCGTGCGATTACTGGCTGTATCATTCACATATTTTCCTTTCGTATTTTCTCATTTTTGTTACTACGTTTTTGTCTAATTCATAGAATGGATCTGAACCCAAAACATTTACAATAAGCTGACCAAACCGTAATTCAGGTAATTTGTCCCACACTTTACGGACTGCATCAAGGACAACATCATGTGTGATATTTTCGCCATTCAGTATACTTTTAGCAATTTCTACATGATATTCCAGTAGCCCAGTTTTCATGGAAGTCTGTACAAGATTCGTTCCTGTAAATTCACACATATCTGCATCGTCATCTAAAATAACAAATGCATCAATCTCTTCTTTTGCATTTTCAAGCCACGCTCTTATCTCATCTCCACGCTGCACTCCCGGCTTATTTATGACTGGTGTAATATCATATACTTCCATCTGATATTCTGCCAATCTATCTGTAAGTGTTTTGAAGATTTCTTCTCCATACCACGAATTACGACCACTTTTTGAACAACCAATTCGCCATGTTGATGATACAACTATTTTTGCTTTGGTTGATTCGACTAACTCTTTTAATAATGCCAACGGTCTGTCAAACAGCTCACTTTTTCCTTTTGCTTCTAACAAATCTTTTTCTGAGTTCAACACACCGTCAACATCAAGAAAAATCACTTTCATATAATTTCTCCAATCAATTCAATAATCCTTTTTCATATTTTTCTAGTTTCTCAACAATTAAGTCGTTTGGTAGAAAATCTTTACAAAAATATGCAGTTGCAAATGGACTTCCCTCTATTGTAGAATTCATGTTTTAACGAAGGAGTGTGATAAATTGGCAAACAACATTGGTTATTTAACCAGTAGTAAAACGCCTGAACACCAGGAATTATATACACCATATTATGCGGTTGAACCAATCGTAAAATATATACCGAAAAGTTATAGAATATGGTGTCCGTTTGATGCTGAATGGTCTTCGTTCTATCAAACATTTAGGGAAAATGGATTTGATGTCATCAGATCCCATATAGATGAAGGGAAAGATTTCTTCTTATATGAACCTGATGACTATGATGTGATAATCTCAAACCCACCATTCAATATCAAAGACCAAATTCTCGAAAGATTATATAATCTCAATAAACCATTTGCAGTTTTGCTACCACTGAATACTTTACAGGGAAAAACTAGATATAAATATTTCAAAAATGGAATACAAATACTCAGTTTCGACCAACGGATAGGATTTCATAATAGACAAAACATGAATTTTATTTATCTATTGTGCCAACATACATATGGATATTTTTCAATATCTTTTAGTGTGCCTCCATATCTGCTTTATGGAGAAGCATGATTTTGTCGTACAGCTCATCTCCCCATAATTTCTTGTATTTGCTCTGCATCTTTGTGTTATTATCTTTCTCCCAGAAGTACGGGAACATATGCCACTGGATCAATGCAAGAATTTCAAGCCTGTCATTTTCCTCTACAAATCTGAGATATCTAACCGCATCATATGCAGATACAAGGTGATGCTGGTAGTAATGTGCGTATTCACAAGGATTGCCTTTACTGTCTTTATACCCTTTTGTAAAAGACTTTCCAATATCATGAAGCAATGCTGCCGTACATAAATTGAAATCCGGCGAATCCATTGTCATCGTGAGAGCGTTCAGATAACATGCGATGCAATGATTTCCGATGGATAACTGATGATGTGGATTGTCATGGTCAATATTACAAAGTCCATTTGGCATCTCATAGAACAATTTTGTTAAGCTATTGCCATTTATTATTGCGTGTTTTAAATTAAAAATAATAGAGTCCCAACCTTCATAATACTGTGGTATGTAAATGTTTTTGTACATTCGTGCAATCGCATATTCCGGTACAACTCTGTCTCTCTTTTTGTTCTGTTCAAGACACATTTTATATGGAGTCCATACAAAATAGCAAACTTTTCTGCAATCAATCTTTTTAAGTTCACGTAAGAATGCTATTCTCTTTTTATAACTGATATTACATGCATCATAAATTGCACAACCGTCTGTCCCCTGATGCTCTATCAGATATTTCTTAATCCTTCTATGAAGCGTTTGAAATACTTCTTTATCCTGATCCATACACTCTTCTGAACCAGTAAGTTCTTCTCTGATACTATCTGACGAAAAAATTGTACCATGATACGTGTCCTTTATATCTTTCGCCAAAGTAGATTTTCCACTTCCAGGCAAACCGACCATCATCACGAAAGTTGGTTTTTCCATTACTCTTCCTCACTCTCTTCAAAAATTTTCTTATAGTCTGTTACACCCATTTCATTAAGTTTTCTATAACCTGGGCATTTATCACTTCCATATTTGATATAATTGTTTTCTATACCAAAATACTTGTTTCTGACATATGACTTAAATTTCGGTGGGACATTTTCATGTACCCAAATCATAAAGGTCTTTCTGTCAGATTTTGGAGCTTTTGAGTACCATTTGGAAGTTTCTGATTCCATGTCTGAAATATATCCTCGAACAATTCTCTCAACTATCCGTACTCTTGGTTTGTATGCTGCCGGAACTTTGCTATATAAATCATCAACCTTATCTTCTGCCACACTCTGAATAATCAGATTGATTGAAGAAATTTTTGATAATACTCTATGGATCTGTGTATAATCATCGCCTTTCACTTTAATCATGTGACCATCAATGTTAATTACAAATCCTTCCATTTCATCCGACTTGATTGTTTTGACTTCTTCCAATACTTCATCAAAAGTTTTGTCAAAAATCTCTGTCATCGGCACATGATATTTAGCAGCATACTCCGCAACTTCTTTATAAGAATACTGTCTGCCGGTATTCACATCTCTAATACCAATCAGATACAATCCTTCTTGCTCTTTCGTGTATTTGACAACGTGGGCATCTGGCAATGAAATATATTCGTAGATAAATGTAAGACTTGGATTTTCTTTTGCCATGCATTTATTATTGTCTGTTAGTCGTAAAATTCCATCGGCTAATCTCCACGACATATCAGGGTTAATCGCCTGACTGCCAGACATGAAGATTTCGCCGTTATACCAACGTACACACTGCATACTTCCATCAAGTTTATTTGTGATTTCAACAGTTTTTGCATTCTTGATTTCTTCTGTCACGACTTTTATATCATTTTCTGGACACTCGTTCAAGTTTCTGAACTTCTTAAATGGTGCAATGACAATTTCCTCTGTTTTGAGATTGATTACCACACTTCGGCACTCCAAGAAAAATCCATTATCTGCATTCCAGAGGTCTTCAACAGTAATTTCGTATTGACCATCACCGGCTGAACTGAATTTACCATATCGGACAAGGATAAGATCCCCCTCTTGATTTATTTCAAGATATTTGATTTTTTCTTTGGCTGTTTCATCGTTGAGTGTCTTAATCCAGTATTCTAAGCATGATACCGTTTTGGTAGTATCATTCTCTTCAATCTCATATTTTTTGTATTCAACTTTGCCGAACTTTTTCAAATAATTATGTTTGATGTTTATTGCAAAATTAAAAACTGGATTCCATTCAAACATTGCTAACTCCTTTCTTAGTATACCATATTTTTATATAATGTCAACATTTATTTTGGTTTGTTTATGCCAAAAAATATCCTTTTTCCAATACTTCAATATAGTATGATTCCTTCCACCATTCAGTACACTCGCCTATATGACCATAACAATCATATTCAAGTTTTACTTCATACATCGGTTCTTTTAACTTATAGTTAGGATCATACTTTTTCATTCCTTCTTCATATCGGTCAGAGATATCCGTTACACTGATAATTCTTCGTACATAATGCTCAACTAGATTCACCTAGAAACCCTCCCGGTTTTCTTCAGAATGTAATCAAGTGTTCTTGGTGTATACATCATATATGGCAGCATACACCCTACATTATATGCATTTTTCATCTCTTCATTATACAAGATATTGTGTGTCGGCGTTTTTCTGTCTTCACTCAAATTATTATGTACATGACCGTATAAATGATAGCTGCCTCTATGCGACTGATCCCACACTGCTAATGGATAGTGGCAAAGTACAACAATTCTTCCTTCATCATTGATTCTTTTCAAATCATAAATTCCCTGGAACAATTTCTTACATTTTCCATCTTTAATCCAACTATCATGGTTTCCAATAATCAAGTATCGGTTCTTACACTTAATCTGTTTAATCAGTTCTGCAGTCTTATCTGGCTTATACCATGACACATCACCCAACAAATAAAGATTATCCCGTGGCGATACTCTGTTATTGATATTTGCGATAATCGCTCTGTCCTGTTCTTCTAACGATTCAAAAGGTCTGTGGTCAAACCTTCTCATTGCATTCTCATGTCCTAAATGTAAATCTGCAATATAAAAATTACTCATAATCTAGCTTAATAGTCCTCCTTCAAAAATCCTTTCTTTCGTGCGCAATCTGAGCAATAATTGTATCTACCATAAATTATTCTTCCACACTTTTTGCATTGATGCCCCTTTGAAATTGATGTGCCATATGGTGTGCCAAGTGCAATGTAACACGGCTTACAATATGTATAGTTATCGGCGCAATATCCACCACATCTCTGACAAAATCCCATTTTTATTCTTTTCCCTTTCTCTTATTGTAGTCTTCCCACGGTATTCTTACTTTGTATTTATGACTCTCATAGTATGTTGTGCTTACACCACATGTTTTCGCCCAGTGGTCAAGAATTTCCTGTAATCTTTTTATTTCTCCATCAGAGATATCATCATATGCATCTTCGTATAAATCTTCGGTTGCCTGTTCTGCAATACTTTCTGCATTTATACTCATTTCTACCGGCTCAGTTACCCACACATATTTTGGACGAACATCTCCATACTCTTCGTGTTCATTTTCCCAGTCATCGAAAAACTCTTCCCAGTCATTAAAATAACCATTATCATGTGTGTATTCTTCTGAAAAGAAATATTCATAATCTTTCTGTTTTTCCTTTGGTAAAAGTGGTGCTTTCTCAAATTCTTCTCGCTTTTTCTGTTCTCGTAATTTCTCGTCTATAGCTCTTTGCTGTTTACAATCATGCTTTGTATATCCACGCTGAATTACTTCTCCGCACAATTTACATCTGAGAATCACTCCATTAAAGCAATGTTGGCAAAAAGTGATTGCCTGATGTTTATATGGAAACCATACTTTTTTATCTGGATCATCGGATAATCCGTATTGGTTATCTCTTATCACCATACCAGTACCATGACAATAAGGGCAGATTTCCTCATTGTCATGTAAGTCTTTTACCAAATTAGCATTAACAAGTTTTTGAATATATTCTTTATCGGAAACAATGACTCGCTTTGGTTTTACAAATTTTCCCATTTGTAATCATTCTCCTTATATTGAAACTGCTTTATTCAAATAATCTGCAACTTCCAGAAGTGCCTTTTCGCCACTGAATACTATAACTCCATTTGCTTTAAGCATATTTTCAACGGCTTTTAAGCTATGTGTCATCTGTTTAGATTCACTACTTCTCTCATAGGTTTTATACAGATTAAGGAATATTGTTTTCTCTGGACGTTTGTTTGAATCGTCAACAACTTCTGCAATCGAATAAACGCCTTTAATTCCGTTAGTAATACCGTACAGAACATAATCAGAAGTCTCTCTTTCATGGACTTCTCTCAGTCTGTCTTCTTCGCTCCAATTCTTCACAATTGGATTGTAATAGTCGCATTTAAGTAATGGCTGCAACTCATCTAGCCATTTCCAACCGGCACATGTACCACCTAAAAATACTTTCATTTCTATCTACCTCGCACATCTTTATTGTCAGTAATCATCTTTTTCCCTTTGCAAACTGGGCAAACTTTAATACCTCTAACACCTGGCGCAATCTGGCACATTCCAGTCCCCTTACATTTTGGGCATGTTTGCACTGCAACTGTCGTATCAATTGTTGTCTGATATTTAATTTTTTCACCTAAATGGAATTCGTCATCTCCCAATTTGAAAGTTACATTATCAAGTCCATATTCTACTGAAAATGTACTTTTGACTTTCCTTGCCCAATTAGCCATTTTCATAAAACATTCTGGTGTTTCTTCAAATCTAATTGTTTCCCACGTATCTTTTGCTAAATCATGATAAACAATGTAACCTAATAATTTACCATCAAATTCAACAATACAATCGTTTGATTTAAAACCAACAATTTTTCCATGCTCTCCCAACCTTGCTTCCTCTGGAATACGTTCTGTATTTTTGACAACGATAACTTTGTCACCAATATTAAAGTGTTCCATAGCTTCTGTTCCCAACTATTTACCTCCTATCACTTTACATACATATATCCGCAATATGCAAACATAATTCTTCTGGTATAACACTTCTCTGTACAGCACCTTTTAACCCTTGTGTGCCCGTTTTACTTCCTCTGGGTGCTTTCTCATGACATGGATCACCATTATGGCACATTGGCTTAAATTGAGGATTCGGGTGGTTAGTCCATATATCCGTAGGCTTCATTCGTGTATCACCGTACTGACAGTATGTAACTGTGTATCGTGGCAATCCTTGCATGAAGTCCATTTTTCTCATACCGCCTCTAGGATTTTCGATGAACCAATACTTAGGCTTTAATTCTTTGATAAGCTCTAATGTATGTTTTACAAGCTCATCAGATAGCTTTGCAAAATCACTTACAGGATCAAGGCTGCCGGTTTCAACATTCTTCTTTCTGTGATGTGATATTGCAGCGATAGAATAACTTGTACATGGTGGACTTGCCCAGATTACATCCGGTCTACCGAATCTCTCAATAATGTCTTTTGCCCTTACTTCCATGATATCTGCATACCAATCTATGTTTTGATTTGGTCGTTTGTAATCACGTAATATACGCAATTTGAGAAAGGAAGTAAAACTATAATGAAGTGTTTAGATTTATTTAGCGGTACACGTAGTATCGCAAAAGCCTTTGAAATCAAGGGTTTTGAGACTTTCACGATAGAACTTGACCGACAACATAAAAACATAGTTTTATTTAGTTTTCTGGCTGTTTGTAACCTCAATCTGGCACGATTTCATGACTTCAAGTGCTGCTTTATGCTTCTTAGTAGTCACACCAGCACAACAACTTTCATCAACTGAAATGTTCCAGGACGGGTAGAACATTCGTAATGCAAGTGCATTTGACACTACACAAATATCAGTGCAAAGTCCCACCAACTCAATACCGTATTCATCTACAGTGCCGAAAATATCTTTCCAGTTCTCATACCCAAATGTTACCTTGTCAATAAATGAGCAGTCTGGATATTCTTTGCAGTCATCAACTAGCTCTGGAATAATTCGCCATCCCTCTGTGCCATAGATACAATGTTCAACTGGCAGATTCTTACCTTCCAGTGTTTCCAGATAATTTTCTCTGTGTGTATCTCTAGTGAAGATGATCTTATCGCCACGCTCCATGTATTCGGTAATTTTAGCTTTAACTTTACTTACAATGGCTTCTGCATCTTTTGATCCCAGAGAACCACGCACAAAGTCCTCCTGCATATCAATGACAATCAATACTCTTTTCATTCTTCAAAACCTCCATTTTCTTACAATTAAGTCTTCTTTGAATTGCATAGCAACTACCCTGGCAGTCACTACATTTAACATTTGTTTCTAAAAAGAAATCACACTTAGCAACCCTATTACAAATCATATAGTCTTGTGTGGCTTCTCTTCCTTGCATAGATACGATGTGTTGGCAAATCAATGTACCATCGTAAAGTTTTTCACCATAAAGACAACTATCACATTTTCGCATTTTTCTTACCCTTGCCATATTTCCTGATGAATTCTCTTACCGGCTGCAGATTGCCAAACACCTCTGTAGCACGATTTTCTTCCTGATGCTTGTATTTCAATACATCTTCCATATCATCTTCTGTTGGTCTGTAATATCCACTACCATTCTGAATATTGATGATGACAGTTTTCTTTCTTGCCTTACTTATTAAATCTCGCATAATTCTGTCAGAACATCCAACCTTGATTGCCAAATCATCTCTACTAATGGCGTTCTCTCTACCATATGGAATATACTTCACAATATCATCATACATATTGTTTCTCCTTTATTTATGCTTGTTTTAAGCATTCTTTGAAATCACGAATCCTATTCTGGGCAATGTCAAAATATTTATCGTCCATTTCAATTCCAATATACTGCCTGTTTGTATTAAGTGCAGCTACACATGTACTACCACTTCCAACACAATTATCAAGTACCAGTTCACCTTCATTTGTATAAGTCTTGATAAGATACTCCAATAATCCAACGGGTTTTTGTGTCGGATGAATGGCTGATTTCTGAATGTCTTTTGAGAACTTAATCACGGATCTAGGATATCTTTCTGTACTGTCATATGTAGTCAGTCCATATTTCTCATAATCCGTAGTCTCTTTACAATTCTGCTTATGTTCCGCTTTGCTTACTTTTCTTACATGTCCAGTCGTTTTCTGAGGATTGTATGTAGGTAATTTCTTATAAAATACGCAAATATCCTCATGCGCCCTAAGTGGCATTTTCTTAGCATTCAAAAATCCTGTCGGTTGTGTTTTCTCCCACACAAGATTGTACCGCCACATTTTTCTATTACTTTGCATTAAGTCAGCCGTGAACATTCCGTTTGCGAATAGTACGATTGCACCGTTATCTTTAATAATTCTGTTATACTGCTGCCATAATGGTTCAAACGGTATAACAGAATCCCATTTATTCCGGGCAGTCTGCCCAAACGGAAGATCACACAAAATCATATCAACACTATTCGTTGGAATATCTTTCATCAATTCCAGGCAGTCACCTTTATATATTTCGTTGACTTCCATTACTACTCCTAATAACTATTTTATCTATGATACCGGAACACCGTAATATAGGTGATTCCAGAAACTAAGACTTCTATTATTTACTCATAATTTTGTCTGAAAACGGCTAAATAAGCTATTCCAAATAAAATAGTTATTTTGTCCGTTTCCACTCTTCTTCACGGATTTTCTCTTCAGAATATCCTCGTCTTCTGAGTTCTCTTTTCGCTTCGTTTGCAATACTTTCTGGGATATAATCACCCAGATGGTCGAAGCATGTTTTGTCTGAATCTTTTTCAAAATCCCACATATTAAATACCTTTTTCTACTACTACAGCTTGTTTACCAAGTTCCTCATATCTCTGATTAAATAAATCTTTTGGATATTCCTTAATACCTTGTAACGGATCAGAAACAATACAAGTATTATTGCCCTTGTCATATCCAATTAGCACCATACAATGTTCATTTGCACGCCATGCTATTTCTTTACCATCAACGTCCCATGTAATATTTCTGTATGTTTCTTTCAGGTCAATAGTTGACCAAATTACTACCGGCTTGCCATCTTCTACATATTTGTATAAATCATCTAATGACAATCCATATAAATTGTATACTTTGAAATTACAGCCGTTCTTCTCACTGAAACTTTTCGCTGCATCTGCAATCACATTAGAGAAACAACCACATGAATGAATATCATATGGTGATCCTATAAATTTCTCATTCGGATCTGTATCTCCAACTTCGCCACATTCCAAGTATTCATCTGCTAACTGAGTTTTACTGATATCATATCCATAGTAATTGAGTACAGTCGCAAGTGAAGTAATTTCGCAACCTGTAGGAAGCTCTGGTAACTGTAGAACTGGCTCAACATCCAATTTGAATTGTGAATTGGATTTTTGCACAGTATCATTTTCTTTTTTGGTTGTCTCAGATGTAGATTTATTCTTTTTCTTACTCTTCAAATCAAAATTGAGTGTTACGGTACAGCCATTTTCAGTGGTTTCTTTATTAAAATCATTAAGCTCATATTCACCACCAATATCTATATCTGTGTTATCATTTCTCCACATTGTTCTTTTTACTGTAACATATGGATATTTAGATTTACTTTCTCCTGCCTTGCAACCAACTAAAGAAAAACATAAAAGTACGGCAAAAATTCCTACCATCATCTTTTTCTTCATTTTCTTCTCCTACTCTACATTCCTATCCCTTGCAGCCGACCTAAACATCATCAGCAGCATTTCTGAAATAGGCTTTTCTCTGTTCATTCTTTTAGCTTTCTTTATGGATTTCAAGTCGTACCAGCTCCCGGAGTGGCAACGACCACTGGGAACTAATACACCAACACCATACGGAATCTCTTTCTTGACCTCATCGAACACTTCTTTTGGCATCACGTAGTAATTCCAATCTCCGATGAAGTTATGCCCGTTTTTAGAATGGAAATCTGCTACGGAAGACTTGACCTCATAACAGTAAAAATCTCCTTTTTCGATTCCTCCAACCGTGTTATTTACTGGCTTGAATCTCATATAATCAACTCTTTTGGCATTCTTGGTTCTGTAGTCAAACGTGACTTCTCTTGACCAATATATCCTAGAGTCATTGCGTGGATTTATGTGCTTTTGAATTGATAGAGACAGAATTTTTGTAATTTCCTTTCTTTTATCTGTCTTCATATTTATCCATCAGCACATTCTTCCGCTAACCTATTGGCTAAAGTAACAATACCTCCAACTCTATGCATAAAAGCCAAAGCAACATCTTTTTCGTAGTCGCAGCCATAGTCAACATCTGGTATTTCGGATTCAATAGTTTCAAGAGCCACACGCTTGACTCTATCACCTGTCATTTGAACCATTTGCGTTTCCTCCATTATTACCGCTTGTTTATTGAAAAACAAAAACAATTTATTTTTCATTTATTTGTAAACCTTAAATCATAATATTTCTCTGCAATATCGGGGCATTGCTGTTCAAAATATTTTGCGTATTTCATACATGATGACTCTTTACCATTCGTTATGCAAAATTCTCTGAATGTCTTCTTTTTAAAGAAACTTGGTTGATTACACCATCTGGCTATGTCTATGTACATTCCTCTGAATGGTGATTTCTCGTAATCCATGTATCGCATAATATATGGTAAACACTTATATTTCATCAAAATGCTTATTCTCTCAAACAAATCTGCAATATCATTTTTCCAAAATTCATCTGAATAAATACCTGGATCATTATGATTAAATCCACAAAATACATAAAACCTACACTGCTTATCCGTATGCTCCCTTATTATTTGCAGTTTCTTTTCTATGATTTCTCTATCCTTAATATTGTCAAATGCGAATGTGTAATCTCCATACCAATTTGCCTTATTGAAAAGATACTCACACTTCTCATCTGTCAACAGTCTTTCGTCCATACCTTGCTTGAAATAAAATTTGTGACCTGTAGCAATCAGTTCATCAAATACTTGCTTCCAGTCTTTGCAAGCAAATATATTGTCATCAAGCAAACAAATATACTTTCGTGTCGGATCATAAAATTCTTCAATCCTGCTATGAACACTTGCTTTCTTATAATTTTGATTCACACAAAACTTACATTGTCGTATACAACCTCTTGTAGTAAAACCTATGCTTACATCGGTGTATTCCTTTAAATCCTTCGGCTTTACACCTTTCTTAATCTGCTCTTTCACAAAATCATCATATAAATGATAATCAGGGAAAATATGCTCAATGTCATCAGGCAGCTTTGGAGCTTTATCATAATAGAATCCTGTTCCACCGTATTCCACATTTTTCATATTCAAAACTTCTTCTGGCACTACTGTATCAGTAAAAACCTTAGAAATTAGAATTTTATCATAATTGTGCAAATTGTTGTAATTTTGTTCAAGAACAACGTCATTTCCCAACATTTTGTGGTATGAAGATAGCTTCATACATGCTAAGTTGGGGAATCTATGGTTCTTTCGCCCTATTAAATCGGCATCAACTATCGCAATTTTCATTGTTTTTAGGTAAAATCCTCCACTTCATAAAATTCTAATTTAATCTAGTAACGCTTTGTCGATGATCTGGAAGTTGGCTCTGTGAATATACAGTGCTTTACCATCAATCATGAGCTTTGTCATTTTCGGTAAATCGTCTGGGATTTCCCAGTATACTTCATCGCCTGAATAAGCTGTTATAGGCTGTCCAAGCTGAGATTTTACAACAACAATTCTTGACTTACCAAACATGTTCTTGTACTTGTTTACGATACCGGCAATATATGTATTATCCGTAATGCTACCATTTGTATTGCTGTAGATATTTTCCTGCTGAAAATCAACTTCTGCATTAAGTCCTTTCTGCTCAAAAATGCATGTATCTCCGCAGCTTTGGATTTCTTTGCCATCAATATTGATAGTAATTATAGATGACAGCTCATAGCCAGTAATGATATCGCCAGAACTATCGTAGCTTGTTGTTTCAACTGGATTTCCTTCAATATTGATTTTATCGCCGGTTGTTGTCATTACTTTGTTACCATAATTGTCATATGTATCAATTACATATCCATTACCGATAAGACTACCCTTTAAATCGTTAATGGCAGAATCCAACATTGCACAACCTGTCATTGCACACAGTAACGTCACGCAAGCAATAACGCCTACGATTTTCTTAATGTTTTTCTTCATCTTCCTGTTCCTTCCCTATAGATTTATATTTTTCTGTATTTCTACATTCTTTCTGCTTATCCTTTAGCTTCTGTTCTGCCTTTTTTAGTTGCTCCCGGAGAGACTTCAATTTTTCTGCGATCTCTGGATTAACTTCTTTCCTTTCTGGATATCTGAACATTTCATTCGTTATATTAAATGCTGTTGCTATAGAGTCTGCAAATCGTTCAATACTTTCATAGCTCTTTATCTGCTTTTTCAATGACTTAACATCATGTTTCTCTGAGTAACAATAAATATTCAAATATTGGCGTTTCCGCTTGGCGATTTCATTTTTTCGTTTCTTCTTTTCTCTTTCTTCTCGCAAACGATCTTCATATTCTTCTCTTTCTAAGATACTGGCATGTACTGACTCAATATAGTCTTCGACATCTTCATCTCCATCCCAACTTGTACAGGGCGGTTCAATTGGTTCTCCACCATAGCAAACCATACCGCCAGGACAAAGACCTTCGCCTGGTAATGGGCAAATGCTACAATCATCTATTTCACTTAATTTCACTGAACTTCTCACCAACGCTTTCGACTTTCCAATCTCTACTTACAGCCCATGTAATTGCCTCTTCTCTTGTGGCAAACAGTTTCGCTAAAACTGTTCCAGTTGATAAGTTCACCAATCTATATCCATTACTCAACGCTGAAATCTTTGATTTGTTTTTTGCTAAAAAGAACCAAAAATCATAAGTGCTTTCCCCCGGTTGCATATTAGGTTTTGAAACTAAAAAAATATTTTTAGACTGTTCCCCAAGCACTTCGTTGATATCTAGTAAATCTTTTGAATACAGGCTTAAATCTCCTGTAATTGGATCAATCTTCTCTGCTTCCATAGGTTTAAATGCGATTACCGCCCACTGTGGAATATCAAGAAATTCTGTTGATTCATCTACAATATTGAAGAAATCCTGTCTGTTGACCATTCCATATTCATGTGCCTTTTCAATGATTGCTTTCATTGCTGCATCGTCTTCCACTTCAAGCACAATCTTAGTAAAACTACCACTAATCCATTGAGCAAAAAGTTCCTTATCAACTCTTGCATTTGGATTGATTAGGTAGTCATTGTAGGTTTCATTTGAAGTGACAACATTTCTCTTGAACCACTCACAAAAGAATGAGGTAGCTCCGTGTGCTACCATAGCTCCCAGTTTTCCGGGACTCATGTTTAAACTCTTGTTTACTACAATTACTTGTTTGTACATTACATTTCCTTTCATTTATTATTGTTTGATTATAACAAATTTTAAAACTCTCTTCTCATTACGAGAGCTTCAATATCTCGTTTAACCGCAAGTTCCGCTTTTGAACACCTTGCATCCATGCTTTCAATAGCATCCTTGTAGTCCGTATTGTTTCTTTCAAGCATCTTGATTGTGCCACGATATTCGTTAATCAAATCTTCATTGCTTTTAATAATTTCCAGATATGCGGATTTTTCTTCTGCTATTTCTGCACGTTTGGCTTCCAGAATTTTCTTATCTTCTGCCAGCTTATCAAGATTCTTTTGAATAAACTGCTTGTTGAATTCTTCGCCAACATACAATTCGACTTTGTACAGTGTAATGACCTTTGACTCTGTTAGATCAGTCAAAATAATCCATGTTCCTGATAAATACACATTAACTGGATTATTGTCACGATTTCCAACTTTTCCCGTGTAAATCAGTTCTGAGTGTTCGCACATCTTGTTAATGTCATCAATAATTTTGTCCTCATTTTGAGCTATGTAAATATTGATGTCAATTAACTCATCTCTTCCGGCAATTCTTTCGGCATAGCGAGTCATTGCATGTTTAGTTATTGCCATTCTTTCCAATTTTCTGTTTCGCTCCTTTTCCTTCGACTGCTATTACATTCAAACAGAAGTCGATTATTTCTTTCTTCTTTTTGTTGAAATCCTCGATGTCTTCTGGATTCAGTGCATTTATGTTTTTCAATACAGCACCAGTACCTAACTTCACTCCATCAATGACACCTTGATCGTATGAACTTTTCTTGATATCTGTAAGCTCTTTATCAGTAAGAAGTGTTTTATTACTTTCAATTCTTATCATGTTTATTCCTTTCATTTATTATTGTTTGTTTATATTTTTATTATATACTTTTTTTGGTGGTTGTCAAGTCATTTTAGAAATATTTTAGATTTATATATAAAAATGGGCATTTCGCCCATTTTTATTTAAAATAGAGAACATCCCTGAGACTTAAATTGTCTTATATATCCATTCCATTTTTTCGCATCAATATGAAGTTCTTTCATCAGACATTTTTTACACATGAACCGAGTTATATTTCGCCCATGCATTTTTAGATTCATGGCTATTGTATCTTTGTTTCTTATATTTTTGCCACAACATGTACATTTTTTATTGAAGTATTTTTCAGCAATTTCGTAGCTGTCGATGCCTTTGTATTGCATAAATTCTTCGATTACTTCTTTTGTTGGTTGTTCTCTTACCACTCCACCATTCCAATAGTGTTGATATTCTTTTAGTGTACAATTCAGGGTACACCATTTCCCATGTTCAATGAAATCTTTTGTAAGAATCCGATGCCAACGATCATACATTTTGGGATAGAAATATTTATCAAGATACCATGTTGATTTACCGCTATACGGACACGCTATTGCGCAGCCTACTCTTTTATACCCTTTTTTATATTTAGGATTTACTTCAAGATTATTTAGAATGATATAGCACCATATTTCCAATTCAGTCCACTTTCTAATAGGAAGTAACCCGATCCATTTTCTATCTCCCCATTTAGGATTATGTTCAATATCTTGTCTACTGGATCTTGCATTACTTTCATCATTTCTTACACCCATAATCCATATAGCTTTTTCTACATCGTCAAAATGATTTATATGATTACCTTCTTTGAATAGTGAGCAACATGCTCTACTAAATCTGGTAGGAATAAAGTCTTCACGTTCTACATATTGATAAAATCCTTCCGGCGGTGTTGTGATAATCCAGTCATTTTTATACTTATTAACAATCTTATATGTATCTGCACAATCTAAGGTGGTATTATTGAAAACTGTTTTGACTGTGTGATTGCTTAATCTACACAAATGTTCAGTCACAATACTATCTTTTCCAGTTGATTGCAGCACATATGGAATATACCCATTATACTTCTCTATTGTCTCATTTATAAGTTTGATGCTTTCCTGTTCCTTCTTTTGAAAAACTGGTTTTATTGGAGGAAAATATGCAACCTATATATGAAGATTTAATAAAAATGTGGAAAGAAAACGGTTTTGATTATGAAATATATCCTGGTACTTTTTGGTTAGATAATTCAATCGTAAAAGCATATGATAAAAAGGGCAACTTGAAGTATTTATATAAGGTAATGATTGCTGATGATTTATCTGTTACCTTTAAGAAACACTCAAATTGCCCCGATTATACTGATTTTAATTTTGAAACATGGGAAGAAACTGCCAAAAGGATAAAACCAGTTTTTAATTTACCCGTTTTGTACACGTAATACTTCTTTATCTGTATCGTGTACAATTCTTCCGCTTGCGCATTTCACACATTTAATACGCCATTTGCCATACTGACGATACATGTTTTTGCCCCGTGTCTTTTCATAATGCCCGAATCCCGGCTTTACATATTCTCCGCAGCAATAGCAATATCCAGGATATTTATTTCTTGACATAATCATGTTCCTCCGTTTCTTTTGGCTTAAAGAGTTCACATACATCATGTGGTAGTGTCTCATTGACTATGCCACTATCTGTTAGAAATACATTGCATCCGCACGATTCTTGAAATTTTGTGTGCATTTTTTCTACTTTCCAACCAGACACACATCCCATACCACCAACTGTCCCGACATATCTTGCAAATAAATTGAGCTTGCAAAAGAATCTACAGTTTTTACATTTCTGTTCCACCTATTTCACCTCAATCCAATCATTCTGGCAGATATTATCCATTGTGAATCCTACATTTTCTGTACCTCTGATATCCAGCTCTTGACCGTCCTTACAATGAATCATGATAGTCTGGTATTCTTCAGACCAATACCAATAGCCTGTCCAGTCTGGGCGTTTGATTTTCGCACCACGTTTCATCAGTACATACGCTTCATTGAATCCCATTTTATCACTTCTTTCACTATTCAAAATATCTTCGATTGTCCAACGGATTTTTGTACACTCTGATGCCTCCGCATTATGAATATGCATACCTAAAGCATTGTTCTTTTCAAAACACTTTGATGCGAATTCTGTTCTCTGTTCTTCTTCCTTTGTAATCCATTTTAAGAGTTTTTCTAATTTCCCATTTTCTGCACTTTTACTATCTACAGTATCTACCATGCGGATATTCGTTAAAATCTGCATGATATTCCACGGTTTTCCATCAAATTCTTTATCAACACCAATAAATCTTGCTGTAAGATCTTTTATCGAAACTGCTTCGTCTGATGACATCATTCTTTCTTCATAAAACATATCTGTGTCTGTATTTTCGTATAATCCTGTTGACATCAGATGCTCTTTCATCTCTTCTTTCGTCATTCAATTTTCCTCCATTACCATTCCACAATTGCACCTTTATCGTAGTTGAACACTTCCCGAATATTTTTAGGTACATCATTAAATCTTGCCAATGCGCCTTTATGCACAAAGAACAAATCATTGAGCATTACATAGCCGGACTGTATCAATCTCAAAATCATCGGAAAATAATCGTTGTCAACACATTTCAACTTAAACTTCTCGTCATCATATCGTTTGATATATCCGATACCTTCTCCCAGATAGTCCAGCTTAAATTCTTCCACTTTGAATGGAATATGCTGCCCAAAGTATGAATTTTTCACGCATTCTTCAATTTCATTTATATCATATTTTTTATTATTGTCTGTTTTAACAACAACTTCATCATTTGAAAAGCATATGATATCTTCCGGCGAAACAATTTCAGCCAAATAAAGAATGATAAAATGCATCAAATACTTTTCGTATGTAATGTGCCGTTTTGGGTTGCAATTTCCAAGAATCACTTGTCTCACATATTTACTTCCGATAATATGCTCATCATCGGTAAACTTCCGCATAAAGTCTTCCCAAGTATCGGCATTATCAAAAATATCCGGCGCAAATGCTTTCAGTGAGTGGAAATTTGCTTTCTTCATATCAATACTGATAAATCTTTTTCCATCGTTTGTCGGCTTATAGATATCAGACGAAGGAATATGAATTTCTGAGATAGCTTTTGAAATTTCTTTCATATCCATGTTGTTGAATTTTTCATATCCTTCTGTACCTTTGATAAAATTGATAGCTGCATCTTTTGTCTTATTGTAATGCTCATAATAATCCTGTTCACAATCATACGGTTCAATTGATTTCACGAATTTTTGCAATTCTTCTATCGTGTCATAATACATAGAGAATAATTTGATACGATCCGTGAAAAATGGCTCTACAAAAATTGAGATTGGAATATTACAATTTTTGCAAAATCGGCGTTTCAGTTCTGGTGTAAGTTCCATAGTTCCTCCTAATTTAATTCTTCGATGATCTGGTTGAAATGTCTTATAGCTTCTTCGGAAATTTCGTCTTTATAAAAATCACGCCACTGCTGCAGTTTTTCTTTTGTTGTGAATCCACTGCCCCATATGTTTTCTGCCAGTTTATCAATTCGCTCTTTCGTGATATCAGACACAATCTGAGCAATTTCATATGGCACGATAACAGGTTTTCCACCCATTTCTTTTACATGGTCAAAATCAGATTGGCAACTTACTGGAATTGCATCGCTGTATTCTTCATCAAATTCATCAACAAACATTTGCCCGATTTTCTGAACATTACTGTCCCATGTTTTATACTGAAGATTATTTATATCAGAGAATCTTCCTTCTTTCGCAATCTTAATAACTTCTTTGATATTGAGTGTGCCGGAATTAAGAGCTTCGCAAATCATGTCAGCCGTAACTCTACTCATATCCCAACTGTTGCAACTCTTACGATCACGTTCAAGGGTAATATATTTCGGCTTAAAATTATAGCCAAAGTGTTTATCACTTTTGCTCTCAATTGCAAGTCCATTTACAAATACTTTTCCTTGCATATCTTTATCTGTAAATATCCATCCATATGTTGTTTCAATCTTTTCGTGCTGTTCGCTCCCCGGCATATCTAACCAAACATTGAAAAGTTTTTTGTATTCCTCAGACTCTACATTCTCAATTTCAATGATAAGTCCTTCATTTTCTGTAATATTGTCGAAGATTTTGAATGTCAGTACCGGCTCTCCAAATACCTTTGATTTCTCAAAACTGGATATCCAGATTTCGTTTTTACTGTTGTTGTATACGGTGAACGTTTTGCCAATTCTGTTTAACACAAGAGCTGCGATTTTATAACCCTCACCAAACTGACCGACTGTATCTAAATTATCTGTCTTTGTGCTACAACCAAGTAATAATGTATTGATTTCAAGAGATGACTTTGGACTACATAACTGTAATGTCTTTTCTTCCTCATCATATGAAATATCAAACGCATTTTCTGAGTCAAGAGTTTCCTGGTCAATTCCATTCTGGATAAGTTCTCTTACGGCATCACAGAAATCCCAGTCAGAAACATAATTAGGTGTTATTGTCAATTCTATTGCTTTATTGTTTTTCATGCTTTTGCTTTTTCCTTTCTTTGTATGCTTTATTTAACTGTTTTTCCAACCCTTTCTTTTCAAGTGGATTTCTACAATGCTTAATGCTCTTTTTAAGCAACTTAATTTTTCTATCGTTATTCATTTCATCATAAGCATTATTGCAATTTGCATACACTTCAGCTAAACTCATTGCAGCAGCCATTGATGTTTGCGATTCTAAGAACCTTTCATATTCACCAAGTATTATTCCTTGCCCATCATAAATGTCTTGTGCAATTGGTTTCTTCAGATCCATACCTAATGATTCCAAAAATTCACGAACTTCCATTTTAACCTCCTAATCTAATTTCCACCACATATCAAATACTCTTCTGTAATTACCACCCTTATGAATTTCACCTTTATAACGCCTTACTTTTCGATTTGTGAGTTTCTTGCAGTATGAAGACATTTTGCTTCTATAGCACCGGCAATAATATGGTGTGGCAACTGTACGACCTCTGCTATCTTCATCGAATTCACACACAGCTCCATATCCATTGTTATACATTTTCTTCAATTTTCTTTTACATCTTCTAGTGTTGTGTCTTCTCTTTCTCCGTTTGCTTTTGTCGTACATTTTGCCAGTCCTCCTATTTCACTTTTTTAATTTACACGCCGGTAAAAATCGCCGGTCTTATCAATGCTCATACATCCAATAGTTGAAACATCTCTCTGCATTTCTGTATTGCACTCTGGGCAGAAATGACCTTCTGAGGTGTATTGTGTGATCGGCATTGTAATATTTTCTTTTCGCCCACAATTAGGGCAGATAAATCCATATGTCATTTATTTTCTCCTATTATTTCGACCAGAAGGAAAATTCTTAACTACAATATATCCAATGGCATATCCATGTGTACCAGCACATATCGTAGGTGAACACCCCCCCCGGCGAATATACCGTACCAGCTTGACTATTTTTCGTTGATACGTTCCCCATCTTTTTTACTTTTCTTTCTTCTGACAACATATAAGCTACTGTAGCCTCCCATATTACCTAATGGCTGTGCCGTTAAGCATACTGCAATTGCATCAGCATCATAAATTCTATTTCCCTGGCGATATTGTTTGCCGAAGTTAATTTCACCAAAACCACCTACTAACCTCGGCTTCATATCACTCATGGTTTCTCCTGACGATTACTTTCGGTTGTCTTTGCCCCCCCATCATCGTTGAAAGAGTAGGTGCTAATCCTTCTGCAGAATAAACTCTCTTTATTATGTCAAGTCCCTTAATATTTAATCGTCCTAATACTTTTATTTTTGGTTGATTATCAATTGATTTCTGCATACAATCTATCCAACCCTTTCTCAAAAGCTCCAATACCTGAAAAGAAGCTGCTAACTTTTAAGTCATCAAATAAATACGGCATAGCATTGTATAGATTTTTATAAATATGATACAGAACTCCCACACAAATTGAATTCCCAGCTTGTTTATAAAGTTGCGTATCACTCATTCCTGCTGCTTTTGCCTTGTCAAAATCACTGTCGGAAAAATCCATCAATCTCCAACATTCTCTTGGTGTCAGTCTTCTAATTGCATAATCATCTGTACTTACATTGTTTTTATCCTCAATAATCACTCTTTTATCTCCTCCTGCATTGATTGTACGAATTGTTCCACAAAGCCCCCCCTTGAAAGATCTCAACCCTTCATCACATCGTCTTTCACAAATATATCGTTCCATTATTATTCCTTTCCTGGTTGTTTAATTGAAATCACACCATTCATTCCTTGATTGCCGAAACCCTTATAGTCTCTTGCAAGTAATGTATTGGCACAGTCCGTAAATTTATCTACACATTTTCCGCATTTACTTATGATTGCTCCTTGTCTGGTATCTGAATAAGATCCCACTGGTGTCTGTCTAGTGAGCCTCTGCCCCCCATCTTACAGTGTTTGAATAGTCTTTACGGAGTTTACCAGAGTTAATCATTTCTTGTAATGCTTCTTTCTCTTTGGCTGAATCTACATAGTATTTTGTATCTACATTTTCTTCATCTTCCAAAATATCGTACATGACTGTATTGCTTTCAAAACCTTCTGGAAATTCAAATTTCCCGTTATCAATATCTTTGTTTACGATAATCAGATAAAGTCTTTCCCTATTCTGAGGGATTCCAAAATCTTTTGCATTCAAAACTTTATAATAAGTGTTATATCCGTATTCATGCAGTTCTTCGATAAACATATCGAATGTTTCCTTGAATGATTTTCCAACAATATTTTTTACATTTTCGTATACTCCCCACAACGGCTTGTTTGCTCTTACAACTCTTAACCATTCCACAAGTAATGATGAACGTGTCTTGTCAAGATTTTCACTACTACATTTCGGGCATTTATTTCTTCTTGAAAAATGTACTGTAAGTGGATTATATTCATGCCCACAATCTGCACATTGCCACATGCTGCCTTTCTGTTTCCCGGCAACACTGAAATCCTGGCAAGGTGATCCACCACAAATCATAGTAAACGGTTGCATTTTGTTTTCATCAATTTTTGTAATATCCCCGATATTTTTATCTGCATCAACTTCATGCACAGCACAATATGATTGAGCAGCGAATTTATCAATTTCACAAAAATTTACCAATTCCCAATTTGGAATTGTTTTTTTATCCATATTTTCCAATTTATACATCCTTTCAAATAGGCTATAGCAAGTAATTTCAGAAGATACGACCAATATGTAATTCTTTTTATCATCAAATCATAAATTCTGAAATTACCTATATTAGCTGTTTACGAGTTCCATAAGTAAATGAAAAAACAATTTTGTTTTGCATTTATTATTGCGTGTTTATATTTTTTAATATATGGGATATGACATCAACTGTCCACCCATTTCCTATTGCTGTATATCTTCTGCTATCTGCCACACAATCCGTATAATAATCTGGCAATGTCTGCAGCCGTTCATATTCAAGAGGCGTTAATCTTCTTACCCTGTTATCCTGATATACTTTCTTTGCTAGATTTCCACCATTTCCATCACAAAGTAATGTATTACATTTATGATTCAATCCATATACTTCCTTCGCCTGTCTGTGACTATTTAAGTGAATGGTAGCCTTTACTTTTACATCACCGTCATGAACAGTTATTGGATATTTTGTATACCAATATTTATCTGCTACTTCATTTGCCGGAATAACAATATCTTTCAGTACAATTCCTCTATCTTCTGGCTGTTCTATGTTCGGTATATTCGTCCAGTACAACCGCTTTCGTTCTGCTGCACATACAAGAGCTGAGTTAATCATTATTGGTTCTACACCTAATTCTTCTGATATTACATCTGCCCATTTCTTTTCCATACTTGCAACGTTTTCAAGCAGAAAATATTTAGGCTTTACTTCTTTTAAAGCCTTGACATAGTAATAGAATAGACCACTTTTCTCTCCGTCAAGTCCTTTTACCTCTCCACGATCATATTTGTAATTTGATAAATCCTGGCAAGGACTCCCACCAATCAACAAATCAAAACCTTCGTATTGGCTAAAATCTGCTGTTCGTACATCTCCACATTGTTCAATCTGTGGATAGTTCTTTTGGCTTATCTTGATTGCATTTTTCTCAATTTCATATGCCACATATCTCTTTACTGGAATACCAGCTCTTTTTAAAGCTAACATTCCACAACTAATACCATCAAAAAGACTCAATACAGATAATCCTTTTTGAAGTAAATTTTTATCTTAATCTCTATGATTGGCTTATATTGCTCATTTCAAAAACATGCAATTAAAAGAATTGCTTAATTATTTTATGTAAAAAATAAACGGAGGTAGTAAAACCAATGGATTTAGACAAACAAAATAAAAATTTACTTTTATCTTTATCCCCATGTGTCTGCCATTGCTTTTGCTACACCTGAGAATGTTTTGCTTCTTGCTTTAGCAGTTCTTGGATCGTGAAATGGAATTGCTTTTCCATTTTCATCAAATACTTGTCCAATTCCTGCACCAAATTTAGCTCCACCTTTATATGTAATTATTTTCGGTTCAACTATGTTCGTTGGTGTCAATTTTTGCAATCCTTTAAGCCAAAGACAAGTTGATTTTTTCGTGTGATGTCCAAATTCATACGGCTGAATTATTTGTGTAGGTTTTATTGGTAAACCATATTTTTGTGCTAAATCTGGAAACCACTTTTTTATGTAATCTCCACTGATTATCCCAATTGGATTTTCAATGGAAATTTTGTCACAATCAGCAGTTAAAAACTGGCAGAAGAATTCAATACCATCTCGCTGTCTTCCATCTGCTCTTTTCTTCTCAAAATGCTTTGCACCACTTACAGCTAAATGCGTGCAAGGTGGGAATGCGAGAATCATATCCCATTTACCATCAATATTATGTTCTTTCCCGTCCATTGTTTTAAAGCTACAGTTTCCGTTTAATAACGGAAGTACGTTATCTTTTATATGCCACTCCGGGTGATTTCCAGAGCATTCCATAATGTCACAACTAAAAGCATTATGACCTTTTTCTCTAAATGCTTTGCATACTTCTTGTGATTCTTCACAAGCTACAAGAATATCTAATATAAAATCTTTTTCATTTGATTCTCTGAAATACCGTCATATAGGCATTTCCAGAAAGTCAAATGAGAGATTTTATACTAACTATGCAACAAAACAATATATGAAAGGCTTATAAATCAATGGTTTTTAATGAAGTAAATAAAAAAGATTTTTTATTTCTTCTCTTCGTATTTGCTACATCTTGAAATTTGACAACACATTGCTGAACTCATTCCAAGACTAATACTCCTACATCTTGATTCATCACCATCTAAAAGATAATGATTTCTACATTTATCACAGAATCCATTCATATCTGGATGATCTATGAATTGCTTTCCTGCTATGTTATCCATCTAACTCTACCCCTTCAATAGCTGCTCTAGCTTCAAGGATAGTCAGATAATCACGCATGGCTCTAAGCTGAATGTCATAGATGCTCATAGGACATGTTGGTTTAAATTCCAGTGTGCCGTTATTGTACTTATCTACCATTGTTTTCAGTTTCCCATAACGAATAGCTGTCTGATAGTATTCCGCTTTGAATCTTTCTTTGTAATCAGCATTATTCATCATTTCTACAGTATCTCTTAATTCCATTTCTCTTAAATCCATTATTTGCTCTCCTTCACAATTCCATATAATCTTTCATCAAGATACTTTTTCAGCAATTCATCATTGTTAAATCCAGTACCTTTATAAAACTCTTCCGCAATACCACCGCCGATAGCTCCTAATGTATCTGAGTCACACTTGAAGCTCAGTACATTTCTGATGAAACTTTCATAATCTTCACTGTCAAGAAAACATCTGATCGCTGCAGGAACACTACCCTGACAGGTTTCGTCCCATCTATATACTTCTCTCAATTCTTTTATTGACATTGAAACTGGGTATTTATAGTAACTTCCAGCCGGATATTCACGGCTTGCATATTCTTCGATTTCCTTTTTAGATGCACCATTTTTCGCCATCCAACCACATGTAGCCGTTACAACTGCACCCTTAATTCCTTCTTGATGATTATGAGTACACTCCGCTGACATAGTGGCATATTTGATGATATCATCACGACTTTTTGCAAAGTCAATAACCGGCGATACTCTCATTGCAGATCCATTACCACAACTCTTATATGGTTTCTTGCTTTTAAAAATCAACCATTCAAAGAATCTGTCACCATATCCACAATCAATGTAATCATTGCCGAATTCATTGTATGCATCTTTAAATGATACTTCATTTTCAAGAGCATACTTTGTGGCTACCGATAAAACAGTATCATCTGTGTAGTAACTGTCATCTTGGAATAATTCAATATGTTCGTAATCCAAATCTTTTGGTCTATTGAACTCCCATTTTGATCCTGCAATATCTCCTAAAATTGCACCGATAATAGCCATTATTTTTTCTCCTTAACTACAAAACATTTACCAGTTACATAATCTACATTACACATTCCATTTTCATGTTCTTCACGATACTGGCATTTAGCACAATATTCTTTGTCACATAATTCTTCCCACGATTCACCAATTACTTTATTTCTAAGCAATCGGTATACTCTTATCAGTAACGGCAAAAACAACCATATAATAGTTGCTATCAGCTTAGAATGTGCCATATTAAAACATGTTGCAAAAATCACAACAATTGCATAAACGATCAACCAACTGAAAAATATTTGATATAAGCAACCTATAATTCCCAATAACGGAACTATAAAATCTCTTTTAATATTATTCTTCGGTTTCGCCATTTCCTGCCTCCATACCAATTTCAACAAGTGCCATTTCAATAGATGTTCTCACATCATCAAGAGAATGTTCTGATTTATCAAGGTTCTTTTCTAAGTCAAGGCTTTTATCAAGCCAAGCCGTAAGAAATTCTGATAAACCAGTTGCCGAATATCCGCTTACTTCCATCGTATCGTCCGGCACAATAACAACTCTTTTCTTCAGACAATGAATTAGTCCGTCAAAGCCAATAACTGATTTTTCACCTTTGGAAATTTCCGCTTCCTGACCAAGACTATTTTTATATTCAAGGTCAGTTTCCGCTTCAAGGATTTCTCCTTTTCTTACTTTTAATACTCCCACTACTTGTTCTCCTTATCTTCACACGGAATACATGCACCATAGATATAATCCTTATTCTTGATATCACAATGCACTTTTACTCTTGCTTTGTTTGTGTCATCTACAGTTCCATGCTTACATTTTTCGCACTCACTGGTGTTAATCATTTTCATAACATGCACTCCTTACCTGCTTTTTTCATTACATTCACAAGCATTTCATTATTGATGACCATTTTTCTAATTGCCTCTGCAAATTCTACTGCACAATCTACTGCAAAACTTTCTTGTACTTCAGCAATATTCGATGTACTTATTTCTGTATGAATTGTCGCATCAACTACATATTTACCATCTTTAATACTGATTTTTACCATTGTCTTCTACTTCTCCATTTTTGTATTCTGAAACTTTGCACTGCATAGATTCTACTTTTGCAAGGTCTGAATGTGTGTAGTTTCTTGCAGATCCGTATCTTCCACGATTATTCGTCTTCGGACTACATGAAGTGAGCATTGAATGTACCGCCACGCTTCTTGAACCACACAGCATTTTCAATGCCGGAAAGATAGATATTCTGCCCATTCATAGGTGAAGGATTCGTTTTCTTCCATACAAGCTGCCTGACTGTTCCTTTTCCTTTCTTCTGTTTTTCAGAAAAAAATTTATGAATTTCCGACATCTGCTCTTTCCCACAAAATATTATGATCGTACTTTTTGTAACCTCATAAATCTCTTTTAAGAAGTCTTGTAGGTTAAAGGTCAATATATCAGCATCCTCTTTATCCAGATTTCTCAGCCCATTACTGGAACGATTCACTTCACCATATGGGATATCTGTTAGTGTTAAGTCAAATTGCCCCCCATCTACGCTATGGAGGAATGACATGCAATCCATATTATATATTTCATTTGTTTTCATTATTGGTTGTTTCCTTTATTATTGTTTGATTATAATATAAAAGAAAAATAGACTCTATTCACTTTTCCCTTACATTATATCATCATCCTTGTAAATGTCAACATTTATTTTAGTTTGTTTATTCTATAGGAACATTGATATATTCCATTACATTTCTCATTCCCAATCCACCAGATTCAATCGGTTTCATACAATACTCCCATAATTTCGGGTGTGTCTGTTTCAACATCTGGAATCTGTTTGGTTCTTTTTCGAGATGGCAGCCAAAGCCACAAAAAATACAGCCGGTTCTGTTACATCCAGTCGTGCGATATTTTCCATCTTCCAATACTATATCACCATAAACTGATGCATACGGAATTTTCTTTTCATACAGATATTGCAAAACATCTTGTTCAGTCCAAAATCCCATAGGTTGACTTTGTGGACGCTCTTTCTCAAAAGCATTGCAACCAGTTTTCATATAATCTGTTTTTCTCTTTTGACTTTCTGCTGCCATGAGTCCCAAAATTGGTTTCTTACCAGTTTGCTTCTCGTATTGTAGCGATGGGCGTTTTTTCATAACTGCACAACACTGATCTGATATCTTGAAGTCAGCATCAAGCAAATACTCCCATTTCTTATAATTATAATGCGTAGATAACTTGCCGGTATTATTATCAATGTATGTACCATGAAGTTGCTGCCACCTTGTATTTCCAGGTTTTGCACCATGAACCTTATTTGCCACTTCTTTACTGACGATTGGATATCCATATTCTTGAATAACACTCTTGAAATTCTTTTTTGGTTTTAACCATGTGACATTATCAATCGTTTTCACAAAATCTCTCAATTCTGGATATTCAAGTCCAGTGTCTACATATACCGCATCTATATCTGGGTATAATCCTCTTACAATATCCAATAATACTGTACTGTCTTTTCCACCAGAAAAACTTACATATACTTCTCCACCATAATAGTTATACCACTCTCTGATTCTATTCTGAGTCTTCGCAATCTTCAAATCCAACGGAAGTGCTTGAAGTAATTTCAAACTACTTTCTGTGTGAATATGTTTTTTATCTTATACCACAAATCAGCTAAATATCGGCGGTTCTAAGATAAATTCATGCAAATACGTTTAAATAGTGGAGGAATAGATTATATTATGGCAGAGAATACTATTGAAAATGGGGAATTATGCCCAAATAGCGGCAATATATCAACTAAAAGTGGGAATATTTCTCAACACAATAAAAAACATATTTCAAAAACTAAGCTGTTATGGCATGGAAGTAGAAATGAGAACTGGTGGTCAATCATCAATACTGGTCTTGTTTTACGTCCGACAAATGCGGTTATTACAGGGAAGATGTTTGGATTTGGTATTTACTATGCCCCAAAAGCAAGAAAATCGTTAGGTTATACATCTTTGAGCGGATCATACTGGGCGAGAGGAAATTCAAATTCGGCATTTATGGCACTTATGGATGTGGCATATGGAAAGCCATATGATGTACATTCTTTTGACAGTAAATATTATGATTTTAATTATGAACGATTACAGAAGACATGCCCAGGTGCGAATTGCTTACATGCTCATGCTGGTAGTATGTTGAGAAATGATGAAATTATCGTATATAAAGAAGACCAGTGTACAATCAAATATTTAGTTGAACTGAGATAAGGAGAAATGATTATGGTAGTAAAAAATTGTAGAGAATGCGAACACACAAATAACTGTAGATCATATTATAGTGGACTCGGCTGCAAAAAGCGTGATGAAATTCTCAAACATATTGCAGAGTTAGAAGCTGAAAAGAAAGAAGGTAAAGCAAATGATTAAAATAGGATTGGCTTTAATTGGTGTAGCGGTAGTTGTAGGTTTGTATTCTTGTGTTGTGGCTGGTAAAAATACAGACAATGCGATGCATGATTACTTTGAAAAATATAAATAAAATATGTTCTTTGTTGACAAACTCATCAAATCGTTTTTGTGTCTTAATATTCTTGACACGCCATGCTCTATAGAATTTATCTCGACAATCTCCAAGCAGACTCTTAATCATTCGCACATCGTCTTCTGTTACTTCCTCAAATTCAAGCCCCATTGCTTCAATAATGGTTTCTTGCTTCTCTTCCACATCATCGGTGTCTGGCTCATCCTGTACTGTATGTGTAACAACCTGACCTCTCATTACATCAAGTAGATCCTGTTCATCTTTGAGAATGCGTGCGAAATCTTCTTTGCTTCTGGAAAGATAATCATTGACATTTCCCATTTTTCGTGGAATTACACTAAACAACTCTAACAAAGTATTATTGAAGTCCTCTACTTCTTCTCGCTGCATGAGCCTATCAATTACCTTCTGTGCTTCGTCCACCATAGCTTGTGTTACTTGCTGAGATGAAACCTTATAGTTCGCCTGGATTTTCTGATGAGCCATATCTTGAAGTCTTTGAACGATTTCTGCAATTACTTTATTTTCAATTTCTTTATAACCGTCTTTTCCTTTTGGTTTTTCTTTCTGAATCAAATCCTGTACAAGATGTGTCTGATCCACATATCCTTTTTTAATTTTCTCATTGTACTTCTTATTCCACTGTGACATTGAATAGGAGGCGTGCTGGCAGCTTGCACCAACACGACCATATTCAGCCTCGAAAGTATCACCATGTGGAATCATGCGATAATATTTATTATTATTGTTTGTTGTTACCATAACAAGGTAAACTGGTGATTTCTCTTCCATAGTTACCTCCTATTGCACACAAACAAGAATCTGAATATCCGCATCTCCGAAAACAAATCCAATCATTGCTTTCACATCGTCCCAGTCAAGACCACCTCTACCACAACAAAGTCGTGGAATGGCAAGTTTTGTAACCTTGTTTTCTTCCATCTGATCTCTCAGATTAACCAGTGCTTCCATAAGAAGATCTCTATCCGGGCTGTCATAGCTGCTATCTTTTACAACCAGAGAATAAACATTATCAATAAGATATGTTTCTCCACACTCAATCTCATCGTACTTATCAGTCAACTTTTCTTTCAGATTGTATGTCTTCTCAAATGCTGCCGGAAGACCAACCTTAAAATTGAGATCTCTGGAAATTCCTTGTGCTAAGTAATATCCCTGTGGTACTGCCATAATGTTGATTTCTAACTCTGCAATCTTCATATTGTTTCTCCTTTATTTTTGTCTGTTTATCATATTTAAAAATTCTTCTTCTGTAATAATCGGCACATTATTCTTTTTAGCATCACGATTCTTACTCGAAGAACTTTGAATATCATTATTGATTAAACACGTTGTTTTCTTTGAAACTCCACCAGCTACCTTTCCTCCAAGTGATTCGATCTTTTCTTGTAGCTCTTTTCTGTTTGAGAAGATATTAAGGCTACCAGTAATTACAAAGATATTTCCGGCAAAGACATCGGAATTTTTCTCTTCTTTTACAAAATGCATATACGATACCAACTCGGAATACATATCGTTCTTTAAAAATACATTATCGAAAAACTCATAGATACACTTATTTACTTCTGTTCCAAATGACTCCAATTCTGTAAAATCAAATCTTGATTTCAACGCATTTTCAAATAAATCCCAGTCACCGTCAAACCGTCTGCTAATAATCTTTGCTTTGCTTAATGCGATATTCTGTATTCCAAGTCCGGCAATGAAATTTTCCAATTTCACATTTTTACTCTTCTCAATGGCAGAAAGTAATTTTGCAAATGATTTTTCTCCCATACCTTCAAAACCAACGATTTCATCATGGTGGTTTTCCAGTTTGTAGATATCTAAAATATTCTTGATAATCCCGGCATCAATGAATTTTTCTACCGTTTTTTCAGAAAGACCATCTATGTTCATACATTCTTTTGATGCAAAATAAGCAATCTTTCTAATATTTTGTGCTGCACAATCAATATTTCTGCAATATAATGATACGCTTCCACCATCTGAACACTGAGTTGTAGTACCTCCACAAATAGGGCATACTTTTGGCACTTCAAAATCTTCTGTTCCACCAGTGGCTTTTATTATTTGCGGTATGATTTCATTCTTCTTGACAATAGTTACTTTTGCACCATTTTTAATTCCAAGTTCTTTAATGATACTGAGATTGTGTAATGATGCTCTACTAACGTCTGTACCATCAAGAATAACTGTATCGAAAACTGCAACCGGCGTAATCTTTCCCGTTCTTCCAACTTGCCAATCAATGCTATGGATTACACTCTCTTCCTCTTCTTCCTTAAATTTGAATGCGATACCATTTCTATAATGGTGTCCTGTTCTGCCCTGTTTCTTTCCATACTCAATATCGTCATACATAACAACAAGACCATCAATGGGTATGTTCTCTTTTTGAGCTTCCATTACCATGCTATCCATCATAAAGTCAAATGTTTCAAATTCAATATCTTTTGGGTTGAACATTCTGTATTTGCACACATCGAAACCAAACTCTTTAATCCGTGTCAATCTACCATTCAGAGAATTGATTTCTTCTAATCCTTCAAGAACATTGAACGCATAAAAATATACTTTTCTCTTTGCACAAACACCTGAATCAAGTTGTTGCACTGATCCACTTGCCAAATTTCGTGGTGTCTTATATCTGTCATCCGCATTAGGAATCTGAGCATTTATGGCTTCAAAATCATCTCTATGAATGATTCCTTCGCCGGTAACTTTTAAGTACCCTTCATATTCTATTTGAAGTGGCACATTTACAAACGTTTTTGCATTATCGGTAATAATGCTTCCTTCTTCGCCGTTTCCTCTTGTTGCTGCTCTCACCAATTTACCATCTTCATATTCCAGGCAAATTGTTAATCCATCCAGCTTATACATAAGAAGTGCTTCCCGATTTTTGGTAAAATCCATTGCAACCTTTCTATCTTTCGTCTTATCAAGGCTCAACAATGGAGAACTGTGTTTAATTTTAGGAAGTTCCGAACTTACTCTGAATCCAACGGTTCTTACTGGACTACCAGAGAAAAAGAACCCTGTTTTATCTTCTAAATATTTGAGCCGGTCAAAATTTTGATCGAACACATCATTAGAAACAGACGGTTTTGAGAGTGCATAATACTCATAACACCATTGATTCAATTTAATGGTTAGTTCTCGTATCTCTTTTAAATCATCTTGTCTTGACATTTTTCCTCCTATAAGTGGGCACTTTACGCACCCACTTTATTATTGTTTGTTTTTTGTACTATCTAATTTGACCTCTCAAATAATACTGCATAACCCCATAAATATAAATTGGAGTGTATGCACGTTCCTTCATGAAAACGATCTGAAGATCATATTTGTGGTTAAAACTATGAATACTTCCAAGATAACTTTTCTTATTGTACTGAGTGTCATAATTTCCATTTACCACATCTTCATATCCTGCATTTTCAATAAGCAAATACTTCTTCTTCGCTTTTGCCGTTGCCATTTCTTTTTCAAATCTAGCTCTTTCGGCTGAGAGATTTGCAGACAACTCTTCAAGATTCGCCTTTCTCTCAATGAATATTTCATCATTGAAATAGGTATCTCTCATAATTGATAACTTCTCATTTTTTGGAACGTAAAAACTGTAATCGCCATTCTGCAATGCTTTCTTCTTATACGGAATACCGTGAGCATCGAAGTAGTCAGTGATATGGTTGTTGACCTTTTCTTTCGTATCAACCAGAATGACAATTGATGATAGAAGCTCTTTTTCTTCGGCTTCAGTATACTTATACTTTCCTAACATCATTTTTACTTACCTACCATTTCATATTTTGTAGCCCACCAATCAAATTCACCTTCAACTGGCACAAACTTTCCTTCTGCCGACATTTTCATCCTTGCTTTTTTCTTTTGGTTGGTGATATGTACAATGTCACCTTTTTGCAGCGGATTTCTGTTAAAGTCCTTTTTGGCAACTTTAACTGTCAGCGTGTTTCCATTTGCCAATGCATATACCTTGACTTTTGGAGTATACTTAGTTTCAGTTTCCAGAACGACTACATATCCTTTATACTGATTATCCACGATGTCGATATATCCTAAGTTCTCAAGCTGATATCCCACACGATCAACGAATGTTGTCCTATCATATGGCATTACATTTATATAATCATGTAAAACACCCATCATATTTACTTTCGTAAATGTTTTTTCACTTTCCTTTTCGGAATTACGTTTGATAATTTCATACGGAATACCAAGCGAATTAGCTTTATCCTTTTTCATCTGTTTTTTACCGTATAGCAAATCAAAGTAATCATACTGTTTCAACAGATATTTTACTTCTCCAAATTCTTCAAAGAAGTTTAGTTGTATCAGAATTTTCATCTGCTTTGAATTGACCGGCAACGATTTTTCTTTTACAACAGCCAACAAATGAATAAAGTCCTGAAATTTCATATCTTTTATAGACTGAAAAGCATCGGCTACTTTTGAGTTGAGATATTTTATAGAAGCAATTCCCTTATAAATCACATTTTCTTCCTTATTAAATGTGTACTCACTTGTGGAATGCCGGAATTTAACACCCTCGACCTTTATACCTTTTTTCTTAGTATAATTGGTGATATTTAGTGTCTTTTCTTCTTTACCCTCGAATGTATTCAACGCTGCTGTCAAGAATTCCAATGGGTAATAATACCGCAAATATCCGCATATATATCCAACGCATGAATAAGCGTCTGAATGATTCCATGAGAAAGCGTATCGTGTTGCATCAAGAATACCCTGTTTAATTGGTGGGAAAATTTCTTCAAGCTGCTCTTTTGGCGCACCGTATGTTTCATTGGAATAGCTTATAAATCTGTCATGTATTTCATCAATGAATTTTTCAGTTCCATATTTCTTTGCAATTCCTCGCCGGACTGTATCTGACTCTGCATCCGAATAGCCACAGAAGTTTACCAAGAATTTCATGATATCTTCCTGCATGGTGATTCGCCCGGAAGTTGTTGATAAGAAATCATCCAACTCTTTGAATCCAGTAACCAACACATGACCTTCCGCAACGTCATCACGGAAACTTGCACATCCTGGTCTAAGCAGACCATTTCCAAATGAAAACCATTTAATATAGGAAAAGTCTTTGTTATTACTTTTCGCAATTGCAATAGTTTCGTCCGACATGAATCTTTTAAGATATGCCTGAGCTGAAGCTGACTCCCACTGGAATATCAAGGTCGTATCTTCCCTAATATCTCTCCATACATCTTCATCGTCCAAATCAACATTATCTGGTGTCATTCGTTCAATTCCGGCAAGTTTACATGTTTCATTGATTACACCAATATTATCAAGTCCCAGAATATCCAGCTTGACATACATAAGTGCATCCAGTTCCTTCATATTTAATACGGACACTGGATAGTCAGATGTTGACAAACTACACATTCCGACTTCTTCATCAATGTTCAAATCACTTACCAAAACGCCAGACGGATGTGATCCGATAGAAACGATTGTTCCACTTACGATATCTACATATTTGAATAGATCTGGATATCGTTCACGGAATACATCGTCAATAATCCATTTGCCATCTTCCAGATATACCGCCTCTGATATTGCAGACGTTTCTACGATAGACATTCTCAATGCTCGTCCTACGTCCTTAATTGCCCCTTTCAATGCAATCGTGTTGAACGTGATAATCTCACTCGCTCGAATGTTCGGAAGATCCATGTGATCCCTCAGAATGAATTCCTTAATAATATCTCTATCTCTGGAAGAATAATCTGTATCAATATCAGCATTTGTAACACGGCTTGGATTCATAAAACGGAAGAAGTTCAATCCGAATTTTTTACTGTCCATTTGAGTGATTCCAAGTATGTATGCAACTTCGCTTCCAGATACAGATCCACGACCATATCCACAAAAGATATCATATTTTGTTTCCCATTCTCTCAAATAGGTCTGCAGCAACATAAAGTCAATGGATTTAGTTTTTTCGTATACATCAACCTCATCTCTTATGATTGGATTGATTTCTTCCGACTTATACCTCTTACGGATATATGGATGTACCTTATATGCCTGATTGATTTTTTGCTTATAAGTTTGGAGTGGATGATCGTATATTTTCGGATATTTTGTATTCCTATCCAACTCAAATGTTTCAACACAATCTGCCATTCTGTTTGTATTCATAATGGCTTCCATCCACACTTCTTCCGGCAATGAATCTTGCCTCTTATATGCTTCACACAACATTTCAAAAGACTTAAATGTTAAATCCCATGCGTCTTCTTCTGCAAAATGAACACCCTTACTGAGCTGTAGAATCTTTCTACCTTCCATATGTGTATCGTTCAATGCATGTGTGTCTGTTCCAGCAATTAACGGAATACCGTACTCCCTGCTTAATGCATATAATTCTTTATTATAGTTTTTTTGGTCTTCAACATTATGGTGCTGAATTTCCAAGTAGCACCTATGCTTATTTTTTATACAGAAATCCAAAAATCTCTCTTTTACTTCATCTGCACCTTTCGATAAGATACCACCAAGACAAGCAGACGTAACTATCACGTTATCAGAGGTATTCAATAGATCGTCAAGATATATTCTCGGCATGTAATAAAAATGACTGTCTGTTCTGCAAAATGATTGTGAAGTCAATCTATTGATTTCTCTAACACCAGCATGATTTTTTGCGATTAAAACACAGTGATAGTTGTCCCTCGTCTTTACAACTTTTTCTTCTCTGATACTTTCTGGATCTATCGGATATGTCTTATCATCATCTATGCATTTTGCCAAATACATGCCATCTTCTCTTTTGTAATAATTTTCAAAAGATATTCTCACATCTTTCTTAGCCGTACTCGAAGTGAACAAATCAATGGCACTATATACTGTTCGTTTGTGGTCAGAGTTATTGTCTTCTGTTATATAGGCTTCCACCGCATGAATATATTTCATTCCGGCATTTTCAATGGCTTCTTTTTTGTGAAACCACTCAAAGATATTGCCGTGTTCGCTAAAAGCCATAGCTTTCATTCCCAATTTTTTTGCTGCCTCTATGTATTCACCAAACTTTGTAACGCTATCTACATTGGTTACTCCATTTGATAAATCACTATGGAGATGATACACTACATAATTGTCCATACCTACCTCCTAGTAATTCTTATATTCGCAATATGAATTTCTGAATTTACACAGATTGTGGCAGTAATAGAAATCTACAGTCGGTGGAAATTCACTTGTATTTCTGACTTCTTCCAGGGTATCTATCGCCCATTTCTTAGCTTCTTCATAATCTTCTTTGTTGAAATCAAGAAAATCCCACTTTCTATCTCCAAAGTAATTCCAACCTATACGGTCTGGGAATACACCGTACTCATTGAATACCTGTATTGAATAAAGATATAGCTGCCTTTTGTACTGCTGAAATTTATCCTTTTCGGATTTCAGTAACTTTCCTTTCTTCCCATAGGGATATTTTGACGATTTATGGTCAATGAGAACAATTTTTCCTGTATCTTTCTCTCTTAAAAGTAAGTCGATATATCCAGTGAATTTATACCCATTGATTTCAAAATCACATTTCTTTTCGATACCAAGAATCTCATACTTACTGAAATCAATATCAATGTTATCGAAATATTCAATTGCTTTCTGTTTGTAATTCTCTCTGATGTCTGCGGTTTTGTGGTATACGAACTCTTTTACTTCTTCATCATAGTGTTCAACAAAGTAGTCAGACAGTTCAAATAAGCCAAGCTCACCTTTTGCATACATTTCAAGAATCTTATGACAGAACTTTCCAAACTCCGCATAGAAGTTGTTTGTTCCTTCTGCCTCTTCTATATACTGCAAATACCATTCATATTTGCAGATGCAAAATGAATTCAGTCTACTAAAAGACCAAATCATGTTATCTATCAAAAAGTTATATTCTGACATTATTTACCTCATAACTTTATTTTGGTTTGATATAGGCGATCCCAAATGTCTTTCCCTTTATCTACGGGCGAATTTTTATCACTCACTTTCCCTAGTAATCCATTTTTGTCAATCACAACATATACATTCACAAATCTCATAAGTAACTGAATTGTCTCTTTCTCTAATATTTTTTCAAGTGAAACGTCATTATCAAAAGCAATTACCACATCGCAATGTAGACCAATAATCGTCTTTACCTGAAAAATTGTAAGCTCACTGGTTTCTGATGAAACTGAATTGGGTTGACCATAACTATCGAGTTTCATAACAGATTTCAGTGATTCAAAAATAATAATTTCTTTGTACTGCTGTATGATATCTTTCTTAAAACAAAATCCTTGAAGGTAATCTAAATCGCCCACAGGATAATAATTCATGTATTTTGGAATCGGTGGATCAAAGTCTTTATAACCATCGTAAAGAGTTCTCCCCTTTACATTTATCAAATTTCCGTCATTATCATATACAGGATATACAATACGATTGGCTCTTTTATCATACCGAACACCATATTTTTCCATGATGCTTTGTGGTATTCCCTCTTCAATCCATTTTGTTATTCGCCGGTGTTCAAAATCATTTAAGATTTTTTCGTCCAGAATTGGATGTGTTACCGGCAGTTGTTGCTTTTTCTTTTTTCTGGCTGCTTTTTTGAGATACCTAACTGTAGTTGATATCTCTGTCTTTTCATCACTCAATCCAGCAACCCCACACAAATATGAAACAGCACGCTCATATGACATATTCAAATGTTCCTGGCAGAAAGTAATTACATCTCCACCCTTTTTGCAACCAAAGCAGTAATACATATTTTTACTTGGTGTAACACTGAACGAACCAGTTCTTTCATCGTGTAATGGGCATTTCCCAAAATATTCCTTCCCTTTTCTTGTAAGGTCAACATACTCTCCGATGAAATCAACGATGTCAATATTCTCTTTTATTTCTTCGATCAGGTCATCGCTGTATTCTTTCATGTGTTTCGCTCCTAATATGGAACTTGCTGTTCCTCATGTTGTTTTGCTTCTTCAATCCTCATTTGTGCCCCTGAAAATTTGAAGTCTATATATTCGTCCTCAAACATTCCTTCGCCAAGTCTGTTAAGAGCAATATGGAATGCATAATTTCCGCATTCTTTTCCATCATTAGCCATTTCATCGGCTGTTTTCTTTCTCCATTTTGCACTCACGCTGGCATATCTTTCCAATTTATCAGAATCAGCAACCCTATCTTCACGGTTGAGCTGCGCACCAGCCAAAACAGCGACATCCAGTTCTCCGGCGATTCTGTTTTTTAAAAAATCACATTTTGCACCTAAGTCATTATACTGATTACTACTGTCTGTTTCTGCACTCTTGAAATAATCATAGATTACAAACTGTAATCCCATTTTGTATTTCATCATTCGGCACTTATTAAACAATTCCTCATTTGTAGCGTTTGGAATAAACTCATGTACAAATGGCTGTTTTTTGAGCCATTCATTTGTATCGTCAATAATCTTCTGTTCTTCCGGCAAAAGATTTCCGCTCTTTATTTTCTTCTGATCTATTCCAGTTAAATTAGCCAACATACGAAGATAGAAAAGCCTATCATTCATTTCAGTGTCGAAATAAATAGTCGGGATTCCTCTCTGGATCTTGTCCATCGCTTCATTGAGCATAAATGCACTCTTACCCATTTTCATACGACCAGAAACCATAACAAGCTCTCCACTTTCGTATGAAAAATATCTTGCAAGATGTGGAAATTTTGATGGTACTCCAATAGTTCCATCATTATTTCTTCGCTCACAAACTTCTTTCCAGAGTCCAGGCACTTTTTCACCGAACATCTGAAAATCACTATCAAACATATACCTTCCAGTTAAATCTTCCAAACTGTCGTATACTATTTTGTTAAGCTGGTTTAGATCAAGTTCTTGTGTAAGAGTCTGTTTTTGTAGTTTGTTAAGTAATTTATATAAATCTCTTTTGAATGCAAGGGTTACAACACTGATAACTAAGAGCTGATATTCTGCAATTGTATGACGGGCAGCATCGCTACAAAGTTCAATGAATTCGTCCATATCTGGCATATTGACGCTTTCAAGTGTCTTCTTAACAGCATTGTTTGACTGTAACATATTTGAAATGTTGAATGCATCAATATTATCTACACCAGCCTTGATAAGCTCATCAATTGCCCAGTATAAACAACCATTATCCTTATGATAGAAATACCCTGCCTTTAGAACATCAGAATGTAAAATGAAATCTGGATGATAAACCAATGTGGCAATAATCCCGGCTTCCGCTTGTGTATCAGACAGTTTTTCTAACTCGTTATTCATTCATGCCTCCCAGAATGTTTCCAAATCCAAAGTTACCGCCACCAGCAGAAAAATTAGTAGTTGGCTTAACCGTTGTATCAACTGGATTTGATTCGATACCAACATCCATTTGCTTTTTCATTTCTTTTTGCATTTCCAATTCATTCTTTTTCTCGTATGCTTTTTTAACTCTTACGTTATCAATCAGATAATATAATCCCGGCGCATGTGTGATTGGAATTTTATGCTCCAATGCATAGTCAATACAGAACTGCAGATATCTTGCTGCTTCCAAATTTGACTGTGCTTTTGTGAGTTTTTTATTTTCCAGTTTCTTGCCAAAAACAATATTATTGATTATCTTGTTTAAGGCACTGACAACCACAGAGCTGCTAATCTTATCCAGATAAGTTTCTCTGATATCCTTGATTGTTTCAGATATCTCATAACAATCTTTATGCCAGTAACGTGTGCCAATTTTCACAGCTTCATTTTCTGGCACTTTTCCATCAGCATGTGCGCAGTGGGAAAATCCGCATTTATAATGTTTCATTTTCAAGTTCCTTTCTATAATAAAAGAGGGAAAGCTATTGCCCTCCCTCTGTTGTTATTCTGACTTCATATCTTTTTCTAAGAGATATGTGGCTTCCAGATCAGATTCATGGAGAGCTAAAATCACTGGATATTTTTCAATCGCTGAACCAAGAGTGTTCCAGTTTTCTTTAGGCTCTGTGAACCCCATATGCCATCGGATAGCATATCTTTCAATCGGTTGTAATTTTATAAACTCTTCAAGCATCATGACGCTCTTTTCGCCGTGACCATAAGGAACAAGATCATTTACTTTGTAAAACTCTACCGCTTGCCAATCGAATCTACCTTTTTCGTCCTTCTTAGATCCTGTTTCACTGTAAATCTTCTTGTTCTTATAATCAGTTTCATACATATATGTCTTGCAAATATCATGGAAAAGAGTGATTATTTTGCTGGAATCATCTGAAATATTGCCTAAAACTGTTTTATATGGTTCTGTCTTGCGTTTTTGCTCGAACATGTCATACACATTCAAACTATGTATCAATAACCCTTCTGGGATTGAACAGTGGAATCTTGTACTTGCTGGTGCTGTGTAAAAGTCAGATTTTTCCAAGAATTCCACTAATTCGTTTATCCCTTCTCTGTTTATTGAGCGTACAAGACTAACAAACCTGTCTTTATTTTCGCTCATTTATATCCTCCGGCTTAGTTAAATGGAAGTTCGTCATCCACATCGTCTGGAATGTTCATGAAACCGTCATCCGTTTTCTTTCCTTTATTATTGTTTGATTTAGGTGCAGCAGAAGAATTCCCATTATCTGTACTTCCTTTTTTCTCACAGAACTCCTGAGTTGCCACGATTACATCTGTTGTATAGACTTTTTTACCGTCTTTATCATCGTAGCTTCCTGTCTGAATTCTACCAGTAACACCGATCATCATTCCTTTTGTAAGATACTTTTCTGCAAACTCTCCGGCTTTACCGAATGCAACACAAGAAATAAAATCTGCTTCCTGCTTACCTTCTCCGTTTTTAAATGGGCGTGATACGGCAAGTGTATATCTTGCTACACATGTTGCGTTACCGCCCTGGGAATAACGAACCTCTGGATCTCTTGCTAAACGACCTACTAAATTTACATTATTCATTCTGTAATATCTCCTTTTTTATTTAAGTGCTTTTAACTCTTCTAACAGTGCTTTGGAATCATCAATATTTGTGATTCTCTTCGGGTTTCCATTAGCTACATATTTTTTACAAAGTTCTGTCACTGCATCGTTATGAGTCTTGGATTTCTCTTTTGCAAGATTAAAACATTCAAGGTTTACTTTATCAAGTTCTGATTTTTCAGCCTGTTTTTTTGCTTCTTTCTTCTTTTCTTCTTCAGGAAGATCCTCTCCCTCGTAGATATATAATCCCAATCCGTGACGGGCACACGCTTTTGTGAGTGATCTTTGAATAGATTTATTAGCATCCGTTGATGTAATAGAATCTGCTGGAATAGATTTATTGCGAAAATCCATAATAGGAAGTTCTTCAATCAATTCCATGCCATTGATCGTTACACCAGTCTTAACCCAACCAGTACGTCCGTCATCAAACCACGGTCTTGTGTTCCCCTTGTCATCCATTGTCTGTTCATAGATTTTGAATGTTGCATCTGGGAATTTCTTTTTTACTTCTGCCCAAGCTGCAGCCCATGACAGGTAGTTCAGACCGTTTTTCTGTTTTGTCTTCTCGCGAACATCCACATCGTACAATTCCTGGAAATAATTCTTTTCGTCCATTTCTTTATTCCTTTCCTCATTTATTATTGCTTGTTTATAGTACCACGATTTCCAAATTTGTCAACTACTTTGCATTAACTTTTGCAGAAGAATTTGAACTTAATTTTTCCATGTTCTTAACAAGCTGCAGATTATCACTCAGAATGAATGCAGTTGCCTGTTCTTCTGTAAAACCGACTTTAACATATGCATCAAACTGGTTTTTCTTTTTAGTTGCAGCAATTTCACAAATCTCTGTGTTATTTGCATAGTCTCTTGCTACGTTTACAATTTCTTTACCAACTTCATAGACTGCCGGTTTATATTTTTCAATATATCCATGAACAAGCCCTACAAAGCTCTCTGGTGACTCCTTTAATAATCTTAACAATAATTCTTCCATTATTGATGTTCCTTTCCTTCTCTTATGATTTTCAGCCCACACGCCTGTTGGTGTGAACCGTTGTATTCACCATCGTTTTCAATCAGAAGATTCACTATATTTCTACTAAGACCATACTCTTTCTTACAATACGAAAATAATTCCATTTTTCTTGTGAATTTTATATGTGTACTTCCGATGAATAAATGGTACTGTAATTTTGGATATTTTCTCTTAAAAGACGTATCTCCTTCATTACAACAATATGCTTCACCACATTTTTTCAATTTATAAATCAGTTGAAACTCAGCCTCTTGCGCCTGGATTGGATCTTCACAATACTGTACTATTTCAACTATGATATTGCATGTCCCTCCAAATGATATTACCTCATTCTTCCAAGATTGATTTCTATGTTTTCCAAATTCATATGCTCTCAATGGGTTTCCTTTTGCAGAACCAACATAAAATATTTTGTGTGTTAAAGGATTTCTGTGGATATACACATAATATTTTTCTGTCGGCAATACAAGATCCCTATGATAGAGCATATATATTTTCATCGTTGACGATAATGAATTTTTTGCCACTCTTAATCAATTTGCTATCATAATTTACAACACCACACTGAAAATCTTTAAACATATCTTTTGCATAAGCAAAACCTCTTATTTTTCCATCAATCGGGAAAAAGATTGTGTTATTACTCATACACATGTTTCCAAGCGAACACTCATACTTAATTTCATTACATTCATATTGAATATCATTTCCTTTAAATACAAGAGTTAAGAAACTTCCAGTTTCATTTTCCAAGACTACTAACCACTTATCAGTGGCAACATCATAGTGAATACCATAATTTGTAATCCTTCCGTCATATTTATAAATGTGGTTTATGCCGTTGATATCAAAGATTATTTTGCTCTGATAATAGTTGACAACGAAATACTTTCCATTGCTTACTTCAAAATAACAACTATCGCTGCATTTACAAAGATTTCTAAAGCTATTCCCATTCTTCGTAATAGTCACTTCTGTCAAGGCGTTCTGCTTTGAAATGTAATACATCTTATTCCCATTAACAACTACTCTTGATTTGAACTTTTTATCAAGCTCATAATCTTTTTCGCTGTGAATGATAATCGTATTATTATCGTCCTCAATCAAATATCCATCTGAATGAAAATGATATTTTATCAAGTTTTTGTGCTTATATTTCTTGCCACTCTTGATATCTACAACATTATCATCGGTATCAATGTACATATTCTCATCGACAACCGCTTTAATGCTTGATTTGACCAACAGTTCTACAAGCTGTAATCCAGACTGTACGCCCTGATTTATTGGCTTTCTATTGATCCTTGCAGAGTTATCACATACTGGGCAGACATTGTATTTATCATAGTAATAATCCCTATCTGTATCACAGTATTTCAGATGACAACTTAGCTCATGAATTTCACCGTGAAGTTCACGGCTTTTATTCTCGAAAACTGCTTTAAGCGCACTGATAAGTTCTGGCGATAGACCAGCCCATGATCCGATTGTTTTCGGAATCTTTACCGCCGGATTATCTATCACGGATATACCTTTCTTCATACGTTCCATAATATTCATATCCGGCTGCATTGTCCCACCAAACGGATGAATTCGTGTCAGAGATTTCCAACTCAATACACTGAATGCATATGTATCTGTTTTCTGGTCAAAGTTATTTGAAACCAGTAACGGATCTTTGAATAAATCCATAGCAACATCACATTTCTCAGAATCAATTGACCAACTATCACAGTCAATGATAGAAATATTATAGTGCTTATCAAACAAAATGTTCTGATCGTTCAAATCGCCAATGTATATACCCTGCTTATGCAAATCAGCCAAAACATCAAACAATCTGTCAAGCATGGCAAGAATCTCTTTCTTTGTAATTCCATTCGCTTTCACGAATTTTTTATTTGACAATTTTTTGAATTCTTCTCCGTCTACTTTATCCATGATGTAACCGATAAATTTATTCCGGCTGTCATAGACAATATCAATCGGAGAAATGACTTCTGCCGGTAAATTCTTTGCCATTAAGAGTTTAATCTTTTTCTCTTTGGTTGGCATATTCACATGGGGTTTATAAGCCTTTATCAGCTTATCTCCATATTCATATATAATTCCTTCTCCACCTTCGGCTAATACCGGCAATCTTGTTATGTTACTTTTTAAAATCATTTCTCTATCGGCTTTCTTTTATTTACTTGTCGCTTGATACGACCTTTACAGTTGCACCAGCTTGAACAGTAGCGGTTGCCATGTCTTTCATCTGAGCATATGCTGCATCAAGTTTATTGGAAAGTTCTGCATTGCTCTGTGTCAGTGCTTCAACCTGAGATTCCAGATTCTTGATCTTTGCATCTGCCATTTCCTCTGCATGTTTTTTATCAGATTCTAACGCACGTTTTTCAAATGCAAAACTCTTGTCTGCTTTAGCCTTCGCTTCTTTCGCTGCATCCTCTTTGGCTTCTGCCAGTTTATCCGGGAATGCTTCAATCTGTGCTTTCATAGCCTGGATTTCTTCTTCTTTCGCAGCAATCGCTTCTTCACGCTCTGTTACGGCATCATCTTTTGCCTGAATTTCTGCTTCACGCTTTTCTTTTTCTTCTGCCCAAGTGTCGGCATCTGCCTTACGATCCATCTTCAGATTGTAGTCATACTCATCTTTCTCACGATTACGTTTCTTGTTGATATCGGTATTGTACTCTTTTACTTCTTCATCAGCCTGTTTCTTAGCTTTCTGAACACTCTTTTCCAAATCTGCAATTTTCTCTTCTACTTCTGCTGTCTTCTGTGCCAGTTCTGCATCGAGATCCGCTTTCTTCTGTTTGTACTCATCGTTCATTTCAGCTACTTTCGCTCTATGAGCATTGATAGCTGCTGCCAGACCGTCAGCTTCAGCTTTGATACCGTAGAGTCCTTCTAACTCTTTTTGATATTCGTCAATCGCAATTTTCAGATCATTGTACTGTTTTACAATCGTATCTGAAAATACTTCATTGCTTGCTGCTACTTCTGCATTCTGCATAGATGCTTCCAGTGCCTCTTTCTTTGCATTTTCAACCGGCGAATCGCTCATAGCTTTAAGTTTCTCCAACTCAGCTAATGCCTGAGTATATGCGTCCATAATCTGTGCTTTTGTTGATTTCTCAGTAATTTTTCCCATTATATATCCCTTTCTTAAAAAACAATTGTAATATCATCTCTGAATAATTTCTGGTTACGGTTAATAAATCTTTTTATTTTCACTGCTTTCCCAGACTTTAAACATTCAATAAATTCCTGTTTGATATCTTCATCTGCATTTACAATAAATCTCAATCCATCGGAAGCAATACCTACATTCTTATATTCTTCCTTACTGAATAGCTTATTTTCTACAGAAACACCATCTGCATAATGACTAAGATATTTCTTGTCAATATAGTTGTAGACATAGTATTTCGGATATTCGCCATCGGTTAATTCAACAAACGATATATTCCCTTCGTTATCTTCCAAAATAAGAAAACCGTCACCACAATTTGATGTAATGAAATACTCATTACTTTCTGTTACCGAAAGATATGTAAAGCATAAGAAATTCTTCATATCCTCAATTGTCTGCCCATATACAGCAACCAAAGAAGAAAAAGCCTGTTCGATATCATATCCCTTTGACAACAGGTGGCAAAATGTCTTCGCTCCTACTTCTGAATGTAATCCCTCAGAACAACCATCTGCTACAACTTTCACTTTATAATCCGACAATTCAAATCCGTAATCCTGGCAGTTCATTCCGATAGATAAATGATCGTAACCTATTTTGTTTACAAACATATTTTTCTCCGTGTATCGCCCCACCCTTAATGAATGGGGCGAATTCTGTTATTCTTAAATGAAGAAGTTATCTCCATCGGCTACAACACTCTTTGAGCTTTCGATTACAGATTTACTCAGACAATCGAACGCTTTTCTCAGCTCAGATGCAGAACTTGATACATCCAGAATATTTCTAAATCCCAGGCTCTTTGCAATACCTGTAGCTGTACCACCAAAACTAATGAAAGCTGTTGTAATTTCTTTATTGTTCAGATCCTGAATTCTGTGTTTTGCTTCACTCGGATCATTGGAAACTGTATCCTCACCATCACTGAAAATTGCAAATACCGCTTTTACACGTACTCCCTGCTGTTTCAGATATTCCATGTAGTCAGTAAGTTTCTGTGTACCATCTTCAATGACATTGTACAGTGCTGTCATACCACTGGCATCGTAGTTTGTATCAAACTCTGTGATTTTCTTGTAACCACCCACGTTGATTGAGCTGTTAAAGTCTGCTCTTGCTACTAAAATTTCATCTGCCTCTTTAGAGTCGGTTAATGCCTGTTTGAACTCTTTCAGACAAGAAACCATATCACCTCTGTATGGGGACATTGATCCAGATTTGTCAATTCCAATGAAAATCAGATTGACATTTTCACTGTCGATATCATCAACGGCTGTATTCTGCATTTCGATTTCGTCTAATCCATCAATAATAATTTCTTCCATCTTTCTACTCCTTACAGTTTGAATTCAGTGCTGCGTACAATGTTGAATTTGTACTTTTTCTGAAGATCTGCATACATCTTGTCAACTTCGGCTTTATCACCAATGGCAGACATACAATCTTCCAGAATGTAGAACTTTTTCAGCATATCAGTGTCATCTTTGTAAAATTCAAGCATCTGGCAGAGAGATTCGTATACGCAATAATCTCTTGCTTCACCGCCGATGATGATTTTGTCAAATTTTGCGAACTTGTTTAATAGTGCCTGGTTCACATATCCTCTTCTGTCATATTCCGGCTTGATAATACCGTACATCTCCGACAGTGGATCTTGACCTTTTACGATAGGGTTCAGTGCGTATTTTCTTGCTACACTGTGGAAGTAAATCATATTTGCAAACTGATTTTCCAGTGCTGCACCTTCTGTACCCTGTAAGCAGTGATATGTCCAAATGCAAAGTTTCTTTTTAGAGTTCTTTTCCAGATTCTCTACATACTCACGGCTCTTAATTGGTTCAACAATAGGACGCCATTTTCCAGAATCCAAATCTGCTAATGTAATAACAGTGTAAGGTGCTGGATTATTGCCATTTTCATCAATCCACCAACACGGATGGAAAATCTGGTGTGGAATGTGAGTATCAATAGATACTGAAATGTGCGAGATTTTCTCCATGTTGTTATAAATGAACTTAGTCATTCTAGCAACATCTTCATGTGCGCCGGGAACACCTAACGCTCCGTTATCCATGAAGTCCTGCTGCACATCAATTCCCAAAAACAGCACTTTTTCAAGACTGCTTGAAGATGGCTCTAACTTTTCTTCGTTTGCTTTTTTCAGAATTTCATTCATCGGAATGGGATTTTCAGTTTTGCCGATGTAGTTTTCATTTACGATTTCTGAATAACTTGTTTTCATCTTGCTTTGTTTTCTCCTTTATTATTGCTTGTTTAATACTTGTTTAAAAACAAATTATTAACATAGTTTTTGTTCTGTGTGAAAATTGGAATTTCTTTGTCGATAACCCAACGTGATCTCCACACACCATATTCATCTTCTTCTGGATCTAATGTCCGTGGGGATAAATTGTTTCTGTGATTTTCTGGAAGCTCATTTTCTGAAATGAAATAATCTTCTTTGATACAACAAGATCCTCTTTTCAGAAAAGTCGGAAAATCATTCCAGTTGATTCCTTTCTTCAACATGAGCATGTCTTGAATCTGACTCATATTTTTCTTATGCATTTTCTTATCTGAAAAATTTGCATGACCAACTGACTGAATTGAATTTCTTGTACAATCCTGCTGCCTCCAAATAAATTCATTGACTACTTCAAATTCTGGGATATTAAATGCTCTAGCATCAAACATTGCCCTTCCACATTTCTTTACATATTTGAAATAGTAATCCTTTACTTTTTCGGCTTCTTCATCATTCTGAACTTTCATAATGTCTTCTGATATCTTTTCCGTAATTACATCTGAAAAAGCCTCATTGAAAGCCATTGTTGCCATACTCGCTGCGATAGTTTCTACCTTTCGCTTTACATATCCAAACCATGCTCCCTGATTCTTTTTCTTGTAATCAATCAGAAGTAATGTGATTTCATCGCTCTGTGTATATCCTAAGACACATCCAGAAATGTTTTCGCACATATATTTCATTGTGCGCTGCATTGATTCTGCCATAATGCTGTCAAAAGGTCTTTCAAAACCTCTGGTGAATGTATGAAAAGCATTTCCATCCACTCTAATCATTACTGGCATTCTTCTTGTTAAGTACGTTTTCTGAGCATCTTCATAAGATTTCATTCTCGTACCAATACTGCTCCGATCCATTCTCATTTCCCTTCCCATAAAATTTTCTTGCTTCCCGTGTTTCTACAATTAAGAATCGTAAACACACGACCAAAACAAGAAGACATATTGCAAAAGATATTATATTTTCAAGGCTACTCATTATTCTTGATTAAGAAGTTTGGGTTAATACATTTGAAACTGATATTCTTATCAGTATTTCTAAAAACACATCCTTCTCTTTCCCTATCTACAATTTGTGACTTGCCTTTCACATACTTTACAATATCTTGTATATCACCTTTTACATTGTAACCAATCTCAACAATTGGTACTGTATGAATACCATGCTTAATGAGAATGTCTTGCATCTCAATGGTATTATATTTCTTTGAGGGGGTTATGAGGTTGAATGCCCATAACTGGCAATCTTTCTCATGATATTTGTTTCCCTGGATTTTTGCACCAGTAATTTCGCCTTGTAATACTATATAATCCTCATCGTCTATCAATTTTTCAAGAATGCTGCGAATTTTATATTTGTTGGCGATTTTCCAATAGTAGCTGTTATCCGGCTGTGGCAATCTCCTATTTCTGCTGCAAACTCCGAATTCGTACGTCACTTTTCCGAATTTTCTCGGAATTTTGCGTAAAAAATAAGTGCCGGAACATCCGTCAACTTTTTCTGTCACTATCAGATTGGTTTGTTCATTCTTCAGCCTTTCGTATAACTCAGGCATATTCTGAATTCTCTCTTCATCTGTCTTTTTGATGAAGTTCGGAAACTCTGTGTGTGTATTCTTTTTGAGATAAAGTTTTCTAAACCACGCATATCTCATTAAAAATTTCACAACTGGATTCCTTGTTTTCTTTCTGTTTTCCTCGAAAATCGCATTTTCTTCTTCAAGCTGCGGATCATACTTAGTAATACCTAAGATACCCGTAACATCCTGACCAAGTTTGTATTCGCCTATCGGGAGTACAGATAACGGCATCACTAATCCTTGTGAAATCTGTCCTCTCATCACGATAGTCTTTACAACATATTTTCTTGATTTCAAGAATTCATACTCTGGCGTTTCCGGCATCTTACTGTCAATCTCGACATATACCACTCTATCGCCAACATGAAAATTGTCTTTCTTTGACACGACAACTTCCCAACCATCAATTCTTGCTACTTCGATTCTGTCAGCATCAGGAATCGGCTTGATTTCTGCGATTTCACGAATTGTTGCTAACTTTCTCATGTATAACCTCTGTGTTGAAAAATATCTATTCAAAAAAAGGTTAGAAGAAGTGTTTACAACCACTGCCACTCCGTCTAACCATTATGGAATATACGTTCTTCAAGACACTTAGTTTGCGGTTATCAATTAAAAGTTGATTGCATTATTATTTGCTGTACGTGTCTTACAAGGCATTTCTGTACTTTTTACTTTGGTTGTTTTGCCACGTATGAAGTTGTTTTATTTTAAATCTTTGATTGCTGCCTCAATCGGTGCATATCTCTCTGTGTCAAGCTGCTCAATCAGACATTTATACGGATCAAGTTCTCCGCTTAATACCATTTTCGCAACATTGACTGAGAATCCACTTACAAGAGCAACACCCAAAGCGTTTTCCTTGACAGGGATTGTGCCGGTACGTGAGTTTACATTCCAGAACACAAGTCTCGGAAGCTGATATCCAGCTTTCTCAAATTTTCTGCCAATTGTCTTGAACAGTGTTTCATTTACTGTGCTTGCGCTACCTCCCCATCCATATGAATAGGTTGCCTGGTCAAATTCCATATCACTGATAATCAGGATATTCTTTGGCATGTCTTCCTGTTTCATATTAGTATTGATAGCTGTCTGCAGAATAAGATCAAATGTTTTTTCAATGTCTGTGTTAGAACAGTCATTTTCTGCATAACATCTTCTGATTTTTTCTGCCAGTGAACTACACGCTGAAAGGTCAATCAACTCAGGTCTTGAACTGAATGTGATAAAGTTATCTTTGAATTCGCCAGAACATCTCTCAGAGAAGTAAATAGCAAGTGCTGTTGCGACTTCCAGTGCAGTAATGCTACTGTTTGGATCAACACTACACATCATACTTCCAGAACCATCTCTGACAACAAGAGTATTTCCATCACCCTGCACTGTATCAGGAAGTGCTTTCCATAATGCTTCCAGAGCTTTATCCTCTTTTATATTGGATCTGTAATAGCTACGACCTTTCAAATAACTATGTACAATATCATGTGGGAAGTTTGTAGAAGAGTTGATTTTTGCCTCTCCTTTTTCCAGCTTATCCAGATACTCTCGTCTACGTTCCTCATCGTTTTTGAGGAATGCATTGTTGTAAACAAGATTTGCTTTTGACGGAACGGCTTCGTAATTGATTTCGCCCCATTTCTTAGCAGACATCTTTCTTTCAACAACATCAATGTATTCTCTCAGTTCAGAAAGAATCTTACGATATTGTCTTTCTGTGAATCCCAGGTACTTGCGAACAACTGTTGCATTTTCTTTCGTTTTATAAGAAGTTGCATTGCAACTTGGCATCCACTTAGCAAGTAATGATACCGGCTTATTCGCTTTCTTCTCTTCCATGTCTTTCATTAACTGGTTTTTAATAACTTCCAGTGCATTTTTCTCACACTCTGTACCAACCAAAGAAAGAAGATCATCATAACGTCCGTATTCAGCGATTAAACCAATCAGCACTTTACTAATTTCAGGCTCAACATTCGCCATATGAGACATAATGATTCTGAATGATCTACGTTCCCCCAGACCTTCTCTCGCATCACGTAAATAGAATAACCATTTGAGTGCGTGAATATGATCTTCTGAAAACGCTTTATCGAATCCAGAAATGATTGTTTCTGCATCAGCTTTTCTCAGAGATGCGACCTTGAAATTCAAATCAAGCAAGTGTCTACCTGTTGTTCTATATCCAAGTGCGCCGTTTTCTGTGTAGCTTTCGTTGAAATCTTCATTCAACGTACTTTTCATTGAATTCATGAAACCCATGTTCAATTCCTCCTAATTTTGAATTATTCTTCATAATTCCTACATACTTTATTATTGATTGATTATGCTGTAAGTATATAAAAATTAGAATAAGTGCGTATGACAAGACTTGAACTTGTGACCTTCCACCTTCCTCAATTTCAAATTCTTTAAAAATATTTGCGGTTCAAGCCTTATACAAGGCTCTATAAAATTTTTGTGGACGCTCTAATCTACTGAGCTACATACGCTTATGGTGTGGCAAGAATCAGTGGCAACCTTGTTTTTACAGGGGAACTATATGAATTGCTGCCATTCTAATCCATTACCATTTCACCAGGGCGAGAGGTGGGATTTGAACCCACGAATTCAACTTACAATTTTGAATCAATGTTTTCTTCTGAGAATTTTGCTGTGTGTGCTAGAACTAAGCACATTTTTGTATCATTTGCTTAAGCCTCTTGCATACTCTCGCCAACGCCACCGATAGGAGTCGAACCTATAACCTACGGCTTAACATGCTATCTTGAAAAATTGCTGTCTGTGTCTAATACTAGACACGTTTTTCGATTTACGTTGCTCTATCCAGTTGAGCTACGGTGGCAAATATTAAATTGTAAATGGATCATACTGGACTCGAACCAGTGACCGTTCCGTTATGAGCGGAATGCTCTACCAACTGAGCTAATGATCCTAGTTGCACCATAAAGCGAAGCCATGCACGACCTCCAATGGATTAGCCTTTCACGATACCTTTTTGCTACATTTAATCACACAAAACATACGATTCTTGTGGTGCAATATTCTTTCATTTCCAACTAAACAAAGTTGCATACTTCATGGTGCTAACGGGTAAGACAGGACTCGAACCTGCAAGACACGGCTTCCTGATTTCTTCTACTTAAATAAATTGCTATATATGTTTGTCAACTAAACACATGTGTATAAAAATTGCCGTTGCGTGTGCCAATTTCGCCACTTACCCATTTTTAATTGGTGGAATTGTGGGAGTGTACGGAGTCGAACCGTAACTAAAACTTTTGAAGAGTTTCCTTTTATGTAAAATTGCTGTATGCGCTCTCCACCCGATGCGCCTTAAAAAGCACCGCCGGATCACTCCCATATTCACATTTTCAAGACACTTCATTTTTGTGGATTTGAACCACTTCACTAAACTTGTAGAGTTTTGCTTTATCCTTTTTTGAATTTGCTGCATGTGTCTTTCTCATACATTTATGGCATTTCTGCCGAATGCTGACGGTTGGACTCGAACCAACAACTGTTTGAGTGGCTTTGCTGTTGCTGTTAGCACTTATTGTACGAAGTGCATTTTTCATAATCAAATGTTCTACCAGTTGAACTACATCAGCTCATTTATTATTGCTTGTTTATATTATTTTTAAAGACATTTCGGAGTTGTCCGTTCTACAAACAAACACAACTTTTTCACGGAGATAAGCCCCGAAATGTCGATCACATGGATTAGGAATCGAACCTATTTTCTTAAGCTACCTTATTAGCTTTTCCAGTGTTTTTCTCTGTTCCTTTGAACAATTATATAATACCATATTTCAGGAAAATGTCAATAGGTTTTTAAAAGTTTTTTCATTTATTTTCGGTTGTTTATCGCAAGGTTTTGGCGAGATCCCAGTCTCGCCTTTCCTTAATAGAAAGTTTCCTTATATAAATCATACATACCTTTGAGAATACGTCTTCTCTCCTGGGTTTTCCGCTCTGTATATTCCGGGTTGCGCATTTTAATATCTGGAAGAATTACTTGGTTAAAATACACATCAAAAGTTTCACCAGATTCATAGATATTATAAAGCATCTTGCTCTCACGTAATTTATCACAAGATATAGCTTTATAATTTCCTGTACTTTCAACATACGCATCGCTAAATGCCTTTACTTTTCTAGGGATAACTAATTTATTCAGTGGAGAATCTTCAGATTTTCCACGTAATGTACCAAGTCGATTTCTAAATAAATACTTGTTGCTGCATACTCTTTCTTTTCGCATACCGAACTTCGCCATAAGCAATACTTCTTCTTGCTCCGCACAAAATTTACAAAGTTTCAGAATCCTATCGGAAACATGATAAACGCAATCATAAAGTGGGCTTTTAATCGTCTTTGCTTCGTAATCTACATTAGCCTTTTCTAAAAGTACAATCTCTTCATTCTCTAAGCCAACATAACATAACCTTACCATTAACTCGTTTGGTATTTCAGTGCTTTCATTGTAATCAACATTCATACCAAATGCAATTTTAATCATTTCCTCAAATTCTACCGGCGATTTGACATATCTCGCCCGACAAGTTCTAGTCTTATCTACTTCGGAAGAACTGATTTTATCAAAATTATTTTCGCTAGTTGTCTTACCATTTTGAATACACCAATCAACATATGAACGCAATAAGCTCATTGTTTGTTCGGTATTTGTAATTCGCACTCCCGTTTTGAAATCCAGAACAGTTAGAAGTTCATCAACATTCATCTCACAAATATCTTTTCCAAATTTTTCTTCCATATCCTGTACAGCTTTGAAAACTCTTTGGAATGATCTATATGAATTATCATTTGTAATAGTATTTAAGAAAGTTTGTTTTTGTTCAGAGTTGTACATAACTGTTCCTCCTTCTCATTGCAGAATTCATATACTTTCCTGCGATTATTTTTAACAAAGAATTCTCTAATTTCTTGATCTGAAAAGTCGGTTTCAGCTATAATTCTCTTTAGCTCTTCACGCCAGTTGTCATCGCCTTTTATATATCTGCTAATCATTATATAATAATGCCATGCCATATAGTGTACAGACCAAGAGGTTCTCTTCGCTTTCTTATAATTCATAAAATCATCGTGCAATAACATTGTAAGATAATTCATGTAAGTAATCAGCCAGTCTCTCAATTCATCTTGCTGTGCTTTGAATGTAAGATTATCTGTATCATAGTATCTTGAAATTGCCGTTGCCAATTCAATATAAAGAATGAATCCATTATTTGCCCGGAGTTCCATTCCATCTTTCACGATACCTTTTACATAGATTTCATCGGCATCACTGCTTCTCATAATTGAATCTACAATCTTATTTGCAACTGTAGGCTTCATCGCCTCTCTGTGTCGTTTCGGAATCGGCACTGTTGTCCATTCCTGATTAAGCAATTCTCTCGTCTTCTGTGGTGAGAAATATGTGAAAAATACACCAAAACAATCATCTAAATGTTTATTTGCTAATTCACAACTTATTGTTCTATGGTTTCCATCTGGAACGATAATAATACCATTTGAAACAGTTAATGTTTTTGCTTCTTCGTCATAAACTGGAATATCACTATCACCGTCATCCATTAAATTGAAACGAATTCCGTTATAGAAAAAACTTCCCTCATTGATAAGGTTAGAAATCTGTTGCGCTGTTTGGCGATTAACCTTTGTTTTTAAATCTCCATATTTATCCTTTTTGTGGTTACGCTGCAGCTCTGGAATAATTTGCAAAAGATTTGCACTCTTTAATTCTTTAATTTCTCTGACACTTAATGGAAACATATACTGATTATCTGCCAATTTTGAAACATTTCTAAAAACTAACGGATAACCAATTTTTTTATTATTATCTGTTTGTGGATCATAATATTTATAATTCTGAATTTCTACGTCTTCAAAATAATCTTCCGGCACACCAAAATTTTTTGATACTTTAGATATGGCAAAAGTCAGCCAATATAATTCGGCATCACTCAGTTCATCTAAATCGGCTCTCCCTGATACTATTCTAAGAAAACTGCCTAATGAGATTTTACCGTCATGTCTAACTTCTTCTTCAATTTTGTTTATTTTATCTGGACTTGAGTTTAAAACTAAATTCTCAATTTTAGTAATTAGATGCTCTCTACTATCAGATGCTTTCATATGTGCGTCCCCTTTCCATATTTTGTTTGTACTTTAATAATACCACCAGAAAACAGAGATGTCAAGTTTTTCCGGTAATACTTTATTTTTATCTGATAGTAGATATTCAATTATTCGAGTTTTAAATATTCTTCTATTTCTCTATATTCCTCCTGTGTGTATGTTGGATCAATGATTTCACAATCATCTTCCTTTGCATCAACAATTTCAATGGTAATTCTTCCATTATTATACATCATTAACATAACAGTAGAATTGCCGAATTCTGGATTGTCAGATAAACTATGTAACACAATGCCAAATGCATCAAGCATGTCTATATAATCACCAGACGTAGCTTTTGCAAATTCATCTTTCACATTTACATGGTACTCATTCTTTTCGTAAATAAAAAACATTATCTTTTTCCCCTTTCCGACATCCAGGTAGCGAAAGTTCCACTTAGAACGTATGTTCTTATTATACATATCAACCTTACTAAAGTCAATAATAATAAACCAAATTATAACATGGAAATTTTTGCCACCTCGATCAATACGTCCCTCGAATTTTCTACTTGATTTGTGGTTACTAATTTTAACAGTCCATCTAACATCCACTTAATGTCAAGATCTTTCACTCCCAGGCGTTTTAAATCATTTCCGTTAATTGCAAGACCTTTTAAGTTGTAGCATTCATCTGATTCAGCCAATTCTTCTGCACGTTCAATCATATCCTCTACTTTTTCAAGTGTTTCTTTATTTATATTATCACTTGCATTTATTTTAGCGTGTTTATATCTTAAAATATGTTTCACATCTTCCAGTGAAAACTTGTACAACATATTTTTGATACACGCATCTGAGTTAGTAATTACCATTTTCTTTGCAGCAAAAATATTTTGAACAGATACAATTACTTTATTCGGATATCTCATTCCTGTCAAAATTGCTTTAACAGCTTTATTATACTCTGATAATGATAATCCGTCAATCAAAATTGCCAATTTTTCACTGATATCCTGGCACATTTCTATTGCACGTACTGCCTTATCAAAATCCTTAATGCTGTCAATACATGGTAAACCATATTTCAGTATTTTAGCATAATCCTTGATGATACTGACATGCTCACTGCAAAGTGTTTTTGTAAATTCACTCTGTCTTCTCTCTGTTGCAATGAGTCGCAACATATCACAATTGTCAAACATTGCTTTTTTAGTTGATTCCTCAATCTCAAAGCCAAATCTTGCAGCAAATCGAATCGCCCGGAGAATCCTAAGCGGATCTTCTCTGAATCTTGCATTTGCATTACCAACACAACGGATAATTCCTTTCTGCAGATCTCCAATGCCATCATGCAAGTCAATAATATTTTCTCCGTCATACGCAATAGCATTGATTGTGAAATCTCGGCGCATAATGTCCTCTGCTAAGTCGCATGTAAAATCGACAGAATCAGGTCTTCGATGATCTGAATACTCCCCATCAATTCTATATGTAGTAATCTCATATGGTTCATGGTCAATAATAACGGTTACTGTCCCATGTTTTAATCCAGCTTTCATCAGATTGTAGTGTTTGAAACATTCCATTATTTCTTCTGGTTGGGCAGATGTGGCAATATCCCAATCATGCGGTTCAATCCCCATGATAGAATCACGCACGCACCCACCAATTATAACTGCTTCATGCCCTTCACTTGATAATTTGTCGAGGATCATTTTTACATTTTCTGGCATTTTAATATCTTTTACCATATCTTATAACTCCTATGAATATGTTCTTCCTTCTTCTTTCCCCTTAATAAATCTATCTATAGCTTTTTTAACGTTTTCTTCCGTTGGCTTTTCACAACACAACGCTTGCACATGTGTTTTCCCATTCATATCTCTTATATAATAATTCCTATATCCAATAACACCTATATAGCCTCTGTATTCAAATTGCATTTTACACACTTCCTCTGTATCTTCCATTCGTCCATTTATATTCGTTCTGAGCTACGTTTGCGGATGTTATTGATACTATCTCATCCCATCTATTCTTAAAACTGTTTGGGTATTCAGTTGCCGGATTCTCTTTCAACTGGTCAATAATACCCAACATAGTTTTATTCGTCATTGACTCCGAAAAACATGCATCTGGCAAATCTGGGAAATTCATGTTTTTGCAATAATAATGTAAGTTTTCTCCCATTCTAATTCTCAGTTTCACTCCAATGGCATTTTCTATCTCAATATAATGTTCATCTGACATATAAAGATATCTTTGAAGTGTGCGGATATCATTAAATCCATCCAATAAAATATCATTCGTCCTCATATTCTACCTCTTTCAAATGCCAAAACTGGCTATTTCTTTTCATAATCTACTCCTAACTCATACACTTTATCATCTTGTGTTGATGGTTTGGAAGACCAACCTTTTTTCCATTCCCTATATATTTCTTTATTTACGGGAACTCTAATTCCTGTCTGTAACAGAGCATAATATGAATCATCTGTCAAAAATCCATTTTTATCCCCTACATACCAACCATCTAAAAGTAGCTCTTGATGATGTGGGGTATAGCACTGGCAACAAATTTCTTTTGTTCCTTGAAGGTCACACCCCTTATAGGTGTCTCTGTCAGTACATTCCGGCACATATATTCTTGATAAGTTATATGGTGTTATTTTCTCAATCTTCTCTATGTCATAAGCATAAAATGATATCTCATGATGCATCTGTTTTAAATGAAATTTTTGACAAATTTTCAATTTTATACCTCCGCTACTTTATTTTTGTAATATTCAACGGACATGAGCTGCATACGCAATTCATCATACATCTTATGAAGTTTTGGATTTACAAGCTGCATCCATTCTTTTCTCTGATCGTGAACCATATAATCTCTTACCATTGTGGCAGAAATCGGCAAATCTGAACGATTGATAATAAGCTCAGTCATTCCTTTAAGGTCTTCTTTAGAGAACCAGGCAGATCTACTCTCATCATTTCCATAAATCATAATATCCGGCTTCTTATAAATATATCTGTCTACCTTATCCAGTAGATAACTTCCCCACGCCGGAGTAATATCATTTTCCGTGGTTAAGTCTGGTAAGCCGTAAATCATGATATCACCACGCCCACCGTATATCTCTTTTAACATTTTTTCTCTGGTTGTAATGTTGAACGGATTTCTTTCTGTTCCGTCTTCCTGAGAACTTCCAATAAAAATTAAAAGTCTGTCACAAAGCATTAACCCAGTTTCAACTAATTTTTCATGTCCTTTGTGGAACGTTTGGAAACGTCCGCAAATAAATCCTACATCATATGGTTTATTCATATCTTCCTCCATCATGTTAAAAATATTTATGATATAAAGCTCTGAGAGTTTTCTTCCATTTACTATTTTTCCATTCATATCCATCTATGAATATATGGTTATCAATAATCGTACAGTTGTTCATCGGCGTTGGGCATGGTGGAATCTTTTTCCCATCAATAATAATTCCGTCATTTTCAATATTTTGTATAGATTCTCCATTATCTCCAATGACTGCATTTCTTATATAATTTCTATTTCCAATTATTACACTCATATTTCTCCTATTCTATTGCAATCATCTTATTAAAATCCGGCAATCCGTTTTCATCAACATTCGTTCCAATAGCTTTCATTGCTATATTTTGAATCTGATTCTGCATAAATGCTTCGATTTCGCCTCTAGCTTCTGTTACTGATTTTTCCATCTGTTCATTGAAACAATCAAGAGCATATTCGGCATTGCAACCAATATCTCTATTTGCTTTTGCCAATACATCTAAAATTTTCTGCTTATCTGCTTTATTCAATGTTTTCTTCGATGAAAATAATTCTTCAGCTATATCATACGCATTTTTAATCGAACTTTTAACATCTGACAACTGATCCTTGAATTCACCACGATGCTGTTCAATCTTGCTTTCATAATCAATTTGTGGAATATATCCGTCACGTTCTGTAAAATGGATAGTACAAGGAACACCATCGCCATTTCCAATAGATGTAATCATATCTGCAAATTGAGATAAAGATAATTCAATTTCACATATTCTTCCATTGGCATGATACCAGTCGTGATTTATTCCACGTTTTAAATCTGCATGAGAAACAGTAACATTGATAACATTTCCATGCTTAATTGAACTACCGAACAATACTGTAGGTGGATTTACTTGTTGGCGTGTTATAGTCATTACTCCATATCCAGAATGTGTTGACATTTTATCGCCACACCAACTTTCTCTAGTTTGACCTTCAATACCAATACCTTTAGTTCCACCTTCTACATAACATTTATATCCCATCTTCCCAGATACATTCAGTTCTTTTCCGTACAAATCAAAACACTCACCATTTTTTCTTTTTATGCCAAGCGAACCATCTTCTGTCAGAAATAACCCATTTTCCATACCATGATTATATTCTGATTTATCAATGGCAATTTTCCTATCTGTATTTACCACAATCGGTAATACCATAATCATTCCTCCACATATATACTATATATGGTATAATAACTATCTCAAAATACAATATATAGCACTTATTTCTAAATAAAATTTACTTTTTATCTGGTTATAATCCAAGTTCTTCAATTACCGGCAAAACCTTATCTTTTAACTCAGGATATAGCTTATCCAGTGTTTCTCTGGCATTCATCTGCTTGTCCGGCTTTGTAAGTCTGGCACATTCCCAGTCTATAACCATTTGTACATAATCCGCATGTGTCCTTGCTTTCAAAGTGTGGTGTCTGGAATGGCTTCTATGTATCTTATGGGCACGCTTATAGTCCATAATCATATACAGAAACACTTTATCCAGGTCGTGCAAGTAACCACGAATTGTATTGTGTCCGAGCAATTGTTTTTCAACTGCCCGGAACGCTTTTCTATGTTTCATTGTATATTTAATTCTATCTATCTGCATTGCTTTCTCCTTAATCCATACTCAAATAAAGTGGTTTCGGATTAAGCATTACATTTCCTTCCGGCATTGTACACGGATCAATTACCGGCGCAAGGCTTCTCAATTCAAGTTCTCTGATTTTACTGTCCACAAACAGTACATGGCAATGTTCTCCAACTACTACCACTGTATCAACAACCACAAAAGAGAAATGACTTCCGTTCTTGAAATGTACCGTATATGAATTTTCTTCATTATAGATTTTCTCAATCTGCTGTGAGTTTTCTTTCTCAATCCGACCAACAACAGAATCAAGTAATACCTTTAAGTTACCGGCGTTTTTCACGTACATCATTCCCTTATAGTGCGGAACTTTACCGCATCTATCGAAGAACCAACCTAACATTTTTGTTGCTTCTTTAATATGTGCTTCCGTCATAATAATCCTCCATCTTCAGAATATGATTTTTGTTCATTTCCACAAGCATTTCATAAGCTGCTTCTGTATCTGGGCAATCCGGCAGACTTGTGTTTTCTGCTGCATCTTTCATTTTCTTTTCCAAATCATCAACCAATTCAAAGAATTCTGGACGATAACCACCTTCCGGCTTCTGGAACTCTCCATTTCTAATGCTCATAAGCAAATCATGTTCATCGGCACGATATGTAATGATTTCTTCCTTTGTGAGAATATCAATACACATAAGATACAGTCTTACAAGGTGCATGGCGTGCTTATTAAGATGCATGTCATCTTTCTTCGTATTTCGCTTACCAAGTTTTTCGTAATCCTTTACGATAGTATTCATACCGTTCCAGATACCCTTGTAATCTCTCAGTGGATAATGATGTAAGCAAGCGTCCATATAGATTTCAACGTCCATCCCCTCTCTATCGGATTTATCTGGGTAAAGGTTGAGTGATCCATACTCAAAGTCCTTAAACTGTTCCATCTCTTGCATTTTTTGGTTGTATTCCTTATATGCATGAACCATTTTTCCATTGTCATTGGCAAAATTATATTCAATCAATTTTCCATTAACTGTATGGAATTTCTCAATAATACTGTTCATTGCACTTCTGATTGATCCAAGAATATGTTTTTCTTTCTCTGCCTGTGGATAACTGTCTCTTGCCAGTGCATTTTGCAACCGGCGTAACTGTGAATTTGCGTAACCACCGAAAGTATAAATCGCTCTTTTAGAAAGAAAGATTTTCCTGTTTTCAATCAGCTTTTTACCGTCATCATTGAGAATAATATAATGCTCTGGCTTAGAACCAAGCTGCTCGATAGTGTTTGGGTTACACTCCAATAACAACTTGAACATTTTATTTAATCCATATACAACGGTATCTGTTGCTTCGTCTTCGTACTGCTCAAAAACTCTGTTCCCAAGCAGAGAATCAACTGGATTATAAGTAATTCCTCTAACATCAATATCTGACGTTTCAACATTCGTTCCATATGCATGAGAACCGCCCAAAGTCAAAAGAAGAATATTATTACCTAAGAGGGGGCTTTCCGTCAAAAACGCATAATCCTTATTCGCTAAAAGTTCCCAGTTCATATCTAATTCACTCATCATGTTCTCCATTCATTATTTTTGTTTGTTTACGATTGGAAGTAACACATTTTTAATGTAGTCTTCCGAAAGTATTGGTCTATCTTCTCCCTGGCAAATAATCGGGATTTCACAACCCCAAAACAGGATTCCAAAATAGTTAATTGGATCATTGCAAAGTACAGCTTTAATCTCTCCGTAGAAATTATCGTCCATATACTTCTCTTTATCTTCCGGCGTAATCCAACCCCAGATTCCTTCTCCACAACCACCGTTTCCATCTGCCGGTATATAGAGCTTGATACATCCCTCATCAAACTGCTTTTCGCTTAATCCATCCATGAAATCCGCTTTATATATAATTCCACGTTCTTCACATAATTTCTTAATATCTTCTTTGTCCACTTCAATTCTCCTATTCAGAAAGTGCATTCATATCATACACTCTTACTTCTACGACTCTTGATTTCCAATCTTCGGAACAGTAGGATATATCCCCCATTCTTTTTGCATCACTATTAAGATTATCAAAATCAACTACAAATTCTGTCATGCAACCATTGGCAACCGTAATAATATTACTATCATCTGTATGGCAATCTGCTTTCTGATCTGCCATGATACAAGGTATTGAAACGCCATTTTCTAAAATCAAGTCAAAATACTGTCCGATTGCAGTTCCAAAATAACTACCAATTGCCACACAATATCTGCCCTTATATTGCCGGATGCCGTGATTCCCAGTATTGCATAATTCTTGTAATTTGTACTGATTACTTGATTGTGTGAAAATACTTTTATCTCCAACACTATATGGCATATAGCTTTTCATTCCACTTGTATATGGTGCTGCATAAGCTGTATATAGCAATTCACTTGTCAAATACTCTGCACTTATATATGTACCGTTATCAAGTTCTGCCCATTCTCCATCTACATACGCATTTACACAATCGCCAAATACCAAGCTACCAACCAGTGAAGAATTTGTATCTGGTGCTTGCCTGATATTCAAAGAACTAACCACAACATAATACGGCGAAAATTCCTTCTTCGCTTCTTCCATAGCAATCTCAGCACTTACTTTTGCCTGTTCCACAGTTTCTTGTACGGTTTCCTCTATATGTAATTGTAATGGCTGTGCTTTGACATATTCTGTATGTACTTCTACGTCTTCCTTACAACCGACTAATCCACACATCATAACTACAAATAACGCAACTACTTTCAATTTCTTCATAGCTGTTCCTTAACCTCATAAATGTATTTCTTCATTTTCTCTTCGGCTTCCATCATCCACCAGTATTTGCCATACACATCTCTCACCGATCCGTTTCTGTTGACATAATAATGTTTCAGTGGCAGATTTTCATATTCCGGCAAAAATAAGTCTGTATGTCTTTTGGCTTTGTACCATATTGCCCGAATGATTCTATCCTGGAAATCTTCTATCTGTTCTCCTGGATATACTTCTCTCAAATATGTACCTTTTGCCTTTGCCTGATAACCGAATAAATCACGCATACATTCTCTTTCTTTACAATCCGGTGAAATACCTAGCCAAAACCAATACGCTTCAACTGACATAAACCGCCCATCTTTTGTGTATATCTCTTCCCGACAGAAATTACTCAGCATTCTACCAAGTTCTGTCCTACTGCCACTATACACATTGATATGAGTGATTCCGTCCAAATTCGGATCAATTACTCTCATTTATTTACCTCATTTTAAAAATAGTAGTTGGATATTTCACCAACTACTACTTCATACTACTTTCTTTTCTTGCGTCCCACGCAGTAGCCAGTTACAAACGGAACAACTATACACAAGCAGAAAACTCCAATATTAAGTACAATCATTAGTTGTTACCTCTTTTTCTTTTCATTTCTGCCAGAAGTTCATCAGCCTCTCTGTTTCTTGCCTGAGCTTCCAGTCTACGATCCTGTGCTTTTGCACTTGTATCATAGGCAATTTGCGCTCCGGCTGCACGTTCTCTGGTCTTTTTAGCACCTTCACGCACTCTTTCCAACATGTGATCGCTTTCACTTGAACTTGCACTTGCATTCATACCTTCATGAAGCTGAATAATCTGCTGATCCGCTTCCATCTGATAAACGGTTCTTTCTTTCTCTTCTTTGAGTTCGTCAAGTTCCTGTTTCACCGCTTTTCTGATTTCATCCTGCTGATCTTTCGCTTTCTTAAACTCTTCGATTGTATCTTTTAGAGTATCAATTTTCTGCTGAACTGTGATTTTCTTCATTGCATACTGTCTAGCACCGTTTTCGTCATTTGCGTCCAGACAATCATTGATAGATTTATCAATCTTCATGAGTTCTTTCTTCAAATGATACTGTTCCTTTTCGGACTCGTCTAATTTTCCAGCAATCTCAACATATGAACGTTCTGCATCCCCATATAAAGTTTCTTTTTCTCTGATTGCATTATTGAAATAATCCGTTGCACCTTGTGGTGTCGCTGCATCCTGTCTTGCAATCTCTTCTGTTCTTCCTCTATATTTAATCACAAGCTGTTTGAAAAATGTCTTATTCAAAATCAGTGCAATAATTCCAACAACCAGGATAATAGCAATAACGAATATCACTAAATTACTTGTACCTACTGTCATTTTACTTTACCTCAATTCCAAATTTTTCACATAAGTCGAAAAGTCCACCATTGAATCCATCTCCTACAGCGTGGAATTTCCAACCAGATCCATCTCTGTAGATTTCACCTGCGATAATTGCAGTAGAATCTCCGAATTTCTCTTTTAAGTCGTAACGTGTAATCTCACTACCAGTATTGTCATCAACCACCCTAATGAAAGAGTTTTCGACCATTCCAAAGTTCTGCATTCTTCTCTCTGCTTCGTGAATTGTTACACAGAACACAACCTTTTCGGCATATTTTGGAAGTTTATTAAGAACGACTTTGATTACTTCATCATCCCCATCTCCACCGCCGGTAAGGTTATCTCCACTGTGAGTAATACCACCACTAGGATGCTGCAGATTATTGTAAAAAATGAAATCCTCATCTCTTCTTGTCATGCCATTTCTACCGATAACAAATGCAGACGCATCCAAATCAAAATCTCCATCATCATCGTATTTAGCTGTGTCCCAACCTAAACACACGGAAACTGCATTCACTCTGCTATCCTTTGAAAGCTCGACTCTATCGCCTTTATTCAAACTTACTGACATCTACTTTTCCTCCACTCTATTTGTATCTTCTTGCAAGTTCTGAAATGCTGCCATCATGTGTGCCTTTTCCAACAGCTTCAAAATGCCATTCTCCATCTTCTCTGTAGAACTCAGCCACAATCAGTGCTGTACAACCGTTATAGTCATTTGATAAATTATATCGGCAGATTTCTTCTTTGGTCGCATCATCTACAATACGTGCAAAACAGTTTTTAATCATGCCAAAATGTTGCCCTCTATTTCTACAATTATAGATATTGATTACAACAGCCAGTCTAGTAACATCTTCCGGCATTTCCTTCAAATTTATTGAAATCTGCTCATCATCACCTACACTGCCACCAACCAAATTATCTCCATGATGTTTGATACAACCATTTGAATGTTTTTTGTGACCATAGTAAATGATATCCTCATCATTTACTAATCTTGCTTTCTCTTCTTTCTTAAATAAGCCGAACATTCCAGACTTTCCAACCACATTTTTAAGTACAAATACAGAAGAATCACAATCAATACTATCTCCGTATTCCGCTGCATCCCAACCAAGACCAACGGTTACATTCGCCAGTTTCTCCACCACTTTTGAAAGATTTACCTTTTCACCTTTTGTTAAACTAACTGCCATTTTCGTTTCCTCCTTTTATAATCCATATCCATTGCAAAGTGCAGTTAAACCGCCAGCATAACCAGCACCAATCGCATTGAATTTCCACTCGCCATTATGACGATATAACTCTCCAAGAACCATAGATGTTTCTGTAGAATAATCTTCTCCAAGATCGTATCTAATCATTTCTTCGCCTGTTTCCTCGTTTGACATACGAATATACGCATTAGACACCATACCGAAATTCTGCATTCTACTGTCTGCTTCATAAATTGTTACTGTAAATGCAATCTTTTCGATATTTTCCGGGATTTTTGCCAGGTCAACAATAATCTGTTCATCATCTCCATCGCCAGATCCAGTAAGGTTATCTCCCATATGTTTTACTGCTCCACTCGGATGTACCAGATTGTTGAAGAATACAAAGTCTTTATCAGTTGTCACTTTTCCATTTTTATCAAGCAGAAATGCAGATGCGTCTAAATCGAAATCATCTCCATCGTACTTATTTGTGTCCCATCCTAAACCGACAAGAATTTTCTTTAACCCTGCGTTTCCTTTTGTAAGATCAACTTTCTGTCCTTTCACCAAACTTACCATAATGTTCTCTCCTTCTTATTGAACTTTTTTGTTTTCTGGGAACAGTTTTTTGTTCTGTTCCCACATTTATTATTGTTTAATATAGCAAGTGAAATAGGATGTGCTGCAACCGTTAAAAATATAAATGGTATAAATTTTGTTACGCATGTAAGGACTAATCCAACTGTATAACAAATCAATACAATATTTTCAACCGTTTTATATTCTCTATCTCTCATGACCATATTATTACCTACTTTCTTTTTACTCTGATAACGGCTTTTCTTACCAGATCAATTGGGATAATCATGAATGCAAGCCCAACTGTAATGCCCCACTGTGTAGCTGTCAGTGCTGTGCATCCCATAATTGCTCCACCAAACTGAGCAAGAACAAATGTCAGTACAAAAATTGCTACCGCAATCTCAACAAAGAGCTTATTCTTTCCAATTCCTTTAAATAAATTGAATCCATCGGTTCTGATGTTAAATCCATTAAATGTTGCCATCATAACAAGAAGCGCAAACCTTACTGTTGCATAAACTGTTTCATCACTTCCAAATACTTTCTGAATTGGTGGCAGTAATGTAATTCCAAAAATTCCGATAAATGCTACAACTGATACTGCAATCTGTCCAATAGTATCTCTTGAAAGAAGTTTCGATCCTTTTGGAATAGGCTTTTCTTTCATATACTCATCTTTTGCTGGTTCTCCACCAAACGAAAGAGAATTAAGAGAATCCATTACAATATTGATTACAAGAATCTGTACTGCTGCCACAGCTTCTACTGCCATAATAATCGGATATAAAATACTCAAAATTACTAACCCTACATTGATAGGTAGCTGAAATTTCAGGAACTTCATAACATTGTGCATGAATGTTCTTCCTAATAGAACGGCATCTGTAATAGATACAAAGTTATCATCTGTAATAATGATATCTCCTGCTTCTTTGCAAACATCCGTACCAGATCCCATTGAAAATCCTACATCTGCAGCCTTTAAAGCTGGTGCATCATTTGTTCCATCTCCTGTCATTCCAACGCAAAGACCAATCTCCTGTGCAAGTCTTACAATTCTCAGTTTCGTATTTGGCGTAGCTCTTGCAATTACTTTGATATACGGAAGTTTCTCTTTTGCTTCTTCGTCTGATAAGGCATCAAAATCAATAGCTGACATTGCGATATCAGAATCACTTGTAATAAGTCCTGCATCTTTAGCAATAGCTTTAGCAGTATCAATGACATCTCCTGTTACCATCATTACCTGTACACCGGCTTCATGCATTTTTGCAACTGCTTCCGGTACTTCTGGACGAACATCATCACGAATAGCAACCAAAGAAACAAGAACTAAATCATCCGGGAATCCTTCCTCTGGTAATACGGATTTACTATATCCAGTTGCGATTACCCTCATAGCTTTTGTAGCATATGATTTAACGATTTCTTTTAATTTTTCCTTTTCAATTGGTTTGATTCCATCTGTTGTTTCATAAGAAACTGCTGCATCAATCAATTTTTCAGGCGCACCTTTATAATAGGTAATCTTTCCATCTTTTCCACTCGTTTCAATAGCACTAAACTTATTTGCACTATTGAAAATTTTTCTGTTTGTGACTTCTACAGAATCCGTAAAGTCTTTATACTCTCTATCTGAAATCATTGTAAGTAATGCACGTTCTGTAGCGTTACCACCAACAATATTTTTATTTTCATCATACATAGCACTACTATTTAACGCTACGTTTAACTTAAACATATTTTCAATTACTGAATCTTTCGGTACTTCATTTTTATCGCCCATCACATTTTCAACTGGTACAAGTTTACCTACCGTAAGAGTTCCTGTCTTATCTGTGCAAAGCAACTGAATGTTTCCTGCTTCCGGGATCTTATTTGTATGTTTCGCAAGCACGTTATGTTTAATCATTACTTTCGCATTCTGTGCTGTAATAAGGTTAATAATCAATGGAAGTCCTTCTGGAACTGCTGCAACAATAATTGTAAGTGCCGTAACTGCTACTGTAAGGACATTTTTCAAAATACCAATCCACCCGATATTGAGGTATTCAGCAATACCACCAAGCTGAATGATATTTGTTACAATCAGTGCAACAACGATGATAGCTGCTCCAATATATCCGAATTTACTAATCTGCCCGGCAAGATCATCTAACTGAATTTCCAGTGATGTCTTTGTTTCTTCGATTTCATCAATCGTGGAAATTGTCTGACCGTTTACAGTATTAACACCTACGTTTGTAACGATCATCTTTCCTTCTCCGTCTGTTACTGTTGTGCCAGCAAATAATGAATATGAATCTACATAATCATTTGAATTTGCATGTCGTTTCCCACCTACAATAATTGGGGATGAATCTTCGTTTTTCCACGGTGTCTTTTTACAAGGATCTGATTCTCCATTTAAAACAGAGTTGTCAACTTTTACATTTCCTTCTACTAAATATCCATCTGCATAAATTGCTTCGCCGGATTGGATAATTACAAGATCGCCAACAACCAAATCATTTGAGTTGATATGCTCAACCTTTCCATCACGAATCACATTACAATAATGAACCGATGTTCTGTCTTTTAATTCTTTTGCGCTTTTCTGACTTTTCAATCCTGTATTCATTCCAATAAATGCAATTGCAAGTAATACTACCGCAACACCAATCGGCTCTGAATATGATCCTTGCCCGAATACGGCTAAAACCGTAAACACAATCATCATTGCTAAAAGAATCTGGTTCAGTCTGTCTTCAAATGTTTCCATGAAGAACTGAAATCCTGTTTTTAGTTTCTTTTCAGGTAACTGATTTGAACCATATTTTTCTCTGTTCTTTGTTACCTGAGAACTTGTTAATCCTGTTCTCATTTGTCTTTCTCCTTTATTATTGTTTGTTTAATATATATTTAAAGTGTAGGTTCTTACTCCTGCACCGTTAAATATCACATATATTTCTTTATATCTTCTCGGCTTCCATTTTCTTATAAATCTCAGCTTAATATCAACTTGCCATTTGTTTTTGTATGTACACCAGTTGAATTCAATATTCCACCATTTTACTGATAACATATAATAACCTAAAGCATTGTATGTATTATTCAATCCGTATGGTTCATGAAATCTGAAATAGCTGCTTCCATATATAAAGCCGAACAAAATAATAATCAATACTATATTCACTATTTGCTTCTCCTATAAGATATCATATTATTTGTTGACTGTCAACCTTTATTTTTGCATGTTAATATTATAGCATAGATTACAAATTTGTCAAGCAAGCCGGATGATTTGCTCATACAGAATAATGTCTTTTTCATTAACTGCCTTATCTACATGCATATGACCGCAGAAATGTTTCTTATACTCTACCTTAGATCGAATATCTTCCAAGTATCTTGTAAGTACATCTTGTTCATACAATCCATGCCCTAACAGTGCAATCACACTTGCAGATGGTGAATGTGTGATAATGTAATCCACTTTATTGCCAACACGTTCAAGATTTTTGATACCATTATCCATTTCCTTTTGTGTCGGAAGCTCCTGTTCCCACCATGAAATCCCTTTGATTCGATACATCTTCCCGGCTTTATACCATTTTTTAGCTGTCTCACGCCAGTTTTCATCTTCTGCCGGATCAATAATACCATCTCTGATATCATGGCTGCTTGCCCCACCAAATGCGAAAAATTTCAATCCTTCAATATCAAAGACTTCTCCACGCATTAAATGTAATACATGTGGGCGAATTTCATGGACTTTACCACCATGCCACTTTTTCACTGGGTACTGATATAGTCTGTCAAAATTTTCATGGTTTCCGCACACGAACACGGTTGTAAACGGCTTATCTTCTAGCCATTTCAGCCAGTACCTCTCAGATGCAGATTCTCCATTTTCTTCCCAGACCATACCAAAATCTCCGCAAATAATCACGATATCATCTCTTGTCATTCCCTTCTGTTCATAAAAGGAATGCACACCCAAGCGTTCTGGGCTACCGTGAATATCTCCTGTAATATAAATCATCGTTGTTTCCCTCCAAAAATTTTAAGCATTTCGTATGCCGTATTATGCACATAGTGATTTCCAAGCATCATACCTATAATTTCTTTTGCTTCTTCAAGAGATTCGATTTCATCAATGGCTCTCGGATCACGTTTCATAACCATCTTATACAGCGAATAAATGTTTGTACTGTAATTTGTATTCCGCACCAGCTCATAATTTTCATCGAACTTCTTGTTGTTCATCTTATATATGATACACTCTCCCGGATTGATTAGCTCCCTTACTCTTTTCGCAAATTCAATCCAATCCTTACAGCCTTCAAAATCCGAATTGGAAATTACCTTAAAATCTTCTTTAAGTAATATGTTGTAAAGAAGTTCCCTACCGTATCTTGATTTTACAACATAAAATTTATCCCCATATGGTTTGATAACCAAAACAGAAGCCATTCTTGCTATTAAATCTGTTGGCATTGCATGTACAAGTTTATCCCTATATGATTCTCTCATTTGAAAATCACATACACAATCAATGCAATTATTTACTATCTTCATAATACTCCTATCTATAATCTGCAAAAACAATCAGACCGTAATCAATAGAGTCTAATACTTTTTCAGATATAACCCCAATTTTTACCAGTCGTTTTATTTCCTCGATTACTTGCTGTTGATGTTCTTCGACTTCTTCCGGCTTTATCATAGTGGTATTAAAACCGTATTCATCTCCTGCTGCTAGAATATATCCAATATATAAATACGTTGGATCATCGAACAACTGAATTTTTTCTCTTGACTGATTACATGTATAGTTCTCCCACGCCTCAGACCATTGCCATCCTTTATATTTATCTGTTTTAAATGCAGATAAATCCATTCCGGCAATCACATAGTAACTCTGCACTGAACTCATTTTCTTCCAATTACCTGAAATGGAATTAACTAATTGCAACTCCTTTTCAGATATTTCCTCCAACTGATTAAGTTCTGATATACAACGTTCTTTGATAAAAACATAACTTCCAATATACATAACGATTACGCCAGTTTCTTTTCCAAAATCTGATTTACCATTTTCCCGTCAGCTTTACCCTTGACCATCGGCATAAGCGTCTTCATGATTTTACCCTTTTCTTTTTTGGTCGGATTCTCGATACCTAAATCACTCAGCACACCAGCGATTGTAGCCTCAATCTCTTCTTCTGTCATCATCTTCGGTGCGAACTGACTCAACACTTCAATACGATATTTACACTCCTGGATGATATCTGTTCTGTCTGCCGGTGCAAGATTCAGAGTTTCTTTCGTCTGTTTAATTTCCTTCTGGACTACTGCATCTTCTTCAGATTCAGATAAAATTCCCATTTTGTCAATTTCCGCATTCTTCAATGCTGCCAACAAAAGAGAAAGTGTTTCTTTTTTAGACTTATCTTTTTCTTTCATGGCTTTTACCATTTCGTTTCTTACTAATTCCTGTTTATTCACATTAACCTCCGATAATATTTATTTATTGTTTTTCATATAGCCAAGTACGGCAACAATAGTAGAAATAACCGTACAAATTGTTACAATATAATTATCCATTCCACGGACTCTCCTCTCTTTTTTGCGACAAAAAGAACACTTAATTCTTGCCAAATATTCCCAACCATTATATAATCAGAGAGTCCGTTACATACACAATTTTACTTCTCAACACGGAAGAATGGGTGGGCGAGGTGTGCGATACCTCACGGGCTAGAACAAGTGTTCTGTATAGTAATATACAGAACATTTGTTTTCTTGTCAATATTCTTATTTAATTTATTTCATCATTGCTCCACAATTCGGGCAAAATCTTGATTTCACTTTCTGTTTTGCATAATATTTCTTGTACACCTTCTTATTACATACAGAACAATATACACCTTCATTTGAGCATTCATCTAATAATTCCCAATGCCCTACAGGTCTTTCTTCAACAATAACTGGATTGCACTGGCTTGTCATCATACTTGCAATAGCCATTCCGTGAATCATAGCTTGTTTACATATGCTACTTTCTGGAAGATTCGCAAACATGGTTGCTCCAAAAAATTTATCAACTTCTTCTGAGCCAATACATTCCAATACTCTTTGTTGATATTCTGTAGTATCTGTCATTACTTTTTCCATGATTACTCCTTTATTGTTTTTTCGCAAATTTCATGCAACATATTTCCAAGACATGTATCGCATATTACAACCCGGCTTTTGAGCCTATGAGTTTCACAGTTTCTAAGATCCATTTCATTCAAATGCTTCACTTCATCACTACCACACCACAAACACTGGTGATCTTCTTCCACTGTTTCAAATCTATATTCACACTCAATGCCAGGATATTTTTCGTGATCGACCTCACTCATAAACATATCCATTGGTCGTGCAAATACATCTCCGCAATGAACATCACAGCCGATTACTTTACCGTTATACAGTGATTCATAAATCACAAATGTTTCGCCAGTTTCCGTATGTTTTGCAAAATTCAAAACTCTGTACAGATATAAATTTTCATCAAACTCCAACTGCTCTGCTGTAATAATCTCTCTTTTAAAATGCTTTACGATATCGCCTATATGAATTCTCATTTCTGCCTCCATCACTTAGGTATTACAATCTTGTGTTTTCCAGCAGAATTTCTATATACCTTAAATCCGGCACTCTTAATCTGCTCGACACCTTTGTTATACTCAATAATCTGCTGCGTACATCCTCTTGAATAAATCGCCCACATTTCATCTAAGTTTTTCTCAAACTCTAGTTTTCTGAGTGCAATATCCAACATACTATCATCTTTATACTGAGATGTATTTTTATATGCATTGAGATAATCTCCGAACATCTCTTCAAATGCTGACATACATACACCTACCTTTCTAAATTCACGCTAACCGTTCCATCCCAAGCACAACCGCAAACGCCGAACTTATATCCTTTATACTGGAAATGTCCCCACCAATCACACTGCCAGCCGTTAAAATCATTGGCTTCGCATCCCGTTGCTTCACAAAATATATCAGACGGAATATTTTTGATTCTTATTTGGTTGATTTTCCCTTCGATTAGTCTATCAAGCTCTTTCTCTAAAACTTTCTTGAATTCCTTGTGCCGGTATAAATAATCTATTTTCATTTTAATCTCCTATTAAGCGTTCTGAAATGCTGTCGTTTTCCCATTTGGAATATTGCTTAATCCACATGTATGATTACCCTTGAAATTACCGCTTTTTCTATGTACGTTTATAATATCGTCCATGTCATAAGCATCTTTCTGGTTCTCCTCAACGTATTTCTTCGCCAGTTTCTTTGACGAATATCCCATTGAACTACATGTCTGTATGAACTCTTCACTATTCATTTTTATCACTTCCTTGCATTTATTATGGTTTGTTTATTGGAATTTTTAAGATTTCTTCATCTATAAGCATATTGAGAACTTCCAGAAGTTTTTCCTGAGTCTGCAAATCTCTTTCATTCTCAATTTCCTTATAATTGTAGAAATCGCAAAATTCGTATTTTCCCATACCGCCCCAACAATTTACATGAATATGAACTCTCCTGTGATAATATGGTTCATCATAAATTCCTATCCATATCTCATTGTCGTTACAAAACTTTCTGTCTGCATCTGTTCCAATGCTCCGGCTGATACACCATGCATTGATTACATTGTTTCGCCAAAACAGAGGTTCACAGATTTTTGATTCATCGCCAACTTCAAGTTTTCTGGCGGTTTTTAATGTTAAATTATACTTATTTAGCACTTTTGCTTCTCGCATTGCTCTTTTACCCTTCTCTTGCCATAATTAAACCCGGCAACATCATCTGGATCAACAACTTTGCAGAAATCTTTGACAATTTCATCAAAACTGTCATATTCTCCATCTAACATAGAACTGGTAAACTTACCATTTTCTTCTTCGATATACTCATAGTCATATTCTCCACCAGTGCCAATGATAACTTCACTGTAAATAGATTTCCACGCATTCCAAAAATCTGTTATAGCTGCAAGCAATTCGCTTCTCTTTTGAGTTTTCTGCTTTTCGATTATTCCGTCAACGAAATCCTGAAAATGCCCCGTCTTTTTCACATTTATAAATTCTTTCTCTTTGGCTGGCTCTCCAAATCTTTCGACCACATAATCAACGTCTTCACGGTTGTAATATCTGTACATATCATCAACACTTGTAATCATTGCTGTAGTCATCATTTCCGGCAAATCTTTACCTTCTATATGTACGATATCGCCAGACTGCAGAACGCTTATAATCTCCGCAACCTGAGTATATGGCACGATTGTATTCGGATCAATTTCAACCTTTTTAAGTCCTTCATTTATAGCACCACCACAGAAACCACCAGGACGATAGCTGTCATAAAACATATAATACGTCCAGTTACTTTCTGGTTCATACCACGGTTTATGAATTGCGACATACCCACAAACAAGATCTCTTGACCTCTTTTCTCTTGCCATATAGGTGTAATCTCTTTGCTTATTTTCTTTGTCGTAATTATACCCGACCATTTTCTTACCTCTAATCTTCAAATAATAATTTGCACGCTTCCTTGTTATTCTCAATAATATCAAGGATTATAGGATTCACATACAATCCCGGCAAATAGAACATCTTGTAATACTTTTCAAGAAAACCACAAGATATGCCATAATCGTGACATTCAATGTAGCACTGTATATCTTGCCATGCTTTTTCTTGATTGATGCATTTATCGCAATCCTTTTCTTCCTGATTACAATATTCTCCCAGTAATGGGCATTTTTCTTCAAGTCTCGTATATCTGTTACTCATTGCCAATCATACATGCAAAGCAACTACAGTCTAAGCATTCTCCACATCCTGTTTCACTGCATCCCTTTGCAGTTTCGCATAAATTCTTCGGAATCTTTCTCACGAAATAATCATTTTTCCGTAAAAGTGAAATTGCATCTTCTACTGCATTTTCAGTATATCCATTTTCATGAGCTTCAACTACGTTCTTCAAAAGCGATACTCTTGTAAGTAATCCTACGCCACCAGGAACAGGAGTAACATATGTATCTGGGCGAAGTTTTTCAACTGACTCCCTATTTACATCTCCACACAATTTCCCGGCATCATCTCTGTTGATTCCAACATCAATGACAATCTCACAATCCGAACCAATATCTGCCCAATCAAGGAACTTTGCTTTTCCTATAGCTGATACAATCACATCTGCATCATTATTTGTTATCTGCGTTTCATATCCATAATCTGTATGACTATTGCAACATGTAACCGTTGCACCACGATCAATAAGCATGTTTACAAGTGGTTTTCCCACAATTTCACTTCTGCCAAGAACAACAACATTTTTACCGCATACGTCATAGCCATTGAAATAAAGCCAATCAATGATTCCTTTTGGCGTGCAGCAATCAAATTTACTGTCCTGACGAAAACCATCAACATCTTTCTCTTTTGGAATGGCATTTTTCACATGCTCAACATTGATATGTTTTGGTAATGGCAACTGAACGATAATACCGTCTGCTACACATGTGGTCAATTCAATGTGATAAAGTAACTCATGTTCTTCAATGGCTTTATCAAGTTTGCTTACAATGCATCTAATCCCAACTTCTTCACAATCTTTAATCTTGCCTTTCACGTAAGAATTAGAAGCCTGATTGTCACCGACTTGAATAATCGCCAAAACTGGCTTTTTCTCCATTCCCTTAATCTTCGTTTTCAGTTTATTCTTTACAAACTGAGCGTAATCTTTACATGTAACCATTGTTTCTCCTTTATTTATGTCTGTTTATATTATAACAAATTCACATCATTATAATACTGTTCCATTTCCTCTTCTGCCAAACCACAATACCTTAATGTAATCTGCGGACTTGAATGATTGAACATTTCTTGTAAATGGCATAAAAACAAAGCATCATCTTTATGAGCTTTTAACTGCCAATAACCAAAAGTCTTTCTCATTGAATGAGTACCAACATTATACTTGATACCTACGGCTTTTGCAGCATTTTTCAGAATAAGACCAGCCGGACGAACTTCTATATGTCCATCTCCTTTTCGACTACTGAAAACATATTCGTTTTTTGCCGGTTTTTTCTTTAAACCGTTATAATATTCAATAATGGCAGTTTTACATGATTCATTAAGATAAAATGTACGGAACTTCTCAGTCTTATCTTCTTTGACTGTAATTCCATTCGCAATACTACCATCTTCATCGAAAATCTGACTCCATTTCAATTCCAACAAATCACTTGCTCTAAGCCCTACATTGATTCCAATAACGAACATTAAAGCATTGCGATACTGTTTTTTCTCTACGAAATGGTTATACATCAGTTCCAGATCCTCCTGAGTACGGAACGGATATACTTCCTGTTTTTCGCCAACTTTATAATTTTTCTTGTAGTTACCCTTCTTTTCTGGTTTTTCAACTACTTCTAAAGTCTTCTCTACTGTCGGAAAATTGATGATTCTTGCAGATGTTCCATCAATAATATATCCTTCCATAATGCTGCTCCTTTCTGCTATTATGGCTTACTCTTCGTCTTCAAGACCTTTCTTTAATGTGTCAATCCATTTCTTTTTGTTCTGATAAGAGGTGTCAGACATTGAAATAAATTCAATGAATTTTGTGATTACATTAACCGTATTTGACACTGCAAGCATATAAATTTTTCTTTCATTTTTTCCTTCCAGTGTAATATACTCTTCTTCCTGGCAATCTGAATAATCAAATCCAAAAAAGCTACCACTTGCTACTGTATGATGCCCCATGAATACGATCTGCCATGCTTCCCGGCGTTTATCGTCTATCTTCATCTGGAACTCAAACATTTCTGATTCTGCATTACTGTGATGGTATGCATCGTTTGGATCAAACTTTGAATTGAGCTTGTCCACAATTCTGTTAATCATATCAAAGTCTGGGTTAATTGTTTCCTGTCTGTTAATTGAATACATTTTTCACTCTCCTATTCTCTTGTTAATTTTGATGTAAAATCAATTTCTTCTAAAACTTTGATAAGTTCTTTTACAGTATATCCATCATACTGCGGAAATTCCACACCAAAAATAAAGACACCCTTTACTGCTTCGCTCATCTGTGGAGCAAAAGGATTATTTGAATTTCCTAATTTTCTAAATTCAGAAATAGATGTTACACCACAATGCATTTTCTCACCATTTCTGTCATATACAAATGACAATCCTTTTTCTTTGCTTTTCTTTGACATGTTGAATTCCTTTCTTATCTCTTCTTTACAATATATATACTATCATACTTTTATGCCTTTTGCAAGCATTTTCTTTATTATTGTTTGTTTAAAGTTGTGTGATTTTTTTATTTGGGACGATTTTTACATCGCCCCGTTTAGATAGAAAGGTTTTTAGTAATAGCCGTAACAACAATAACCAGCTATTACAGTGGAGATGGGGGGAGTCGAACCCCCGTCTTAAACACGTACTAATTATATAATCTTTTACGCAATACCATTCATTCGGGCATTTTGTTTGAAAACGGTTGCCCCAGTGAATCAGGTAACTACTCCGTTTTTGGGTTTGTAAAGGTTTCTTACAACGTCCACCACTCTGTTGTTTTTTGAAGAGTCAACTTACAGAGAAAACATTCTCCTTTTGGATATTAGCTCTTAATACAGCCTGTTACCAATATCCCAATCTCACAGACTGATATAGCTTACGCTACCATTCTTAATTCTTCAGCGTTTATTTTAAGTTTGACTATTAGGTAGTCGCTCCTGCGAATTATATCCGTTCCATGCCCAATCGAATCCAATTTCATCCCCTTATGCTTTTCTGATGTCCAGCTCATTGATTTTCTCTTTGAAAAGATCCTCATATTTCCCCGTTACTTTTCCGATTCTCTTTAAGAACCATTCACGGATTTCCTGGTTGCTCAGTTTGGTTTTTGAAAGCACAGAAATCCAAAAAGTATTTACGCTATGTTTATAATCAATGGAAATGTCAAAATGTCTAAGTTTCCCACCAACCAGCTCGAAAGAACCATGTTCTGTCAAATACTCTATAACAAGTGCCGGTTTTAACTCTCCATTTTCATCTGCTGCAACACAACTACCATATCCCACTGGAATTTCAAGACCTTTTTCGATGCTCCACTCTTTGTTGGCAACGTGAAAATAATACTCTGTATAATCACTATATTTCTCAAACAAAGACTCCGGCGATTCATTTGTATACCCTCTAAAAACAGGTTCTTGATCCATATCCCACACATGGTATATATTTGCATAGTATTTTTCGCTATGCTTTTCTTCCTCTGGTCGGTTAAGTTCAATTAACTTTTCCCATTTACTACGATATTTCCACTGAACCTCATTCCCAAAACGTCTGATATCAATATCTTCCATATCTGGTAGTGAGTCATTTTCATCAATCAAATTGAGACATTCAGAAATTTCCTCATCGGAAAGACCACACTTTTTCAAATATACAGCATTGTCTTCTCTGCAAAGCTGATATTCTGTCATATTGCTGCGCCGTTCTTCTTCGACTTTCTTCTCTTCTTTCCTTCGGTTAAATTCATCCACCGAAACTTTCCAAGAATGAAAAATATTATCTTTTCGCTCAACAATATATAATGGAGAATCTGGATGCTTTTTATGGTAATGTTCAACGGTTGACCGTAATACTAAATACCCTCTGTTAATCCACTCTCTAATACCAGCATCATCTCCAATTCTGATATTAAGGTTCGGATCAATATCTTCTTTTTTCTCCGTAACCGTATATAAATCAACATAGTATTTTCCATAACCAGCGTATGTATTGATTTTGCCAATCAATATATTCATAAAATTGTCCAGCTTATCAACAACAAATACTATCTCGTCTTTTACAAAGTCTCTTTCCCCACTCCTGAATGCTCTCATAATTTATCTGCACTTTCTTTTGAATTTCCGGGAACTAAGCAAAGATTCCTCTCAGTTCTGCTCCCGGAATGAATTTTGGTAACACATTTGACTCGATTTTAATTCGTTCAAGTGTGTTTGGATCTGTGCCCATTCGTGATTTCGTTGTCTTTTTCTTAAAAGTACCAAAACCAACGAATTTTACGCCATCATAATACTTGTAGGCATACTTGATACCTTCAAGTACCAGGTCAACGGCACTTTCAACCTCTTTTTTAGATTTTCCAGTAGTACCACTGACCACATTTATAAATTCTTTCTTATTTAACATTCATGCTCCTGTTCCTGTGTTAGCGAACAGATGTAGCAATCCACCTCAGAATCCATAAAATATTTTTCTATGATTTTGCTTACTATTGACCAATCACCACCGGCTAAATCGCAACCAATTTTGTACGGAAATCCGACACTCTTTTTATATTTGGCTGCGGTTTTTGCCACCGTAGCAATTGCCTTTTCAAGTGCCACATAATCTGTCTGGCAGAATCCTCTACCATAGCCATCTTGACCAAACAGATTTGCAACAACTTTTCCGTCATTACAATTTACGAATAATGTTCTTCCAAGTAAAATATTTTCATATTCATCACAAAACTCTTTGTACTTTTTGAATACTTCTGGATAAGCTCTTTTAATCTGAAATGCAATTCCTGCACCCATCACACCTTTACAGTTTGTCTGATGACAAATTATATCTACTTTATCCTGTTTTAATAAATCTCCAACTATATTGTAAATCATAATGTTTTGTCCTTTATTTTTGCTTGTTATGCATATGCAACAGTAATACCAGCTTCTTCAAGTCTTTCTTTCAGTCCAAAGTTCAATGTGCTAACTGCTGCAATCCCGATCTTTGCATCGAATACATTTGTAATCTTCTTAACCATTGTGGCAGCTTCTACATTATCCTCTGCCGGAACTTCATATCTCTTACCACCATTTACAATGGATAAGTAGAACTTCTTTTCGCCTGTTTCATCGTCTTTTCCCAGACCATAAGAAAGTCTGATATCGTCTGACGTAAATTTAATAACCTGGTTTCCAACCTTGATATCAATACCATTTGCTGCAACAACTTCTACCTTTTCCAGTTTGTTGTATTTCGCAACCAGATATCTCACATATCCATCTGTAAGTGTAAGGGTGCTTGTTACATCAATGGCTTCGTCCAGCTTTCCATTTTCATTGAAATACTGCTGGCAACTCATGATCTTCTCTGCATTCGGATTTGTACATTTGAAAGAACTCGGAATCATAATACTTTCAGTCTTTACAATAAAATGCGGTAAAGCTGCTCTCTTTGCTGTCTCTTCTTTCTTTTTCAGCTTATTCATTGCAGCCTGTACAGTCTTATTCAAAACCTTGATACTCTCGACAGAATCAAAAGATACTACAACCGGCGTATTGATAACATCTTTATTTTTTACACTTGATCCAACTTCCTGCTGTGGAATATTAGAAAATGTAATAAGTACATTTGGCGTGCCCTTTACATCTGCCATACCGATAGCAACATCGCCGTTGCCACAATCAATAACGGTATTTGAGCTTAATACTTTTGTTTCTGTCTGGATTAACTGTTTAATCATCTTTCTTCTCCTTTACACTTCTATAACTTTATTATGGCTTATTTGAGATATGAAACCATCATGCAACTTCTTTTCCGCATCTCTCCTGGCTTTAACCGCATCATCAAGTTCATCAAAATAACCCAAGCTATACGTTTTCCCTTTAAAAGAGATTCTTGCATACCATTGTCCCATTCCTGAATGAAAAGAAACGCCGGTAACACCAGAAGTGTTATTTTTCTGCATACGCTTGTTTTTAATCCGATTCAAGTTTGTGCCTGACATTTCATATCACCTCGTTTCTGATTATAGTATATCATGTTTTCTTAATTTGTCAACCATTTATTATAGTTTAATTATAAAATTCTTTGTATTCTGTAGAACCAGCACTATTATCGAACCGATCATACACTATCATCTTTAATGCTTCCTTTGTTACATCTGATGCAACAATTTTTTCAAAGTCATCTGATTCCAGTCCATCATTATCATACAGCTCTTCAAGAACTATATCTTGTATGGATCTACGTTCTTCAAATACTTTATTTAGTGTTACAAGAATTGTATATGCACGTTCTTCTTTTGTTCCACCATGATATTCTGCTATTTTTAATAGATACTGAGCATCTACAAAACCCCAGTCCATAGAATATTTGTCTTGAAATTTCTTCACGCTCTCAGAATCCGACTCAAATGATGAATCGTTATCTTTTGGGATTGATTTTTCAATGACAAGTGGCTCTGGATCTGATTTTGTAACACTCTTTTCTATTTGGCTGGACTTTTTCGCTGCCACTACTGAAATAATAGCAAGTAACACCAAAGCAACCAAAATAACAATTATGTGGGCAATCGTGCGTTTCTTCTCATAGTCACACTCTTTTCCTTTCTTATGTATTGTCATAACGCCCTCCTACTCATGTATAAACATCATAAGCACAAGAGCTAATCTGATACATACGTTTTCTTCTTTTAAGATACGTGCTGCTTCTTTTTTATCTACAAGCAATACTTCAATTTCTTCTGACGCTTCTTTATATTTATCGGAAATTTCGCCAGTTACCTTGCCTACTACAAGTGTGCAAGTTTCGTCAGTCATTCCGGCACTTGAATAACCACCCTTATTTCCAATCGGCAAATCTGTGATTTCAAGTGTCAACCCTGTTTCCTCATGCATTTCTCTTATTGCTGCATCACAAACACTTTCTCCATCGTCAACAAGTCCAGCAGGAAGTTCATAGATATAACCACCGATTGCATATCTGTACTGTCTGATAAGTGCCAGTTTTCCTTCTTCTGTTGTTGCACGAATTGCAACAGCATCAACTTGTTTACTTGGATTGATCGCTTTTAGTTCATCAACTTCTTTGGCTCTTGAAGCAACCATATATTCAATATCTTTTTCATCTTTCGTTTTTGCGTGAAGTTTGAACAGATTTATAAACTTCTGACAAGTTATTTTCTCTGCGTATATTATTTTTCCCATTATCTTCTCCTTTAATATGCTTTCCGACTTGTGAACACATTGTTTTACTTTCTTTTGCTATGCAATCCCCATATTTAAGCTCTATCTCTGCCTGTACCTTATGAATAAGTGATAACATATCATTTTTTCTTTCTCTCCAATTAGGACAACTTAACAAACCTTCTAATCTGCGAAGTTTAGCATGAAATTTTACATTTTCTTCCGATCTAATTTCATCCTCTATAGATTCGCAATATTTTACAGTGTCTATGTACTTGTCATAATCATCTGTGTTCTCATTAAATTTTCCAAAAAGTTCTTTTGCGTGGTTTTTACTCATATGCTATTCTCCTGTATACTCAAAATGTGCCATAGGTTTCATTTTAAAATCATTCAACATATGCAATGTGTCAATCGAACGTTTCTTTGGCATGTCTTCAATTTCGCCAGTTCTGATATACTTATCCAGTACATCATATGAAAATCCCAGTTTTTCTTCGTCTGTCTTTCCACATAAACCGTCAGTTGGAACTTTTACAACCAGACGTTCCGGCAGTCCAAGTTCTTTACCAATCGCTTTTACTTCTGTTTTTGTCAGTGATTCCAGTGGCGAAAAGTCCCCTGCTGCATCTCCATATTTTGTACTGTAACCAACATAGTTCTCAGACAAATTACATGTATTTGCAACACGCCCGTCAATCGACTGAGAAATTGCATACAGCATTACCATTCTCACTCTAGCCGGAATATTTATTTCTGTCTGATTAGAAACTTTAATCCCACTTTTAATGTACATAAGAGTCAACATATCCTCTACAGTATTACCAATATCAATAACACAATGTTCAATTCCCAGATGTTCACATAACTCATAAGAATAATCAATGTCATCCTGGCTGTTCTGTGGCATCAACACACCGTATACTCTTTCTTTCCCTAATGCTTCCACACATAATGCAGCTACTACAGAAGAGTCAACACCTCCACTGATTCCAATTACAGCTTTGCACTGATTCCCATTTTCTTTGAACCATTCTCTGATCCACTCTACGCACTTATCTTTTACTTCTTTTGCATTAAAACTCATTTCAGATACCGCCTTTCTTTACATTCTACTTTTCCCACTACCATGCATTAAAACAGGTGTCTTTTCTCCTGTAAAACTGCTTTTAAAATATGAAGTCAGTTTTTCGTCCATTTCTGCTTTCTTTGAGGACTCCATTCTCCAACCAATTGATCTTCTCAAATAATCCACATACTCTGGATTCTTACACATTCCCTTTCCTTCAACATCGGAAATTTTAGCCACATCCTGACCATTGCATTTTGTAGTCTTCATAACGATATTGAGTGGACTTACGCAAGTATCATTTGACAAATATGTGCCGATTCCGAATGCGACTTTTGCTTTCTTTGAAAAATGTCGGCAAATCTTATCTGCTCTCTCAAAATCCAGTGAATCAGAGAAAAGCAATGTTTTTGTTTTCGTATCAATCCCCAGTTTTTCATAGTGCTTAATCATCTTTTCGCCCCACACCATCGGATCACCCGAATCATGACGAACGCCAGAAAACAATGTTGCGAATGTAAGCTGGAAATCTTCCAAGAAACAGTCGGTTGTAATTGTATCTGTCAGTGCTGTACCGTTCAAAACTCCATATTCCTTAACCCATGCGTCAAGTGCATACCAATTAGAATATGCCGGATTGTGCTTGTGATTTCCCTGTCCTACACACATAATCCATTCATGTGCCATTGTGCCAACTGGTGTAACTCCGTATTTTTTCGCAAGAAATACGTTTGAAGTGCCAATAAATCTTGATGCACAATGCGCCGTATCATTCAGGTGTGAGAACTTCTCAACAACAAGTTCCTGTGCTTCTGCAGATAATCTCCGGCGAAGTCCAAACTCTGAAAATGTGCCACAATACCAATGACCATTGCGAAGATTTGCATACTTGTTATCCAGTCTTTTCTTGAAACTACTTAACAGCTCGTCATAATCGTACTGCATTCTGAAATACACTTCATTTACAATAGCAAGTGTCGGGATTTCGTACATAGAAGTATTTAACCATGTACCGGCAGTTTCAATGATAAGTCCACATTCTGCATCATCTGTGATTGTGAAATCTTCATATCGTGGTTTCCAGAGTCTTAGGAAATCAATGTAAGATCCTTTGATCCACTTGATACCGTCCAGATAACTCAGTTCGTCTTCTGTAAACCGCAGCTCACAATATGCTTTAATCTGCTCTCTGATTTCTTCCACCATTTCTTTTGTGAAATGTACGTCTTTGTTCCGGCATTTGAAACTCCATGTTGTCTTGTAGTCTGAGAACTGATGATAAATCGCCTGTCCCATACTGAATTTATACAGATCATTCTCTAATAAACTTGTTACGATTCTTCCTAACTTCATAATTTTCTCCTTTTAGATTTTACATTCTGTTAAAATTTCTTTTGTCAAAATATTTGAATTTTCAGTTGCTAATTTATCCAATCGTTCCAAATCGAACTCACTTCCCTGGAATTTAAACTGAATCCATTCAGGCTCATACTCTCTCCAATCAAGCCACGACTCCGGCTTATCCTTACCTAAAACTTCTTTTACCATTTTCAGAAGTCTTTCTCCGGCTTTCTTAGATTTCACGAATCCACTCAAATCATAGCCAATTCCTCTTGAATTCCAATACTCTCCGTATTCTGGTTTTGGATCTGGTTGTACCCATTGATGACACGAAATTCCATTTCTCGGATGCTCTTGTACTTCTGGATATTCAAAAATATCTTTTCCCTGAGAATCCTTTTTACCAGTACAATACCCAAATGCAGATCTTGTTATCTCATCGCTTAATACCACAAAATTTTCTTTACACTCTCTACAAGTACCAAATGCCGTTCCTCTACCGCTTACGTTTCCACTCCTTGCGGAATTACAACCACATTTCGGGCAACCATATTTCTGATAATCAGACCACTTAATTGCTATCATAATTTTCTCCTTTATTATCTATGCTGACTAAACCAAATATCTTCCTCGATATCGTCACATGTTTTAAGCCCTCTTTTACGCATCTCTTCATTTATTAGCCCGTCAATTTCGATAGTCACTTTAGAAACCTTTTTTCCTAATCTTCTATCAAACTCAATTCCATTATAGAATTCTTTGTTAAGTTCTATCAGTTTCTCATCACTAGAGCTATTGATTACACCGAACATTCTTCTTTTATACTTATTATCTGATGCCTCTTTCCATTTTTTAAAAGGTTGCATATTTGTGTACACCTCGCACTCTATATATTGCATTCCATTAACATTAAAATACTATATATTGTATTTATTTTAAGATAAAAAACTGATTTTATTTATTCTTCATATACCTGTAATGTACCATCGGCGTTATACAATGGTGTTATTCCAAATTTATATCCAGATACAATAATAATGCAAATCATTTTACGAATTTTCTTCATTTCCTTTTACGCTCCTATTCTCTTAATTACAGCCTTTAACATACCGCCATAAATGGCGGTAAGATTAAAGATTTCAGATTTCTACAAATCTGATTTTGAAAAGCGGGCGAACACCATAAGAATTAGAGGCGTTGGAGTCGTGCGCACTACCGCCGGTGCCCACAAAAGCGAAGGAAGTCGCACTCCTCACACCACGGTTTTTCAACCAGTACCATTCAAATTCATTGTTCCTAAATGCAATTCTGTTTCTTCTATTTTTCATCGGCTCAAACTGCTTTACATCATCAGATTCTTTCTCGCCATATTTATTAACACCAAAAATTTCTTTTTCGGTTGGAATTCTAATCATGCTATTGCCATCAAAAGAAACCATAGCATCTCGAATCTTATCAGGAAATAATTTATACAACTCATTATTGAGCATATCCATCAGATTGTCATTCATAGGGTATGCTTTACTTAAACAGTCTTCAAAGATGAAGACCATTCCATCCGTTTCTTCCTTAACCGCAAGTGCTGTCACACTTTCTCCATTCTTTAAAGAAAACGAAAACTTATCCCCCACTTTGTATTTTCTTTTATTTTCATTTGTTACACTATGCGTAATTTCTATTGTCACTTTTGTAGGATCTTCTACATTTACACTACAACCAATAGAAAAACCATTTGCCTCTTCATGTAATCTGCGAAAATCCTGTGCTGATGCTGTTGTCGAAACTTCCTCAACATCGTCCGAAGATCCTGTATACGGAATTCCATCAAATCCCACCAGGCAATCTTTTTCCTCTGAAAGTGTTACATACATTTTCCCTGTTTTCTTGTTTTTAAATAATTTCATTGTGTATTCTCCTTTATTTTCGTTTGATTTTAATTTATTTTTACGGCGTGGCAGGATTTACCTACCATACACCGCTCAAATCTTTTTAGCAAAATGGAAGTTCATTATCTAAATCATCCATGAAATCGTCAGTCAGTGGAGTTTTAGACTCTGTAACCTGTTCGCTGGATTCATCAGATTCTTCCATTTCTGTTTCTTCTACCTCATTATTGTTATCATTAAGTTTGAAATAATCTCTGAAATCTTTACTCATAACAGAAATTCTTCCCTCCACCTTCTCTTTCTTGACAGATCCAGTAGAACAATACTGTGCATAGGCACAATCCGGGTTATATTTGTCTGCAAAGATCTCAAACCATTTGTAGAAATCTTCTGCTTTAATATCGTTGTTGATTGCCTCATCTGCCATGTACATGAAAATCGGAATATTTACAACCTTCATAAATTTTTCTTTCTGGTCGAATCCGTCTTCCAGATACTTAACAATTTTAAGAAGACGTTCACGCTTTTCATCTGTATAAGAATCATGCAGTTTTTCCGCATACTTTGTTACCTGACCTTCTGAGATAGAAGTAAGTTCGTAATCTCCGTCTTTTACATCTAACAGCATCATAGCTTGTAAAAGTGTCTTTTCGTCTGCTGCTCTACGATACTGAGCTGGTGTAAAATGACAAACATCTTCAAAGAACTTTCCGGCAAGAATCTCTTTAACAAATTTTGCCAGATTCATACCCAGTTTTACATTGGCAATCTGAGTTTTACTTAATCCAGATCCGTTATTCAGTCTAAAGAACATTTCCTCGATTTCTTCATCTGTGCATTCTTCTAAGTTATAATTCGTGAAAACATATCCGTTAATCATCTGCTGAATTTCTTCCGGCAGCTCTGAGAATTTCAATCCAGCGATTTCATAAGTTTCTCCATCAATTTCAACTTCCGGCGTTTCTGGATGCAGTGCATACTCATCATTGATAAAACTGAATAAGCTGCGAAGTCTGTGCTGACCGTCAATGCAAGAATAATTAGATACTGGTCTGTTCTTTTTATCTCTTGTGCCTTTGTTTTCTTTTGTAAAATACAATGGTGGAATGACAAACCCGATAAGCATTGAATGTGGTAACAGACTCTTTTTATAATCGTCCCACATTCCATATCTTCTCTGAATAGGGCAATCAAAATCCAGGATTCCAGATTTCTCATACATTTTCTTTAACTGCATAACTGTGTAAGGGATTGTTGATTTCTTCATTTTTAATACCTCCGTGAATTTTTATTAGTTGTGTTTTTCTTTATATATAAGATACCACATTTTTATTATTGTGTCAACATTTATTTTGGTTTGTTTATAAGTTTTTTGCAAGGCATCTTCCCCAATATGGATCAAGTATTTCTTCAAACCCTAATCTAGTAGTGAGAAAATGTCTATATACCTTTTGTCTTCTTGCATCTGAACCATATACAATGATTCTATCATTTTCATACATATGTGTTCCTATAAATTCACGAACCATTTTAAAAGCCCACAATAATCCCTCAACACCACATTTCCCAGTTGTTGTCATATCTAAATCGCCGTAACCGTCACTATTAAGCCACTGCCTTAAAACTTTCTTTTTATTAGCAATAGCAAAAGCAACTGCATAATCATATCCACTTCCTATTTCATGTCTATAGTTCTTATCAAAACAGATTACCGCCGATTGTCCATTAGATAGTTTTGTGTATTCTATCCATCGCATATTTTCTCTATCATATGTCAAACCAATTTATTCCCCTTTTGCACGTTGCATTTTCTGCACATTGTCTGGTAATTTTCAAGCGTATTCTTGCCACCTTTGGAAACGGGGATGATATGATCTTTTGTCATCATCACTTCTTCCCCATCTTGATCTACCGCATACAGATTCAAATGATATCTTCTTGCATTCGGATTTTTCTCTTTTGCAAAATATCTACCTTCGATTCCACACCGGCAACACTTAATTCCTTTTGTGAAAAACGTCTGATATCTCTGACTATTTGCTTTAATCATATCTCCATCCATATCAACAAATGTCTTTTTCTCTTCAAAGAGTCCATCTGTTACAGCGTTATACACTTCATCAATGGAATATATTTCTTTCCTTATATATGGTTGTTTCTTTACGATACTTTTTGATTTCCCCATCTTATTACATAACCTTCTTCCGTTTTTTCTTTGTACATGAGGTTCTGCAGCATATTACTATCCACTCCAAAACGTTCATATAGTTCATCGTCTGTCAAATCCTGATCCTTCATAAACAGATTCAATTTGTCTTTTACAAGAATCATTTTTAACAGATTGCTTTCAATACTATTCTCATAAGTTACAAAATACACTTGCTTAAATTCCGTTGAAGTATAACGAATAAAGCGGAAATAATACTGACTCATGCTAGAGTTGTTCCAGTGCAATTCTGGAATAATACACTTATTCACAAAATCAATATTCATACTTGCAGATAAGCTCTGCTGTGTGCTTATCAGAATTCCGTTTGTTGTTTCTTTTAACTCTTTGACAATTTTCTTTCTCTGTTTCAATGTAGTTTCATTTCCAGTAATCACAAATATAGGTCTGCCCGGAAACGCTTTTCTGATTTCCTTTGCATATGCATTTACTACTGAAATATGACGCACACCAATAGCAACTCTTTCATCAGAAAATTCGTCTAAAAGTGATAATACAGTTTTGAATTTTTCCGGCATTATCGACTGATTGTACTCTCTCAACGTCTGAGGCGCAGCGCAAATCTTCAAAAGTGCAAGCAACTGATTCAAAATTTTCAACATTGCATCTTTCCGGCTGTTCCCAGTTTTCGCAAACAGATATTCCATTTTATAGAACTCGTCCAATGCAACCTTATACAGACGTTTCTCTTCTTCTCCCATTTCACAAGCGATCTGTTTAATCTCATAAAGCTGTTTGCCAGTAATTTCTTCAAATGTACGTGTGATAATCGTCTTATCAATCATCTGTTTCAAAATGTCTGCATTAAGAATATCTTGTGTGAACTGAGATACGCCAAATACAGTGATTTTCTCTGGAATATGACTCGCTGCAAATAACTTACTACCCTTACGATATGCTGGATATGGCTGTAAATAATATTCATTTATCTGGTCTTCCAGTTCTCCATCTTTGTTACGTTCCATAATATACTCACATTCAGACAACATATTGATAGAATTGTTGTACAATAATTCAAACTGAGGATAAATTTCAGTGATATTATTCCTTGTGCTTGTACCCGTCATCAGTGTTTTATACTTCAACCGGCGAAAAGCATTTAATACGGCTTTTGTCCGTTTACTGTCCTGATTACTCATATTATCCGACTCGTCAAAAATCAAAACGGCTTTCTGGCAGATTGATTTTACATATCGCTTGATGAATTTATGATATTTACACATCATATTTAAAGTGATAATTACAAACTGACCTTCTTTGATATTTTGAATATCTGCAAGGCTTTCAATCATAACAAAATCAATACCGTACTGATCCAATACATCCTGCCAGTTGTTCTTGATTGAGATTGCCGTACTCACAATAAACACATTTTTCACATGATCGTGTTGCAAACGATATTTACCTATTGCAATTCCGGCGAATGTTTTACCACTTCCTTGTTCCCACTGTATGAAGCTATACGGTTTCTGAATAAATAGATTCAGATCTGCTTTCTGAGCATCATTCAGCTTTACAGTTCTTTCATCATCCATCAATGTGAACTCATCAAGCCACTTTGCTATTTTTTTGTTTGGTTGCATTTCAGAAAATGGCATATTCTGGATATCATACATCTTTCGCTTTTTATTCACGATCTTATCAATCCATCTTGACTGAAAATGCCCCATTGAAAAGCCTTGCAACACAACATCATTTATAGATGTAAAATCGCCATTATACTCAAATGTATAATTGTTTTTAATAATTCTACCAGTTCTATCAAGTCCTGAATTCTGTGAACGTAACACCATTTTTAAATGCTTAATAACGTCTTTCGGCTTGATTTTAAGTTGTTCCCATTCGTCCCATTTGATATGATCCGGCTTTTTCTGTGTCTTATATCTATTGACATATTCACAACATTCTGCATACTGGCTGCATGTTTTCGGATTTCGTTTGATATCATACAGAAGTTTCTCAACCTTAAAGCTCCACGCTTCATCGTCTTTACTATTTCTTACAGTTTCCAGAAAAATCTTGTTTTTAATCTGTTCTCTTTCTTCTGTAATAGGCTTTAAATACTGCTCCCATACTTCATCGGAAGTAACGCCTGAAAGTATCTCTGTACTATATGGAACTTCTTTCGTATATTCAGATTTTTTCTGAAAGAATACTATTTTGGTCTTGTAGTTCTCAACACCCAAATGTTTAAAAGTATTCTTGTCAAGTTCTACCTGGCAGATAAAATTAAAATGCTCATTCATTCCGTCAATCATGCCACCATCAGAAAAATCATCGGCACAAAACGACATAGGCACGATAATAGCCATAATTCCGGCTGGTTTTAACAGTTCCGCAGCTTTCAGACAATAATAATATTCTGACAAATAGTTGCTGTCATCTTTTCTCCATCTCAGATTATACGGTGGATTTCCCAGAACATAATCAAACGTAATTTTCGGCTCATAAAAACGAATATCTGTATTTTCCAGTTTTGCATCTGGATAAAGGTATTTTGCCACTCTGTACGGCTTCCCGTCTAATTCGCAACCGTAGAAATTCGATTCAACCGGCGCACAACTGATAAATGAACCATGTCCACAAGTAAGATCTGCTATCAAATCAGTATTTGAAATATGTAAGCAATTATAAATCCATTCAACCAGCTTATAAGGCGTAAAGAACTGCCCTTGCTCAATGTCGACTTTCGCTCTCTGGTAATCATAGTAACTATCATAGTTAGCAAACTCTAAACCATGAAGCCCACCTAATCCAGTATACGCATTGAAAATATCATCTTTTGAAATACCTGTTTCCGCTTCTGGTAGATCATTATTCACAATATATTCAATTTTTGTGTTGATATCTTCCCTCATTTCCTGTGGGATTACTTCATTTGTACATTTATACTTCATGACTTGTATATCTCCATTCAATTACATTTGTTATCGTGCTACCATACCGACAAAATGTAAAACCTTCATTTATTGTATATGTATATAATGCTTTGACTTCTACAATTTCATCATAGCAATTCTTGATTTTAACATCATAAATTCCACATTTATCTGGCAGCATTTCACTGACCTTATGCCATTTATAGTCGTGCATATGATTCCTCCTAAATAAGTGTATAACCACACCATTCTCTTGCAAATTTACGGCAAAATTCTGCATCTGTAAAAGTAACATCAATCCTTCCATTCTTGAAGAGTTTGACATGCTTGACTCCGACCTCTGGTGCTGAAAATCCATTTTGAAAATCATCCTCTTTAAGTCTTATAGAATAAGAACTATATAGATGATTCAGTGAATAAACTTGTGTTTTTTCTCCATATGTGTTAAATGCCAACGCATCAATAAAAGCACGTAACCATTCTGTACTACCGAAATTGTAATAATCAAAATATTTATCTTTGCTACAATAACCGCCTGTATATGTGAATTTATTACCTTTTACTTTAATTTCCCATGTATCACGATAGCCGTTGTAACATTTTTCTTTCAATTTATCTTTTACTTCTTTGATAGCCTTTTCTTCAAAACTCATACCGCCTAACTGGTCAAAAATTTTGTCAAGCACTGCATGGTAGTCGATGAAGTCAACAACAAGCTCTTTGATAGGATCTGAGTCATTGTATCTGTAATATTCTCTATCCAGATCATATCTATCAAAATTGTTTTCAAGTTGCACATTATACTTATTTGAAAAGTAACTGAAAATACCACTTATATAACTATTTTGAACATCAGAAAGCGATTTTGGGACACCAAAATTCCCGACTAAAAAAGAAGAATACTTGTAATTTTTGCGGTCTTCTTCTGAATATGATTCATTTTCTGCCTTATAGATATCATAAACAGACTTGTAAACTGCAATCGCACGTTTATATAATTCTTCTCTGTGAGTCAACCAGGCTTGATCTTCCTGGCTGATTCTGTCAGATTTCTTAATTTGAAAGTTTCCGAATTTATCTGTAATTCCCATTTTGTATTCCTCCATTTATTTATGCTTGTTTTAAGTATGGGCTAACACCATAATAACTTGTAATCTCATCAATTCTACTGTTTATGGTATCAATATCCATTTTCTTAAAAAGTTCTTTCATTTCCTTAATTGCTTCTGTCTTGCTCTTGCCGGTTGCCATCCGTAAACCACATTTTATAGATGAAATAGCAATTTTACCGTCTGGCGTTTCATGAATAAACATTTCTATGCCATGATATTCAATTTTACTGCCTATTGCTGGTACATATTCTCTTTTCCCTTTTTCTGCACCCATAAGCACATAGAACTTTTCTTTCTCTGCTTCCGGCTGCTTTTCTGGCTTCTTACGTGTTTTATATTCAACTGCATCCTGATAGTCGCTCTTCTGTACACTATCCAAAAATGCCATTGTATCTCTATTAGTGTTTGGCAGCTTCAAACCTGTTACACACTGAAATACTTTTCGACTTGCTCTATTATCTGTATGTAAACGTGCTTGTAACTCTTCCCGGCATAATACCTTTTCGATATTATCAATACAAACCAGTAATTCAAAAGCTCGTAACGGGAAACGAAATTCGCCGTATACATCAAGATAAATACGTTCAACTAAATTTCCTCTAGTTGTACCATTATACATTTTAGAAGTTTCTGCAAGCCAGATTTTAAATTCTTCTTTCTCAACTTCGGCTCTCTCTTCTTCTTTTCTGGCTGCTTCTTCCACTTTTCTCTGTTCTTCTGCAGCTCTTTCTTTTTCCTTGTTTTCTGCTTCAATAAAAGCATTTACAGATTCCTCAGAAACAAGATCATGTTCTATCAGATAAATACAAAAATCATATTCTGTTTTCGTGATGTCATTATAAAGGTTGTCCCATGCCATGCGATATGATTTCTTAACAGTGCCGTTTCCTCTTACTTCATCGGCAACTTCCGGCTTTTTGCCATTTCTCAGACCATAAAGCATAGCATCTTTTCTTGCCATAATACCATTACTGTATCTAAATACTTTATCTAGGCAGCTCTCAATTTTTGCTTTCTGTAAAGCTGTCTTATTATCTGTGAAACCTAAATATGATCCATTGTTTTCTAACTGATTTTTCATGTGTTTGTTCCTCCCTTAACTTATAATCCTATTATACATTATAAGTTGTGTAATGTCAATCTTTATTTATGTTTGTTTATAGCTTTCTGCATACTTCTCTGGGCGTGTTGTTCTGTCAAATCCAAAATATACGCCAATTCCAGGAACTTCATTCAAGATCCTTTTCTGTTCTTCGGTTAAATCAATATAACCAACAACTTTATGATCTTTCCAAATTGCACATTTTTCCATAACTTATTTCCCTCCTTGTTCCTTCCTTAATCATCATACAAAGACTTTATTTTCACATCTTGATTGATAACCGATCCCCAGTTAATACAATCTAAATTGAAAAGAATCCAACTTTCACAATCGTATGAATAGAAATCACATAACTCGCTACCATCTTCACACTTCAATATATTAGATAGTGGTAATCGCATTTCCCAAAATGCCCGTTCTGTCAAATGAAAAGCATCGTAATCTTTCGATAACTTTTTCCAGTCAATTACTTTTTCTTTAAACAAACTGCTATACTCACTATTTTCATATTTAGGTTTTGCATATTTTCGCATCAATCTATGATAATCTTCTACGGTGTCAATCGTGCAAATTTTGGCTTTTCTGCTCAATTTAAAGCTGACCGCCATGCTGCTATACTTATCAAGCATAAACCCTTCACTTGCTACCCATCTTAACCAATCAGACGGATATCCTCCATTATGAAGTAATGTAGAACCCCATAAACAACCGGCTGGCTTATTGATACATGATAATCTATCGGCTATATGTGAACCATATGCTTCTGGATCATTAAATAATTCTCTGCATATTTCAGATCTACCGGCAACTAAAATTCTTGCTGACATAAAACCCTCCTACTGAATACGCTTTAACATCATACCGTTATCGGAAGATCTTAACGCCTGACCAACTTCTAATGCTGCCATATATGACCGTGTAAAAATACCCTTACACTTTACATAGTCAATCGGATTCCCTTCTAAATCTATCAACTGGAATAACTTTCCTGTACTTGTTTTATGAATGCTCTTGTCTTTTTCCATTTTTCAATCTCCTTTAGTAATTTATTTCTTTCAGATATTCCTTTTCAGAATATATAGTTGTTGCATATCTTTCTGAATCTGTAACAATAAATATTTTTCCTAATATGGTTTGATAAATCCCACGGACACGATCATAACCATTTTCTACCGCATCATCATTTATTTTCGAGTCCAAACGGTCTACCATACCCCAATCCAAATTATAGTACCTGTCGAGTGCTTGTTTTATCTGTCTATCAAATATCTGGTTACGTTCTAAACAACAACCAATATATTCACTATATTTAACCGGCACTCTTTCCAAGTCATACATTGCATCAAATAAAGCGTGATCCATTATAAAAATCCCTAAAATAGCAATAGCCATAATAAAAAACGCTATATGCATTATCTTTAAATCATAATCTCCCGGAACGGATTGCCCAACTAATGTATAATTGTCTGAAATACCAGCAGCGATAAAAGTTAATATACCGCCTACAATGCCACTTACTACAGTAATTGTTTTTGTTGTGTCATATAAAACCCTTGCTGTTCTTGCTGTCATCTCTCTATATAAAGAGTGGGTGTTGTCCCACTCTTTTATCTTCCTTTCATTTATTATAGTTTGTTTTATCCAATTTTCTTTTTAACACATTTCTGCACTTTATACGGCGTTTTAACTTCCTGAATCTCACACCATGCAAGTGCGCCAGTTTCAATCCATTTCAAAAATCTTTCTTTGTAAGATCCTGAAATATATCCGAAACAGTTCGCCGGATTAGCGTTTCCCGTCAACTGCTTTTTCAGTTTCTTGTCAAGTCGGTATGCAATATAATACTTTTCGCCGTTCACACCTTCATGCTCGTTTAACTGATATACATAACCTTTGCTAATACCATGATTAAAGCATGATTTTACGACAAAACACTGATTAGCTCTTAATGATCCAGGACATTCAACGGCTTTATTTTCCGTTTTATATTCCACTGTCTCAACATTAGTATATACATATGCTTTACCATTTCCACCGATCATGCAACCGGCAACAGAGTCAATTTTATTCATGAACTTTTCAAACTGTTTTGCCAGTTTCAGAAGTTTTTCAGCTCTTTCATATCTATAGCTGTCTTTGTCGCATTCCTTTAAGTCTTTTTCATAACCTTCTTTATCAAAGTATTTCATATCAGAAAACTTTGCGACTCCATTACCTTTTGCGATGATAACACCATCTTTTTCAACATGCCATGACATTCTAGGTGGGTTCGGCTGATATTCCGGGTAATGGTCTGTTACTTTTATCTTTTCTGTCTGGTTGTTGGCTTTTGCTCTCAGCTTTTCAATTTTCGCTTTTGCTGTCTGTTCTTCCGCTGCGGAAGCTCCACGATCCTGTCTGACTTCTGAAAGTCTTTCAATCAGGCTTCTTGTTTTCGCTGAAAGAATAACTTCTTCACTATTATAGATATGCTGAATGATTTCTTTACCGCTTTTATCATTCCAACGGCAATCAACAACTACTACAAAACCATCTTTTGTAGCAATTCCTTCCCACCATGCCGGACTCCAATAATCTGTCATCCAGTCACTTTCATCTTCATGAAAACCATACAGTTTCCAACCTCTTTTTACAAGCTCCATTGCAATTGCAACTTTCGCATCCTTAAATTCATAATAATTATTATTACTTGACATGATCAATACCTCCGTAATGTACTTTATAAGTTGTGTTTGTTTATATTTATACTATACATTATTATTGATTGATTGTCAAGTATTTTTATTAAATACATGAAGAAATACAATGTTGTAATTCTTCAAACTTGTTTTCTATGCTATCAACTTGATCCGCTGTTAATGTTCCGTCTTCGTCCTTATTCTCTAAAATATCAGCTATTTCCCAGATTGTAGAATTTGCTGTATATAATTCGTCATAACATACTGGATCAAGCTCTTCCACCCTTTTAGCAATATCATCTCCACATTTATCCCGGACAATATCAACTAAATCTCTATGATTTCCAATTATTTCAATACTTCCATCTTTTAATGCTACTACGTCCATTTTTCCTTCCTTATAATTCTTTTTCAATCTCTTCTATACATTCTTTTCTTGTGTTGTAATTGCCGTATGCACTCTTTACTCTTAATGTATTATATCCAGTCAGTAAATGATCCTGCACCTCATAATGGCTAAATTCGCCGTTTAAAGTCACTTTACCAGGCAATACAACATGAATATAACCACGGCTATTTACTTTCCAATAAAAGCCTCTGGAATGTTTGTAGAGGGTATTTAAAGTAATATCTTTTCGTCCCTCTTCAATCATTTCTTTTGTTTTGGCTGCTTCGCCAGTATACGAAAATATAGATCCCATATCTATCTCCTAAACATTTAATTTAATACCATTGTACCGTTTATAACGTTGTGTAAAATGACCGTTTGGTAATTGTTTACTTACACGTTTCATAACTCCATTTTCAAAATCTGGTGTTTTCACTTGTGTCCAGCCATCTTTTCTTCGTCTGTCAAGATCTTCTAAATATTCTTGTTCGTTTTCGTACTCAACACAATCTTCCTCAAATGACATAACTTTACTATTTAATAACTTCATAATTTTTTACCTCCTGAATATAGAATAAGTGGTATATCCATCCTTAAAACGATTATACCACTATTTCCATTATTGTCAATATCATTTATTTACGTTTGTTAGTAACGCAAGCCTATTTTTACATACAGTTACAACATTTTCTTTTGAAACACATAAAGTGCTTCCAATTGCTGACAATGCAATAAATACAACCGGCATCCCGGAAGATATAAAAATTACACCTACACCAATAACACCAATACCACACAATTTTTGTTTAATGCCAGCAATAAGCAACTGTTTCTCTTTTTCTGACATTCGTTTACATTCTTCATATCCAATATTTTTCAATGTTCTTGTAATTTCTCTTGACGCTCCTAAATGCTGATTAGCAAGCTGCAATTCAATAGCGAATTCCATATTTCCAACGCTAAAAAGATCCTTTGCTTCCTGGTATTCAATTTTTGCCATTCTTTCAAGTCTATCACGATCACGCAACATTTTCTCGATTTTCTTTGATGAAACTAACATTTTATTTACCTCCCATGTCCATGCAAAATCTAATTCTATTATCTGCATATATAATTGCTGCTTCTAGTCTTCCATGTGTAGAAAACTCGTTTCTATTCGCTTGTGGAATCAATCCGGCATTTATACACATATCCACAAGCTGCATATACTCTCTATGGTTTTCATCATCATTAAACTTATGATAACCATATTTACTTGAAAATTCTGTTATTGTGCTATAAAGTTCTCTATGCTTTTCGTCCATTATTATCCTCTTTTTATGAAAACGGCACGCTATCCATATCATTTAAGTAATCGTAATTGATAAAGTCCTCAACTTCTTCTTTTGTCATAAGTTGTGCCATTTTTTCAATAGCTTTAATATTATCCTTGCATCTCTCTTTTTGGTCTGGTTCTATATATTCGCTTTTTGTCCAATCTGGCTCTACACTTGTCAAGTTGTCCCATATCATATAAGCTGTTGCATCCATAATATTATCCATATTTACATCAGAATCAAGAAAACAATATTTAATACCATTATCCTGAATATCTACCAATAACTTGCCATCATTATTATCATGTTTAGTAAACACATATTCAAGAAACGCTTGTTTTGCCGTTATATGCTCTGTTTGGTTCTCTTTTGCCTCTTTTACAAGTGCTACCTGAAAATCTTCTTTTATAGTCCCGCTATCTATAGAAATGTTATAGAACCCCAACAACTCTTTTATAATATCAGAGCTTATAGCAACATCATGCATATCAAAATTTGTGTCAAAAATTCTTGATACATGCATCACATTCCATTTTGAACTCATCCATCTGTATTCTGAATCTGTGATATATTTAAAATACCCTTCGATAAATTCAATACCCCATCTTGCCCTGCTTATCATTCGTTCGCTGTAATTCCAGCTATAATAATTTGCAATCAACCCTTTTTGTGTATTGCTTTTATTGTATCTTACATAAATTTGTGAACGCTGTCCCATGTTCTACCCTCCATTATTTTAAATATCCAAATTTTTTATAACAACTCATCAATAAAGCTAACTGCATGAACTGTTTCAAAGTTCTGTCTGCTTTAAGATTTCGCCCGTCTTTAATAGCTCTATGAATTTCTACCATATTACCAGGCATCAAGATATCAACCGAAAATTCATCTTTATATGAAATACGGTACTCGTCAACATTGCCAGTAAATAGCACATTCCAGATGTTTCCGAAACAATCTGTAATTCTCCACAATCTTTGATTTTCGTATGGTTTCTCCATTTCTTCAATTTTATTTTTGCTCCATTTAACAGATTTTTCAAAACTCTCTTTTGTGGTTGTATTTTCAAACTTCAACATGATTTTTACCCCCTATTTAAACAGTTTTCTTGCATCAAAAAAGATTGTTTTACCGTCTTTTGTCTCTCTCGTTGCACTCCAATGAAAAGCTGCACGCCCGATACCAGATAACCAGGTTTCACGATCCATATTATCAAGAACGTATTTTCTTGATACTTTCTTGTCGTTTTCGTCTTCATACTGCATCACTTCAATAGCTTTTTCAATTTGTGGGATATCCTGGTCAAGATATCCGCACTTTTTGAAATAGCTCTTGTCTGATTCTGATAACTTCATGCTTTCGCCCTCTCTTTCTGTTTTGGTTGCCATTCTGTCAATCAACCATTCTACTGACATACCATTTTTAAGACTTGCCAGTTCGTCAAACTTCTGTACTGCGATTTCTAATGATTCTTTTTCACTATATCCTTTTGCCTGAATCAATTTACCGGCTTTCAATACATTATTGTACGTTTTCCGCTTCATACTCCTGAATCTCCTTTATCTCGTTTTTAAGTGCTTCAAAATCCGCATCTGTCAACCATTCCGGCTTCTCTTCTTCTGTAAATGAATCCATGATATTTTCCATTTCTTTTATAATGGTATCAATATCAGACCAGAGACTTGATGATCTGCATTTACCGGCACAATTGATATAATATTTACAATCAAGTTGCAATCTGTTTAATAGCATGTATTCTCTTTCTTTGGGACTTCTCACAAAAGGATTTTCGCACTCTACCGGCTCTGTTACTCTGCTGCAAGGTTCTCCGCAAATTTCGCCACAATCCATATGAGCACCAGTATAAAGGTTTAAACCGTTACGCCCGTTATTTTCATCAAAATAGATTTTACCGTTTTCGTCCTGATAACAAGGAACTTCCATATAGCCACCGAAACCAATATATTTAACTTTCATTTTTATATACCTCCGATATTTATTATAGTTTATTTAAAAACACCATCCATAAACATTGTATCTAAATGATGTGCCAGAATATTAAAATCTTCCGACTTTTTCAATTTATCAAATACACCTATTAAATACTCCGCTTCTTCTGCGATAGTTTCCGAATCATCCGAAAAGTCTCGGTTGAATTCCATTAGTTTATCTGCCATTTCTTTTGATGTATGCTCAAAATCGCTGTCAATGTCTTCTGTGTTTTCTTCCTGGTCGATAACTTTTAAATCGCCTCTAATAGAATCATTATCATCGCCGTATTTTTCAAGAATCTTGAAAATTGCCTCAATATCTTCTTTTAACAGTTCCGGCTCATAATATTCTTTATCGCCATCTGAATGCTGCAACATAATTCCGATTACTTTTGATTTTTCTACCATTTTCACTTCCCCCTTAAAATTCAACCTCTGTGATATAATATCTTCCGGCGTTATCTTTTAAATAAAACATTGTATGAATATCTTGTAATTCAAGATAACAAAAGTCAATCATATCGTCACTATCTTCTGGTCTTTCTGTTTGACTCTCAGCAATCATATCAACTTTCATGTTGCTTATCTTTTCAATAGCCATCTTTAACCGATCCAGTGTATTAAATCTTTTACCAACTAAATCATATAAAGAAATATCATTTGCTTTCATGTTGTACCTCCTAATTTAAAGTTGTGTTTGTTTGTTGTTAATATCATAATACATTATTTTAGCTTGTTTGTCAATAGTATTTTGCATTTATTTTTGCTTGTTTATAAAAAGAAAATCCGACTTTTACGCCGGATCTTCCTTTTCTCTGCATTTACTTAACAATAACGTCATAACGTTCAATAATATCATCTATATAGCTTGTTGCCGGGTTATATACTAAATATGTTATAACTTCGTCCCCAGGCTGCGCCCCTTCTACGCTTTTATAACTGATATAGTAATCTTCTGCTGATCCGTTTAATTCGTCATCTAATACAATTCCTTTTGTACGCTCAACGATAACTTTATCGCCGTTCATACGATTTTCTAACATTTCGCCGGTCAACTCAGAAGTTGAAAACATTTCAAAATCTCCGTATTCTTCAATGATTTCTTTCTCTATTTCTTCGCATTTTAATACTGTTTCGTCTTTTACGGCTTCCGGCTGCTCTGCTTCCAGTTCTTCCGCTTCTAATACCTCAGAAAACGCCGTATTTTCATTTTTAACGGCTTTATTATTATTGCTTGATATTTTACCGCATCCCATCAATAAAACGCCTAAAATAGCCACACACAACGCCACAATAACAATATTATTCATTTTCTTCATGATATGATCCTCCCTATCTTCTATAATCTTTCTTTTTTAGTTCTTCCCACTGGTTCATCCTGCGTTTAAAATCGGCACATCGTTTTGCTGACTCTATACGCTCATTTTTTATATCTTTTCTGATTTTGATTTCATCACTGATCCCGAAAATTAAAGTAAACAGCAAACCAAACATTTTTATTTCTCCTTTACAATGATTTCACCATCTAATACAAATATTTTTGCGTGATCCTTGAAAACACTGTAATTTCCAGGAAAAACAACCGCTTCATCGTCATTTATTGACTTTGTGCCGTTTGTGCTGATTTTTGCCCACACAAAAACCTCGTTGTTTTCGTCTATATCCTTCCAATAGTCTGCATCCTTGTATAAATCCAAAATTTCGATATTATCCCAAATATCACAATTTCCGGCAGCATCTACGGTTGTTAGTTCTTTTGTTTCTGGATTATAATACCCGTTCATATAATATGTGCTAACTTCCCAGTTTTTCGCTGTTTCCGGCTCTTTTACGGCTTCCGTTGCACTATTGCAAGCGGTTAAACTTGCAACAATGCTAAATACTGATAATATTGTCAAAATCTTCTTTTTCATGGTCAAAACCTCCATTTTTATGCTGCAATCAGCATTTTAATCATATCAACAAGTTTTTCGTCTGTATATCCTTCTGTAAGCTCCTGAAGGATTTTAACGGTCTTTCTTGTTACCATTTCCCCGACTTCCTCCCGGTGGATCTCATGCACACTATAAACGCCCTCTGTACCAGTCGGTACGCACTTGTTAATAATAAGTGTCGGCACACTTCCGGCTTTCTTGAAATTTTCATATTTATCGTAAAATTCAACAATCACATCATAAATAATTGAATCATCGCCAATTTTCACGATTTTCTTGCATCTCTTTTCGCCCCAAGTGCAAAAGAAAAACAAATCTAAAGAAAAGCCGTTTTTACATTTCCCGTTGAATTTTTCTAACTGATCTCTTGTTAATTTTGCCATTTCTAAAACCTCCATAATTTAAAGTTGTGTTTGTTGTTATAAATACAATACATTATTTTCGATTGTTTGTCAATAGTATTTTTCATTTATTTTTGATTGATTATGAATCAAAATAACCAGACTCACGCAATAAATCAATATTTTCTTTCATTTTATCGCTAATATATAACGCTTGTAGCTTTCCGGCGTTCACTTGCTCCAATGTTTGCATAAAATCATTATTTGCAAAAATGTTATTCGATAAAATTTCGTTTTTATCATTTACAACTACTGTATTACCGTTTTCGTCTGATTCTTCATAATTTGCATAATATGCGAAACCTGGCACGATCATAGCCAATTCAAAAACGTTTCCCCATTCGTCAACGATTCCCGTATTATATCCCATAATTTTATTCATTGCATTTCCTCCCTTGAACGGCTTTATATGCCATTTTAAAAGCTAATTTCTGAGGTAAAAACTTTTTATATTTCAAATAGATTTCATTAAATTCCTGATACATTGCACGCCCTCCAATTTATAGGGGCTTGCCGTTTATGGCTTGCCCCATTTATTATAGTTTGTTTTACTAAATGAAAAACATTTCGCCGTTGATCTCTAACGCTATAGCATCTTGCGTCATTTCTTTTTTAAGATCTTCACATAAATCAATAACTTGATCCAGTTTGTTTCTTAAATCTTTTTCACTTGCATAAGCGAAAACCATTGTTGTTTTCTCTTTTACAAGTCCGGCTGTTGGGCTTGTCCAGTAACCCAGGGCATCTGTACTTGTTGCACCTCCGAAACAATCAGAAAGAAGTGTTGCAGCTCTGTCAACAAATTCTTTATTGTCGATTTCCTTGTTAATGTTAATTGTTGCCGGTACATAAACTGTTACCTTGCTGCTAAGTGAGAATACATTTTTTAATCTTGCATTTGTCATGATATTTACCTCCGTGATTTAAAGTTGTGTGTTGTTTGTTTATGTTTGCATTATACATTTATTATTGCTTGTTGTCAATACCTTTTTGAAAATTCTTTTAAAAATTTTTCTTTCCCAACTTTCAAGCTATTTTATAGTGTGCCGGGATTGCTCCCGGCTTTATGTTTTTATGCGATTCTGTCAGCATGTCTTTTTTCTATTTCTTCTGATCCGTAAAGGTTGCGCAATTCGTCCATGCTTAAAGCCCTTTTAGTTTTTTTATAATATCTTTCGCCAGCGTGCCAGCTCCACGCTTTTTTCTTTCCGCAATATTTGAAACCGGCAGCCTTTAAAAGTTCTTTTACATTGTATGTATTGCCAGTAACCCAGATCCAGCAACCTATAATTTCAATTTTAACATCTTCTAAGTTGATGATCTTGTTTAATGCATCACGGAAAAGCTCATCTTTTTCTTTGTCATATTTCCAAGCGTTTTCGTTTTCATCTGCATTTTTTAAGTTGTTCAATGTTGTTTCATATTCTACATTGATAACTTTTATAGCATCCTCAGAACCGCCGTTATCTGGATGATTTTCTTTTACAAGTTTTTTATATTCTTTTCTCAGTTCCTCTAATGATTTGCAATTTGTAAAGTATTTCATGTCGTTACCTCCGTTTATTTTTCTAAGTTGTGTTTGTTGTTTGTACTTGTATATTATCACGCAATAATAAAGTTGTCAAGTCTTTTTATAAATATTTTTTATTTTTGTTTGATTGTGGTTTTAAAATAAAAAAATCCAGGCTTTTTACTGCCTGGACTCTTTACGCTTTTTATTTCATAAAACCATTTATAACAGATTCCACAAAAGCCGGATCATCATATCTATAAACAACTATGATATCAGCATCTTTTTCTTTAGTTCCAAATCTAACAATCTTTATTCTATCCATATCATGATCTTCTTTATCTTCTATCAGCATTATTCTATTGTATTTAGTATCAACAAAATAAGTTCTGATATATCTCTCTGTCTCTCTCACTGTATAACATTTATTATTTTTCCACTGCATCATTTTTAATACCTCCGTGTATTTTAAGTTGTGTTTGTTTGTAATTGAATAATAACACCTGTTTTATATTTTGTCAAATGATATCATTTATTTTTGTTTGATTATCGTACAAATCTAATACAAAAATAGTTGTGATATCCTTCTTTATATTCTGCCTCGTCTGTCTCTTCGTTGTATTTTGTGGCGCATGGCACTTCCTCATACTCACAGAAATAACCGCCGTCACTATTCGTAGCTTTTACAAAAGGTGTATTATATTCATCAATTCCCCATTCTAAAAAGCTCAATAACGCTTTTGCTTCTTCCTTGTCATATTTTTCAATGGCTCTCGCTGCATCTTTGATAATACCACGCTCTGTTTTATTGGTTGTGTAACCATCAACTGTTATTGTGTTTTCTCTCACGATTGCATCAACATATGCTAACATTTTTTCTTCCTCCGTTTTGTTGTGTTTGTTTGTTTGTTGTGATTGTATATTATCACGCAAAAATAAATGTGTCAAGTGTTTTTTAAAAGTTTTTCGTATGGTCTGGATCGTGCGAGGTTGTAGCGTGTAGAGTTTACCGCCACTATACCAGTATACATATACACTATATCTATATACTATATCTAGTATATGTATACAAGATATATAGATATATATATACAATATATAGTATAGTAATATAGATAATAGATATATAATATATATAATATAATAATAATATAACTATAACATTAAAGATATAAAGAATATAAAATAGTTAAATCATAAAGTGTATGTATATAATATTTATTCAATCTATCCAAGATAAATATATAACTCTGTATTTTATATTCTAAGTTTCGCCCCACTCCATCAATCAAAATACAGATCATAATATTTTTATACCTGAATTTGTTTTTCCGTGATATTCAAGAAAAAAAGCAGCAGAAAAGAGTAAAAAACCATGTGAATTTTATTAGTCAAGTCTTTTTCTAAAATTTTTCTTTTGCTTCCGAACTCCGCAATTCTTCCGGCTTCCGATTTTTCCGGGTTTTACTGGCAATTTTTCGGGGCGATTTCTGGCGATAAAATCCGGCTTTTGTGTGCTGATCTGCCTGAATATTACTTAACCTCAAAAAGTAATATTCAACGGGGTACACTGAAAACCGCTAATAATGCCGTTTACAAGCGATTTTTTTATTTTAAAACGTACCAGGGGGGGTATATTTACATTTTTGCAGCGATTCCCAGCGTTTTCAATCCGCTTCGAGGTCTATCTCAGTCTACCCCCTCTTTTACCCTCTCCGAACTCGTAACCGACCTCGACAACTTTAGCTCCCTTTGCTGATTTCCGACTTTTTCACTATTATAAAAATACCCAATTTTAAACCTATAATAATGATGTAATCCTTTAAAATCCCCATAAATCAAGGCTTCTTCCGAACTGATTAAAAATATGTATTTTACCTATCATTTTTGCCCCATAAATTCAAGAACCAACCAAAAAGAAAATTATGCCAAAATAAGCTATTTATCGGCGTTCCAGCTCTTTTCGACCTCGATGCTTTACCGAACTTACAAAAAAATGCAATCTGAAGACTGAATCTTCGTTATGTTGTGGCGAAAATTGAAAACAAAATATGTCCCATAATTGTCTATACTAACGTATAGCCAATTATATAAATATTTATATATCTCTTTATTATTTATATATAATATAATAATAATATAAATATATATAATATATATAAATATAAATAACGCCACAATTTAAGTTTTTCTTTGTTGGTTGGTTTTTATAATTAAACCATAATAAATGTTGACAATATTTGAATTAGTGGTATAATCAGTGTAGGAACGAATATAGTTGGATTTTGTGGAGAAAATGATTGATCCAATTATTTTCGTTTTCTATAATCAAACAATAATAAATGGAGAACGCAGCAATATGGTTAGTGCAAATTCAGATGTTTTAAATTATTTTTGGCTACCGAAGAATTGTTATAACACATGTGTATCTGGGGCAAATGCCAACACGATTGAAGAATATCATTCAGATCCACATACCAGAAGTAGTCAAGAATATTTTTATGATATCACCTTGCCAAAACTCAAACGAAATACAACACCATATCCTGCCAATCAGAAATATCTCAAGAAGTCCAGAAAATATGCTCTTGGATTTCGGGATGTTGTGAATGATGCGTTACGTGAAGTGTATAACGGTGCAAAAGGATATGTATTTACAATTGAGCAGCTTACGGAAATTGTTAAGTTTGTTCCAGATGTGAATGTTGTAAAGAGTAATGGGATTTTTTATGTGAGCAAGGAGAAATAAGAAAATGAATCAGGACAAAGTATATGACAAGACACTCTACGACAACCTTGATTATGAAAGGGATAAAATTCGTAGAATTGAAAATCAAGTGAAAGCCAAACCAACCGAAAAAGATTTGAAGATAGCGATATCTGTTCTGAAGGATTTTGGCATTACTGCTACCATATCCGATATTCCAGATGTGAAATCTGTATATGAATTGGAGAAATGGAAAGCAAGACTGATAAAAGATAGACTGGACAGGGAGGACAAATGAAAAAATTACAACAATTTTATATCATGAAATTCTCTTCCACTAGATTAGATAAGTTTGGATATCACTTAAAGAGGATTCTTGGTAATTCGGGATATCATATTCGTGATATTCGGCAAAATGGTGAATTGATTGCTCTGGCAGATAACCAGGCATTGAGAACTATTAGAAATATACGGTATGAGCGTAACCCTAATATAATGCGGTATGATCCGGCTATATTAAGTGACCTATACGCCCAAAAGAAAAATTTAAAAAAGCAATTTAATGATTATGCGAAACGGCAAATCTCAATAATCAACGGTAAGATTGATGAAATGCTATTCATTCCAGAATATGTTTCTGTTGTCATTGATGATATTTCTCATTACAGAAAAATCATTCGTGATGGATTATATATAAATGGATTTAAGTATGTTCGCCTCATGTGTAGTGCCGGACAAGCGAGAGTAAATACTGTAATCTTAATTCGTGAAGATTTTGATGCAGAGTTAAAGAAAAGATTACGTTGTGGGGCAAAAAGCGTCAAAATAACGAAAAACAAATACAATGCTTACTTTGCTCTCTCATCTTCTGCAACCTACACAATTCCACACCCGAATGTTTATCTCATTGATGACTGCGAAATCGAAATGGAAAAGAAAGTTGATTGGATTTCAAAGATTCCAAAAGAAGAAAAAGACGCTATTGCAAATAATGAGCGAGTTTCTGAAGAGATAAAAACTCTGCCGTTTAATTTATTCGATGGATGTGGTGCTGTTTCTGTGGAATTCGCAAAGCGTGTAGCTGATGAACTGGAATTAGATTATATCCCATCTGCATTCTGTGTAAGATGCGCATATGTAAAAGGTATGGTGTTCGTTGTTGATTTCAAACAGTATGCTGCAGAATGTGGGATTACAGAAATGAAAGATCTGTATGGGAATCTGGTAGATATAACTAAAACAGATATGATCCTTACAAAGTCACAGTTTAAATTATGGAATGCTTATGATTCAATTCAAGAATATGATAGATTATGTGAAGAAAATGGTTTCTTGTGGGGAGTTACAAAAGTTACTCCTAAAACAGACGATAATTGTTTTCGTTCCAATTATCAATTCTGTCAGGCTATTGATCTCACAAATGATGATGACGTAGCTGAGTTATGTGATCCTACTGTAAAGTGGCTGAATGGTATTTCGATTGACGATCCAAACCAGGCGATATTATTTTTGCTTGGAAAACTATGTGATAAAGATGATATTGATTTTAACAACATTTTTGACTTGACAAGTGACAATGTTGCGAAAGCACTGATTGTTAATCCAGAAATGATTAGCGAAGAATATATAAAATCAAATATCATAATGAGCATAAATAAAAAAATCAGAGAAACTTATTTAGGAAAACTTATTCTGGACGGTAATTTTAGTGTAATGATTCCAGATATGTATGCATTTATGCAGCACGCATTTGGTCGTACAGTTACCGGTGCATTAAAAGAATTTGAGCATTACTCTTACTTTTGGAACAAACGTGGAAAAACTGATGTTGTTGCTATGAGATCACCGCTTACATGGCGTTCAGAAGTGAATAAACTTAACTTGAAGAACAATGAATTAACAGAAAAATGGTTCAAATATCTGACAAGTGGCATTGTTTATAATGTTTGGGGTTGTGACTGCATAATTCATGCAGACTCCGATTTTGACGGAGATATTGTAGCCACTACTGATAATCCAGTGTTCTTACGCTGCCGTTACGACAATCTTCCAATTACATACTCAAAATCTACTGTAGATAAAGAGTACATTTCAGAAGATGAACTGTACAAAGCAGACATTCAATCATTCGATAGTACAATTGGTCGTATTACGAATATTTCAACTGCATTCTATGAGATTTTAGCACGCTATGAGGGTGATATTACATTCAAGCGTGAGCAAGATGAGATTTTGGAACGCCTCAAACTTATCAGAAAGTCTCAGGGAGATTCGATTGATAAGGCGAAGGGAATAAAAATTGAGCCAATGCCTAAACATTGGACAAGGAAGATTTCTAAAAAGCCAGACGATGTGGAAGATATTGACTTTGAGTTTTACAATTCAATAGTTGCAGACAAGAAACCTTACTTCTTCCGTTATCTTTACAGCTCTGAGAACTCTAAGTATCTTAAATACCTGGATAAAGAGAACGATGTGTGCATGATGTTGTTCCAAAAATCAATTTATGACATTCTGGATTCTGCGCCGGAAGATCTTACTGACGCTGAGAGGGATTATCTAATTGATAAATTTTACCCTTATTCGCCACTGATTGATTATAATGGCAGGATGAATAAGATTTGTCACTATATGGAGAAGCATTTAAGTGAAATAAAAAGAAAAAGACATATGAAAACGCCGGAACATTTGGTTAAGTCAATGTATTCTGGCACTAATTTGAACTTTGCTGAAGAAGATATTGAGTACATGAACGCTCAATACCTGGACTACAAAGCACAAAAAGACAGTTTAAGAGTAAAACGCAAGAGTGATTATACTCACAGTGTCTCTCAAACATCGGAATTTATCAAATATCCGCTTGCCATCAGAGACAGAATTACAGATAAGTTTATCGGTGATGTGCAATATGCTTGCGATTTGGCAATCTATGTATGCTATGAACTGCATCCTAGCCGTACAAAAGACTTCTGTTGGAGTATTTTTGGCAACCAGATTGTAGAAAACTTGAAAAAGAACTCTACTGTCACACCCAAAATGCCAGTTTTGGATGAAAAAAACGGAACAATATCATATCTCGGTAAAAAATATAGCGTTGTGGAGGTAAATGTATGATTTATTTCGATGAATTGTCCGTTGCGCAGGAAATGGAGGCTTCCACTACTGCTGTTGACGAATACAAAAGATCTGATTTGCTCTTGTATGCAAAATATTTGAGATACAAGGCGATTACAGAGTCCGGGAAGGACTACAATAATGTCACTGTTGAAGATATGGAACAATTAGACAGCCAAATAGAAAAAGAGCTAAAAGCATTTTGCAATAGGTATTACATTGATTTCAATTACATTGTGAAATTTCAGGATATCGACAATGCAGTTGCCAGCTCACGACTGTATAAGTTAAAATTGCCACTCCCTACTCCTATCACCAAAAAGGAGTGGGAGAAAATTTGCACGATTGAGAATGACAATTACCGCCGGATGTTATTTGTGATGCTTGTTGATGCAAAATATCACAGGCTACATAGTATTTCCATTGAGAATTCTGCCACTATCACAGAAGATACACTTTTTTATTGTCATATGGAGAAAAGAGATATTTATAAAGCCGGTGCATGTAAATTTAAGAATGCGGAAGAGAAAAATTTTTCTCTTGGTTGTCTGTTTAGAAATGGGTTGTTTGATATTACAAACAATAAATACAGATCGTGGTTTGTGAAATTCGTTGATATATCTGATAACCCAGACGATGTGCTTGACTATATCACGGATTACGATCATTTGAGTTTACATTACGACAGATTATGTGGTAAGAAAATTGGTACATGTAAAATTTGTGGGAAACTATTTAAGCAGAGCAAATTCAAAGATGCCTCTTTTTGTTATAAACATCGTGGATATAATAAATCAAAAGCTAAAAAGGTCAGAATTGGTGTTTGTATTGACTGTGGTAATGAATTTTCTGTAATGGCTACTAATACAACTAAATGTAGGTGTAATAATTGTCAAAAGATTAAGCGTTCCAATGATATCAAACAATGGAAAATGAGCCATAAAGCATAACGGAACAGGTGTTTTTTGATAAGCTAAAATCTCTGTAATTAGCAAAGGGAGCTTTTTACAGAGGTTTTTTGTTTTTGCACCCTATTATGAATAAGGGAGTATGTAGGAACGTACATAAAACCTTGCTTTTATGGTAACAGTCAAAAAATAAAAAGGGGTGGTTGGTATCAATCCGAAGTACAAAAAGTTGGAAAATGAGACTGATTACGAATATGGTCTTAGACTCATCTCTATAAAGGTCGAAGAAAAGCCGGACGATTTGGACTGGGAAGATATTGTCACGCTTTTACATTTAGACTGCCATAGGGATAGCTTACGAAAAGCTGCAAATGTAACTGAATTTTCTGGTTATAAAGTTATGCAGTATTTCAAAGAGAAAATGGAAACTCAAAGCCATGATGACACTGAAAGTTATTTGAAAGAGCTTGAATTGAAAAAGAGAGAGCTTATCAAAGAGCGTGCGAAACTTCATACTGAAAAGTTGGAGTATAACAGATGGTTACGTGAAGATGCCAGGGATGATTTATTTGAGGAAAAAGTCATTACTGCTATTCACGAAACGCTGAATAAAGTAGATCCTCCGCAAAAAATCGGTGGTATGCTTTCATCTCGTTATGGTCTTTTGAATATAGCAGACTGTCATTTTGGAAAAGATTTCAAAGTGTATGGTCTGAATGATGAAATTGTAAATGCTTATAGTCCTGAGATATTTTTTATGCGTATGGAAGTTCTCTACAATGAAGTGGTGGATTATGCACACAAAGAGAAACTCAAAGGATTCAAAGTATTTAATTTAGGGGATTCGTTAGATGGATTCTTGCGTAATTCACAATTATGGACATTACGGTATGGTGTGCCGGAAAGTGCCGTTATATACGGGGAGTATATGGGTAAATGGCTGAGAAGATTGTCCGATGAATTTGACATAGAATACTATCAAACAAATGGAAATCATGGTGAACTTCGCTTACTGGATGGTAAAAAAGGTGAACATTCACATGATAACATTGAAATGGTTACTGGAAGTATTATTCGTATTATAAATGAGGACAATCCCAACTTCCGTTACATAACGAATAAATCCGGCTTTATTTTTACTGATATTGCTGGATATAATGTTATAGGGATTCATGGGGAAGTCCGTAGTTTAACTGCTGCTATTAAAGATTACTCTGATATTTATGATACCAAGATAGATTATCTTGTGGCTGGTCATAAACACCATTCAGAGTTTGTAAACTGTGGAGTCCGTAGAGGGGTGATTGGTGTTGGATCAATTATTGGATCAGATGATTATTCAATGTCAATAAGGAAGACTGCCGATGCCACAGCATCTTTTGTTATATTTGAAACTGGAAAAGGAAAAGTTGATGAGCATACATTTGTTCTCAATTAACCTTAATAATGAGTTACAAAATACAATGTAGAACATTTAGCAGCATGAAGGAAATTTTTGATTGTTTGGAGATTCATTCAAAAATTCCACACGAAGAATACGAATCGGTTAAATTATATGGGGAGTCAAGTTTTATTATAGATGCATTGAAATATGCTATTACAGAGTATAGCGATATTACTATTGCTTCTATTGATATAATTCTTTCAGATATTGATCCTGTTTGCAAGGATCTGTATGTCTTATCTCTTACAGAAGAAAATGAGCTTTACATTCAACCAGCTTATAATGGGGAGAATATGTATCGTAACGAAGCAAAATTTGCAATTGTTCAAGATACAGTAAGTTCGCAGCTTGTAAAAGATATGTCTGTTGATGACTTATCTTCTACTGTTTTGGGAACTTTTATTTTTAACAAGCAAAAATAAATGTAGAAATGTATTGACATTTTCTGAATATATGCTATAATACATACATAAGGAACAGGAAATAAAGTAAATGAAATAAATAGAGGTTTACCATCCATAAACTTCTATTTATCTCTTACTTTTAATCAAACTATAATAAATGTATAATGCGGATTAGAGCAGTGGTCAGCTCGCTTGCCTCATAAGCAAGAGGTCGAGGGTTCAAATCCCCCATCCGCAATTTATCTTGTTTTATGTTTTGTCCTATATGTTTTTGTTAATAAGCGGTGGGGCTATTCATTGCGTAATAGTTCTATCGTTTATGTAAGAGTACATAGCAAAGTCTGGCAATGCACTGGTCTGCAAAATCAGTATTCGTTGGTTCAAATCCAACTGTACTCTCTTTAAGCTCATACAGCAATTTATTTGGGATATTTCTGTTAAAAATACTACCGAAATGAGCTTAGTTTCGTAAGGCACGTACAGCAAATTACTTATACTTTCAAATGGATGAATATTTTAAGTGGATTGTGCCTTGATTTTGGTCTTGTAGTTAAGTGGTAATAACATCGGATTGTCTCTCCGAAGTCGTGGGTTCGATTCCCACCTAGACCGTTATGGGGTGTTGGACAAGCGGTTTAAGTTATAGCCCTTTCACGGCTACGAGATGGGTTCGATTCCCATACACCCTATTACTGGTGAATCTGCAGTCAACCAGAAACGTTTTTTAGCATTTACAACGAGAAATAAATGTAGCAAGTTATATTAACGTGATATGCTTGTTGGGTTATAGTGTAAGCCGAGTAAAAACTAACTGTAGATGTGTAGTTTAATGGTAAAACAACAGTCTCCAAAACTGTAAGATGTGGGTTCGAGTCCTACTGCGTCTGTTCTGCATTTGTGGTGTAATTGGATAACATACCTGGCTTCCACCCAGGCGATGCCGGATCATTCCCGGTCAGATGCTTTTTGCATTTATGCAATTTTATATTTGGGTGTGTAAACGACTACGGAGATCGGGCAGACTGTAAATCTGCTGCCTTCGGGATCTAGTGGGTTCGACTCCCTCCACGCCCATGTGAGATAGTTGCTTTACCAATTCTAACGACTCACTTCAAACGGTAGAAATTGGCGTTTACGACAAGCGGTAATGAAGATCTTTCCTTCCACGATAGCAAGGGTAAACTACATTTGGGAAGTTAGCTCAACTGGTAGAGCATTAGGTTGAAGCCCTAAGTGTAGGTGGTTCGACTCCACCACTTCCCACTCAATCAAATAAAGCCCTTATAAAAAGGCATATGAGGTATACATGAAATGGTGAAGAAAACATAATCATGGACATATAGCTTAATGGATAGAGTTCACGACTACGAATCGTGCGATATAGGTTCGATTCCTATTATGTCTGTTTTGCCCGTATAGTTCAATGGAGAGAACATGGTTCTTCTAAAGCTATGATCTTGGTTCGATTCCAAGTATGGGTGTTTATTTTTGGAGAGGTGGCAGAGTCTGGATTATTGCACCAGTCTTGAAAACTGGCAACCGTCAGTGATGGCGGTTCGTGGGTTCAAATCCCACCCTCTTCGTTTTACAGTTATAATCAATTTGGCGATTGGTTGGCATGTAATATTATAGGTACATTATTTAATCTGGGTGTAACTCAGTTGGTAGAGTAACCGGCTTTTAACCGGTAAGTCGTGAGTTCAAGCCTCACTACACCCATCATGGTAAGGTGGCAGAGTTGGTTTAATGCACTAGATTGCTAATCTAGCGTACATGTTAAGTCATGTACCGTGGGGTCGTAGCCCACCCTTACCGCTCATATTATACTGGAATATAATTCAATGGTAGAATGCCTCTCTGATACGGAGGTCACATAAGTTCGATTCTTATTATTCCAATTTAGACACATACAGCAAAATTTTTGATTTAATTCTTTCAAATTATTTTTACAAGCAAATGAAAATTATATGAAAAAGCATAGGATATTATTCCTCCCCTTAATATCCTATTGTAAATCAACAGAAGATAATGATATCCTCTGTCAAAGTGTCTAGTATAGGCTCACACAGCAAATATGAACAACTAACAAAACATATTAAAGAATATTTTATATTTTCCCCTCAAACACTAAGTATTTTTGATGAATGAAATAGTTTACATTTAGAGCCTAGTGAAAGTCGCATACAGCAAATTATAACGAAAAATTGGGTAAGTAATGCAAATATTTACATAAAAATCTGACCAGACAATCTTCAGTGTATTGTCTATCATCAGATTTTCTTCGATCTTAGCGACTTGTCTTTTATCCATCTACCATGTGTAGATAGGAAATCTGATTTTGGCATAGTCATTATCAGTTTTTAATGCCCTGTAGTCCAATGGTAGAACGGCAGACTGTTAATCTGTATGTTGTGGGTTCGATCCCCACCGGGGCAGTTTATAATGGGGTATCGCCAAGCGGTAAGGCACAGGACTTTGACTCCTGTATTCGCTGGTTCGAATCCAGCTACCCCAGTTTACCGTGGATGTGAAAGTCTTAGCTTTGAAGATAAATAACAATAAACTTGAATTGTAACAAAGCAAAATACAATTGAAACGCACAAAGTTTAAAGCGATGGATGAAGGTTTTTAGTGCGCTAGATATTACGCTATGTCTATTTATTATCAGATATCAATAATAGATGGGTAGATGTTTTATCGAAACTGGTGTTAAGGTTGAAACCATGTATGTATCCGAAATAGTCACCAGGATAATCTATAACTATTTATACACGTGGGGATGGCACAGTTCATTGTCTGTCAGAGGGCGCACTAGGTAAACCTCATTGAACACATCTGCTGGTATGGCGCAATTGGTAGCGCAACTGACCTGTAATCAGTAGGTTAAGGGTTCGAGTCCCTTTACCAGCTTATTGAGAGTGTGATGCAATGATTATATTATATGGAACATTACATTTTCAATTAGACTATAATTCTACAATATATCATGTGGATGTGGCGTAATTGGCAGACGCAGCAGATTTAAGCTCTGCTATCTTAATGGTGTATGGGTTCAAGTCCCATCATCCACATTAAAAATTACCACTATCAAATAGTGTAAATCATAAATTATTCCGAAGCTATCTGACACTTATCAAGTAGCTTTGTTTATATATTGTGGTAGATTGGCGAAACAGGCAAACGCAGCAGTCTCAAACACTGCCGGGAAACCTTACGAGTTCGAGTCTCGTATCTACTACTATAAACAAATAATAATAAAGGTGGAATTATATGTCTAAACACAAACAAAATAATGATGGAATTTATTTCTTAGGTGAATCATCAACAGATGTCACCGGCTCTCAGTACCTTGTACAATTTGGAGGCAAAAAGATATTACTGGAATGCGGATTATATCAATCCAAAAGCAATAGTTATCTTGATTCCTATAAAATCAATTCAAAGAAATTTGGATTCAAACCAAGTGAGATTGATTACTTGTTTGTGGCACATCCACATGTGGATCATTGTGGCTTAATTCCTCGATTGGTTGCCCAGGGATTCAATGGAAAAATTATAACTACACCTAACACTGCAGCGGTTATGAAATCGCTGCTTTTTAATTGTGCTTTTATTGTAGCTGATGAAGCAAGAATTCTTTCAAAACGCTACAGCAGAAATTACTCTCCTATTTATAGTGAAGATGATGTTTCTAAAACATTGCAGTTAATTAAACCTTATAGTGAATATGGTGTTGTTTTCCAACTTGACGATGTAGTTAGTTTTCAGTGGATTCCAAACTCTCATTGTGTAGGTGCTGCTCAATTACAATTGATTTTGTCAGATGGATTGAAGACAAAGAAAATTCTGTATACATCTGATCTTGGTGCTTTGAATACGAAAAATCATTATGTAAGAAATACTGAAATTCCGGCAATGTTCAATGATGTTGCCATTATGGAAAGTACATATGGAAGTAGAGAAAAAGTAAATAAGAAAACCAGGGATTTTGACGTTGAACATTTGAGAGTAGCTGTCAATACTGTATTGGAGCGAAAAGGTACTCTTCTGCTGCCATGTTTCAGTTTTAGTCGGACACAAGAATTACTTACTGTTCTCTATTTGATTTTTGGTTGTGACGATTCATTTAAAGCTGATGTAGTTGTTGATTCAAAACTTAGCTGTGAAATTTCTGACTTATATGAAACCATACTTAAAGGCGAAGACCTGGAATTATGGATGAAAGTGCGAAATTGGAAAAATGTTGTTTTTTTATCTGAGAAAGAAGAATCCAAAATGTGCCAGAATGATACTACTCCGAAGATTGTATTGTCATCCTCTGGATTTTGTACAAATGGTAGGATTGTAAACTATTTACAAAAGTTCTTGCCCGATCCAAACAGTATGGTTGTATTCTCTGGATATGTTGGCGATAATCCTTCATATCTCTCCTATCGAATCAAGAACTATAAAGACTACAAGAAACTGACAATCAATAAAGTGCCGGTTGTAAATAGGGCTGACTGTATATCGCTCTCTACTTTCAGTAGCCATGCCAATAGAGATGACTTGATTAAGTTCGGTAGTTCTTTGAATACAAACAAACTTATCTTGGTTCATGGTAGCGAAGAAAGCAAAAAGTCATTATCTGAAAGTTTAAGAAAAGAAATTTCTAAAAATAATAAGACTTTCAGAGTCTTATGTTCAAATAAAGGAATGAAAATTTCGTTGTAATCTTTTATAGCATGGGTTGGAAACTTCCCATGCTTTTTTATATGGGAGATTGGTGGAATTGGTAGACACGCTGCGTTAAGGGCGCAGTGCCGTTATTGGCGTGTGGGTTCGAGTCCCACATCTCCTACTCCCACTATTCTATAGTGGAAAAATTGCATAAAGAAAGAAGGTTTGACAAATGGGTGTTACAAAAAAACAGCAAGTGGAAAAATCACTCGCTTCTGACGTTTCAGTAAATAGCGATGTCACGCTTGAAAAAATCTCTGCCAAAGAAGAACCAGATGATTACGTTTGTCAGACTTGTGGTAAGCACTATAAAAAAAGAAAAGGCAATTTCTCTCCATCTAAGTCACCGATTTATGCCGGTACAGATGGATATATGAACACATGTAAAAATTGTGTTGATGAATTGTTTATACATTACACTAATTTTTTCAATGGTAATGAAGAACGTGCTATTGAAAGAATATGCCAGTTGTTTGATTTGTACTTTAATGAAAGTGCCCTTGCTGCATCAAGAAAAATCAGTGAGGATCGTAGTCGTATTTCTGTATACATCAGCAAGATACAGATTAAACCTCATACTGGGAAAACATATAGCGATACTTTGATTGAGCAAAAATCAAACTCTATCAATTCAGCCGATGACGTTGCTGAATATAGTGGATTGGATGCTACTCAGTTGAAAAAAGCTGTTGGTGTTTGGGGATTTGGTTTTGAGCCGGAGCAGTATGGTATTTTGAATGATATGTTTGACGATTGGAAATCTAGGGTTGTTATTGATGGCAAGACAAGAGAAACCCTTGTAAGGGAACTGTGTATTATTAAGTTACAGATGAACCTTGCATTGAAGGATAATAATGTTGAGCTTTACACAAAGCTGATGAAAACATATCAAGAGACTATGAGATCCGCAAACTTACAGCCGAAGCAAGAAGATGAAAATGATAAAGCATCTGAAAAACCAATTGGTGTAATGATTAAAATGTTTGAGGATGAACGTCCGATAGATAAGTGCCGACCAGAATGGGAAGATGTAGACGGTATTGTAAAATATATCACTATCTATTTCTTAGGGCATTTATGCAAGATGTTGAAATTAAAAAATAAATACTCAGCTCTTTATGAAGAAGAAATGGCTAAATACAGAGTTGAGATTCCCGAATTAGAAGAAGCTGATGATGAAGATATCTTTGATTTCATTGTAAACGGCGGTGACGCTGATGGAACGAAAGAATAAAGGTAGTTTATCGGACTCTAAATACGACAAAATAATGTGTGGTCTGAATATATGGATAGGCTACTATCGTGCAAACCCTGTACGATTCCTTATTGATTATTACGGTATGGAGTGGATTCGCCCATTCCAACAAGTGCTAATCACATTTATGTTCAGATTCAATAATTTTATGACTATTGCGAGTCGTGGTATGGGTAAGTCCATGATCGTTGCTGCTTTCCTATGTGCCTATTGTACACTATATCCTGGTGTCAAGGTATGTATTGCTGCCGGTCAACGTGGTCAGTCAATTAACGTCCTCTTGAAGATTGTAGAGGAATTTATGCCACAATCTCCTAATCTAAGGAATGAGATACTCAAAACAAATACTTCTCCCTCAGAGGGATTTATATATTGGAAGAATGGTTCTGTTATAAAAGTTGTAACGGCAAGGGACTCTGCCCGTTCTGCCAGAGCAAACATCATTATAATGGACGAGTTTAGACTTATTGATAAAGGTGTCGTTGATAAGGTACTGAGAAAATTCAAAGCCGGACAACGTAGACCTAACTTCTATAATAAAGAAGAATACAGCGATAAGGTTGAAGAAAATAAGGCTAAATATCCAAAAGAACCTAATAAAGAGATTTATTTGAGTAGTGCATACTACAAGTATCATTGGTCTTGGGCAAAGTTCAAGGCATTTTTTAAATCCATGATTAAAGGCGAAAGCTACATGGTCGTTGGATTCCCGTATCAATTACCTGTTTATGAAGGATATTACCCAGAAGAACAGATTCGTGAAGAAATGCAGGAAGATGACTTTGATAGCATTGCATGGTCAATGGAGATGGATTCTCTTTTTTTTGGTAGTTCTGAAAAGGCTTTCTATAACTTTGAAACTGTAGATAAGATTCGTAAGATTCAGAGAGCATTATATCCGAAGCCTTATTATGCACTGTTGAATGACAGTAAGTATAAGTATGAACCAAAAAGAAATGGTGAGATACGTCTTTTATCAATGGATATTGCGACACAAGGCGGTTCTAAAAATGACGCTACTTGTTTTACACTGATGCAATTGCTTCCAACTTCAAGCAATCAATATATTAGAAATGTTCTGTATATTACTACATTAGATGGTGGTCATACATTTGACCAGGCTTTAAAAGCAAGGCGGTTATTTGAGGATTTCGATTGTGATTACATAATCGTAGATACAAATGGTGTCGGTATTGGTGTATTCGATAACCTTGTTATTGAACAGGTTGACGATGAAAGAAATACTGTATATCCGGCATGGTCGTGTATCAATGATGACAAAATGGCTGAAAGATGTAAAGATCCTGAAGCAGAGAAAGTCATCTACAGTATTAAGGCTACTGCTAAATTCAACTCTGATGCTGCAGTATATCTTAGGGACTGTATCAAACGTGGAAAGTTACGACTTCTTATCAATGAAATAGATTCTAATGATATTTTGAATCGTAGTAAGGCTTTCCAGAATTTATTAGTTGAAGATCAAGTAATGTTCCAAGAACCATTTTATCAGACAACTGCCATGATTAAAGAAATGATTAACTTGGACTACACTGCTACTGACGGAAAAATTAAAGTCGTTGAAGTCGCTGGTATGAGAAAGGATAGATACTCTTCTATCTCCTATGCCAACTATATTGCAAATGAGCTTGAAAGAGACATGCGTAATATTGAAGACGAATACGGATTTTCAACTTTTATCAATTAAAAAATTAGGAGGTAGATAGATGCCAGAACAGAATGAAGTGGCAGCTTCTACTACCAAAAAGCGTGGTAGATCATCTGCACCTAAACGTAAGGCAAACACGAATAATCGTGCTAACCATAATGTAGAAACAAATGCTTATGCCTATAATACTACATTACCTTATATCTATTCTGTCTTAGGGGATTTTCTTGATGCCTCCCCATATACGATAAAGGATATTAGAACATTTTCTAAAAATCCCCAGTATTACAACAAACAGTTAAGAGATTTGGCTTGGTGGGCGTATAACACTAACGGTAGTGTAAGGAGTGCCGTTAATTATATTGGCTCTATGCACACTCTTGATAAGGTAATTGTTTGTAAGAATAGAAAAAAGCGTCCGAGAAATTTTGAAAGAAACAGACTCAAAATGTTATCCGTTCTTGACAAAATCAATTATAAGCAACAAATCAGAGATAATCTGATGAAAAATGCAAATGATGGAACTGCTTTCTACTATTTTGAAACTGCAAACAGACCTATTAGCAATGAGAAATTCATATCTGATTATCAAATGGCTAATATTGTTGAGATAAATGAAATTGGTATGGATGTTTCTATTATTCCTTTGCCTGTTGATTGGTGTAGAATTTGTGGCAGAGTAGGTAATCATTATCGTATGGCTTTTAATTTGAGATATTTCGATCAATTCAATGACAGAGAATTAAAAGCACGATTACAAGCTATGCCGAAAGAAATTCGTGATGGATATAATCAGAATAAAGGCAGCATCAATAATTGGATTATACTTGACGATACAAAAACTATCGTTACAAAAGTAAATGCTGCAATTAACCAGCCCTGGGGTGTACCAATGGCTGTAACTGCCTTTGATGATATTATGTATGCTGAGTATTTTGTCAATACTAAACGTACAGTTTTGGATTCAATCAATAATCAGATTATTTATATGACATTCCCGGAAGGAAAAGAAAAAGGAACGTCATCTCTTACAAAAGACCAACAGAGAGAACAGCATGAAAAAGTAAAAGAGGCTGTTATCACTCGAAGAAGTCAGTCTGGTATATCTTTCTTTTCCCTTGCAAGTGGAACTAAGATAGATAAAATGGACGTTGATATAGATATTTTCGATGAGAAAAATGAAGCATCTATTAAGGACGCTGTGCCTGGTGCTTTAGGTATCAGTTCTGCCAGTCTTGACGGTAATACAAAAGGTAACTATGCAACTGCTTCTCTTAACTTAGAGCTTGTTGCAAGCAATACCTACACATGGGTTGAGAATTTCATGTTTGAGCTTAATAAATGCATTAACGCAAATATTATCATGGATTCTTCTTGTGTGGTTGATTGCTATATTTTACCTACAACCTTTGCAAACAGAGATAAACAAGTAAAATACATGCAGGATTTATATTCTCATGGTAAGGGATCTCTGACCGCTTGGGTAAGCGCAACTGGGTTTGATCCAGATGCATATATCTCTCTGCTTGACTATGAGTTAGAGTCTGATTTTGAAAACAAATATCCTGTTCATGCTACATCATTTACAATGAGTGGTCGTGATGAAGCAGATAGTAAAGAAAGTGGTCGTGAAACAGTAGATTTTGCGACAAATGAAAATACGATACAATCACAATCTTCTGGTTCAAACACCAATCCTAAACCAAGTACAGATTAGGAAGGAAGATTATGTGCATGACGGAAACAAATTCTGTAGTGAAATGCAAATCAGTTTTTAAGCCTGGTGTTGCAAGGCATTTAATCAAAATGGGAAATCCTGTTTATGATATCAAGCCGAAGAAAGAAAATCCAGACGCTTCTATTTTCATATTTGTGGAAACGGAAAAATTTGTAAATGATTTCACTACTATTTTAAGTACATCTGAATAGATGTTTATTACGTTATTGTTAGAAATGGCACTTTAGGGTGTCTTTTTTATTGCAATAAATTATACAAAAAGGTGGTACATATCATGGAAATGGAAAAAAGATTTTTAGAAATTTCACAAGCCACCAACCCAAATGGACGCAGACGAGTCAAAATTGTTTTGCATGAAATTTACCCCGATAACACACGTTGGAATATCAATGGTATCTCCTATCTTGAACAATACACAAGAGATAATGCAGATACCGTAAAAGGTATGCCATTATGCGCTGAGTTCCTGGATAATGATAAAGAAATCCCATATGGTCATGGATTGACTGGTCAGATTAAAAATATGCCGGTATTTGAAGATTCTGTGCAAGTAGGTGTGTTTGAGGACTGGTCGATTGAAGACATTGAATTGGAAGACGGAATGCATAGATGTTTATGTGGTGTTGGCTACATAAATGAAGCAAGATATCCAAAGTTCGTAAAATGGATTGAGGATAAGATTGCTGATGGCATTACTATTCGAGGAAGTGTTGAATTTGTTGGTACAAAGGAAAATGACGGTGAAATAATTTATGATGGCGGTTGGAAAGAACAAGGTCGTATCCCTATGATTTATGATTATAGTGGATATTGTATCTTATCCGTAAAACCTTCCGATTCGACTGCCGTATTAGTTGAACTTAACCAGTTCAATCGTAAAAACTTGGAGGTTATTGAAATGAATGAAGAAATGATGAAAGCACTTTCTGATTTAAAAACTGACATTATTTCAGAATTTCAGGACACTAGAAAAGTTGAAGTAAATTCACAGGTTGCTAGTCTTGAATCACAGGTTGCAGAACTCAATTCTAAGATTGATGAGCTGAATGCTTCTATCAAAGAAAAGGATGAGGAAATTTCTGAACTTAACCAGAAATGTGAAAAATCTGAAAGTGATGCCAAAGCAAAAGAGGACGAGCTTGATGCGAAAAATAAAGAGCTGAATGCCCTTGTTGAGACACAGGCTGCAGAACTCAATGAACTGAAGAAAGCAAACAAAATCGCTGAGTTAAATAGTGCCCTTGCAGACTATACAGATGAGCAGAAAGATTTTGCCAAAGAAGAAATCGAAGCATTTAATGCTGATCCGTTCTCTGTAGAGATCAATTCAATCACAACAAAGATTGATGCAACTGCATATAAGAAAATTCGTGAGGAAAATGCAAAGAAATCTCTTGAAATGAACTCAATGAAAGACGAATTTGATGGCATTATGTCAGCAATTGATCCTATCGTCAAAGATGATAATTCCGTTGACGATTTTGATTGTTTTGCTTAATCAAACAAAAATAATGGAGGAACGTTACCATGTTAAAATTTAGAGAAATTGGTACATACAAAAATGCCGTTAATGTTGGTTACTGCACAGCAGACGTTAAGCTGCATAACGGTAATGTTGTAACTTTCGATAGAGCTACAAAGAAAGCTGCTGTTCCTACTGATGGAAAAGAAGCAGGGCTTGCAATTGTTATGAATACTATCGACAAACCTGAGACTCTTTCACCAAACGATTATGTGATCGAAGTTGGTGAGAATCCACGTTTATTTGTTCTTACTTCACTGAAAGGAAGAATCATTGACATGGATATGGATCAGGTAGATGGCACATACGCAGATATTTCTGTTGGTGATTTCCTTGTTGCAGAAGCCAGTGGAAAACTGAAAGCTGTAAAGAAAGCCACAGGAGTAGCTGACTATAAAGAATATTTTGTAGTAAGTGAGAAAACAAGTTTCAACGGTGAAGGACTTGCTGTTGAGGTTGTTATTGCCTAATTGTAACTTAATACACTAATTGGAGGAACGAAACAATGAGAAATATCGTTGAATTAAATACTTCTTTTGAATTAGCAAATCCAGTAAAAGATGATGTAACTATCAAGGATCAGGCTAAATTCAAACAGATGGTTGAAATCTGTTCTGCCCTGTTCACTGGTACAGATGCCGGTAAATATGGAACACAGAAAGATGCTGTAGCAAAGAAACTTTCTGCACTTGGAGAAGCTGCAGCTATGGGCGATTTCAAAGCTAGAGCTGAAATCAATACAATCGTTAAGTTCATTATTGAGCCGAAACTGCTTGAGGCTATGAAGATTTATGATTTCTTAGGAAATTATCATGAACTTGCTTACCATGAACAGCCGAAGGTTAAAACTTACAACTACGAAGGAATTGACGCTCGTATGCAGGCTGCAAATTCTGATGTAAGTTTTGCTGGAAGAAACTGGATGGAATATCCTGTTGCTACAAGAACCATTTCTGCTGGTATGGCTATTGATTACCGTGAACTTGCTTCTGGTAACTTCGATGGAACAATCGCAGAGGAAATGGCTCAGGTTCAGGTTGATATGAACAACAAAGGTGTAGCATACGTTCTTGGTGTTCTGAAGAAATCTCTTGCAAACAACACTAAATATGTGAAGAACTATAGCACATATTCAGGAACTCTTCCTACAGAGGATGAAGTTGCTGAAAGAGTTGCATTTACTCGTAAAATGGGTAAAGTTGCCATCTTAGGTGACTACAGCTTAATCCAGGAAATCAGTGGATGGAACGGATATAAAACTGTTGGTGATACTAAGATTCCATTCTATAGCCCATCACAGGTAGATGAAATCGCCAAAGCCGGTGTAAACGGATTCTACAAAGGAAGCACACTTGTAGAACTTGAAAATCCGTTCAACTATACTAAACCGCTTGCTGACAAGTCTGGATTCGAGACTTACTACGCAGATGATGAGCTGTACTTCACTGCTGCTGGTAATAAATCTCCACTGAATATCTTCAGACGTGGCGGTATCACAACAATGAGCGGTACAGACGTTGAAACAGGTACAGTCAAAACACGTTTTGATGTTGAACTTGGTGCTGACGTTGTAAAAGGTCGTGAATTTGAGATTGGTTTACTTGCTAAACAGTCTTAATCAAGCGTAAATAAATGTATGAGCATGGGGAATCAATTTTCTCCATGCTTTCATTATTAAAGGAGTTATACATCAATGGACGAAAAAGTTATTGAAAAAAGCGCAAATGTTGTAACTAAGACAACGAAAGCAAAAACACCACGTGCAAAAACAAAGACACGTACTGTCAATGATCTCTCTCTTAGCGATAGAGTTTCTATTGATAATTTATGTGCATGGACTGTTGGATTTGTTTCTGAAGAAAATGGGAAAACAATTCTAATGGGTTCTAATATTAAAAACTATAAGAGATTAACACTCGCAGAAGTTGATTCACAAGTTAAAATCGGAAATATTGCATTTTGTGGAGTCGATGGGCTTGGCTCTCATGCTGCTTTTAAAATCAATGATCCACTCGTAAGAGAATATGTTTTCGGAGAAGATATTTCGCCGGTTCAATTAACAGTGGATGCAGTGAATGATTTGTTTGCATCTAAGAGTAAGAAAGAATTCCATGATAAACTTTCTTCTTTGGTTGTAACAGAATCAGAAAAGAAAATGATTGCAATTATGTGTTCAGATAAGGACTTATACCCTTCTGTCAACACTGATGAAGTTCCGTCTTATATGCTTGCTGAAATTGAGGCAGTCAGTGGATTAAATCTCGATTAAAAATAATTGGAGGTGCATTCAATGACATCATATACAGACGTTGTATCTGCATTTGAATCAATCATTAAATGTAAGTATGTACTTGCAGACGGATTAGTTCGTCAATGGTTCTTGAATGCATTAGGTGAATATGAACTAAATATTGATTCTTTAGGATTTGATAAACAAGATTTAGTATTTACCCCACCCTCTTCTGATTCAGATTCTTTCGATGACAATGGTGATTTGAAAAACTATGTCATTTTGAGTCTGGCTGAGATTATGAAGTCTTACTATATGCAACAAGAGGTAAGGCGTGTAAATCAGTTAAATAATATCATCGGTAAAGATATCAGTCTTAACGGAACTGGTGATACAAAGAAATACACAAGAGCGGAAGCTGATGCAATAGATTCAAAAATTGCAGACCTTTACACAAAGCAAAAATGTCCAGCTTATACATAGGCGGTGATATTTATGGCTGTGGATTGGTATTTAATGGATCAACCACCTATTTATAATGGTGGTTTTGAGGGCGAAGAATTTTTCGCTTATGCACAAGATGGTTTTAAGGAAATGCTTGATACCACTATGTTGTGCGATAATGTTGAGTTTATAAACAGTGATTTTTCTGTTATTACTCCCGGCAAGGCAATTATACAGAGTGTTACGCCAGACACACAATTGAAAGCTGAAGACAGACAAATTTTAGTGCCGATTGGAACTTTACAAACATACTCTTACATTCGTTTTGAAGATGAAATTTGGATTATTGCTTCTGAACCAAGTAATAACAAATTTTATGAAAAGGCAGTTCTTAAAGTTTGTCACAATCAGTTACGATGGCAAGATCCAGAAACCAAGAAAATATTTGAATATTGGTATTGGTGTGAAGATGTGACACGGTATAGTTCTGGTGTCTTCAAAGGAAATATTGTTATCACTTATGATAAGCAGTATAGCCTTTTACTGCCAATGGATAAAAATACAAGAAGGCTTCATGACGGTATGCGATTTATGTTGGAAATGTCCAACGATGTACCGTTGGTATATAAACTCACAAAATTCAATGGTTTAACAAACAACAATAAAAATGTAAAGTTGTTAAATCTGTCATTGACTCAAACTGTATACGATGAAAATACAGACAGTGTTGATATGATGCTTGCAGATTACAAACAAAATAATGTTGAGCCTACTGAAAAGTACGGTTATACTTGCGAACTTACATATAAAGCTGACACTATCAGTTTATCATCGTTTGAAAAATACTCTGCTACATTTTATGACAACGAACATAATGTGGTAGATGATATCGAATATCATTGGGGAATTTCTGATAATGATTTCGATGAGAAAGATTTGGTATTAACTACTGGTGACAATTTTGTAAAAGTTACTGTAAAAAACAATCGTGATTTGGTTGGAAAGCAATTCCACTTAAATGTTCTTTCATCGGTAGATACAATATTGGCATCTGTTGTTATTACGATTACCGCTTTATGGTAAATGAGGTTTATTATGGAAGATTTTGACATTAACTCTTTTAAATCTGCGGTAATAAATACAATTGTCGAAAATAACGAGATTATTTTTAATCTCGATAAGGAATATATAGATGCCGGTGGTGGTCTGCTTTATAAGAAAATTTTCCCTTATTTGCAGAATCCAAAGACCATTGAGAAAACCTCTCCATTCATCTGTTTCAAGGTCGATCATGTGAGAAACCAACAATATTTTTTGGAAGAGATAAAAGTGGTCATATATATTGTCTGCCATGAAAAGGCAATGGCACAAAGAGTGCAGAGCTATAAAACAAAGGAATATCTATCGGGTACAGTTATTGATATTTTGGGTGAAGAATTGAAAAAAACTTTATCTGGAATGGAAACAAATTGGATTGGTGAATTGACATGTGCAAGCAATACTGAGGAAGTATTGTACTATGAATACCCATGCAGAATACTTACGTTTACTGCAAAGAAGGAATCATATGGACATCAGTAACGAATCTTTATATCAGTACCTTATATATAGCTCACCAATTTATTATACCGAAGATTTAGTTTTATACCCTGTAAAAATGGGTAATGTGCTTGATTTCAATTTATATAAGTCAAGTATTATTGTTCGCAAAAACAGTATATTTCCAGTAAAGAAAATCATCAAGATGCCATATCTTGATTTTTTATTTTACTGTCATAACAACGTAGAATTAGCAAAAGAATTTAACATGCCATTTCTCCCTTACTACTATTCTTTTGCACTTCGGCTTTTACAGCTTGTATTTAAGGATCAAGAGGTATTGGCTAGTTCTACACAAGGGGGATTCAGAATAAATGGCAATGTTATAACCGCCGATCAGTTCGATGATATTCGGAGAATTATTATCCTACAAAATGGTATTGATTTTGACATTGATGAATTCATTCACTACGACACTGAACAGGAATTAAAGAAAGCCCAGGATGCTATATCTGGCAAAGATAAAGCCTCTCTTGAAGATTATATTGATTCTGTTTGTGTTGGAATGGACTTAACCGAAGAAAAAGTTAAGGGGCTAACTATTCGTAAGTTCTGGCGATATGTTAAACGAATAAATAAGCGTGATATTTTCAATGTTATGAAATCTGCTGAAAGTACGGGATTTGTAAAATTCAAAGAACCCGTCCAGTATTGGATGACTGAACTTGATGAGAGCGATAAGTTCAAAGATGTGAAAACAGATGCCATGTCATTAAAGAAAATGATTAGTGGCTGATGATTTATAAATCAGGAGGAATTTGCAATGAATACAAAGGGAAAAGAATTCGTTGTTTCAGTTGCCGACTTTGCATTTTACATCAATGGTGTATTAGCTTGTACAGGAGTGACTAACCTTAGTTCTTCTATTTCTGTATCTATGCAGGAACAGGCTGTAAATGCTGGTAAAGGTAATAAGAAAGTATTCTCATACAAATATGGTAGAGAACTTACAGCAGAACTTGAAGCTGCTGACTGGAAACTTGAGTACATTGCTTTACAGGCTGGTTCTCAAATTTCTAAAGGACTCAAAGATTCATATAGTCTTAATGAGTGCGTAACACTTGTAGCTGGAAAAGGTACAATTGACCATACACCTCTGACTGGTGCAAAAGTTGGTGTAGAACTTCCAAACGGTACATTCGTAGAAGTTACTGCCGATGGTACTTCAATTGACTTGACATCATATGGTCTTACAACTGAAAAAGTAAAATGTACATATCAGTACAATGCTATTTCAAAACGTATTACTATTGATGCGGAATCAACACCTTACATTGGAAAACTTGTTCTTCAGGCAGACAAGCATAACAGTAAGAAAGGTAAAGTTGGTGTCGTTGAAATCGTAATTCCGTCTTACTCACTTGACGGTAACTTTGATATCTCATTCACACCTGATGGTGTAGTAAGTACAAAGTTATCTGGTAGTGCCCTTGCTGTCGAAGGTGACGCTTGTGAAGATGGTAGTGCCGTATATGCATACATCTCTGAAATTGATGATGACAATACAGATATGGCTGTTTCTGAAATTGCTATCTCTGCACCGGCTACAACAATTAAGACTGGTGCAAACATGACACTTTCAGTTCTTGGTATTATTGGAGTTATGTATAAACCTACAGAGCTTGATCCAAAGGATTGTACATTTTCAATCGTAGATGCCGGAAACACTGCATTGACTGTAGGTGCAAAAACTGGTGTTGTGAGTGGTGCAACTGCATCTGGTACAGCAACAGTCAAAGCCGTTTACAATGGACTCGAAGACACAATTGAGATCACTGTAACAAAATAATTTCAGTAACTATATGTAGGTGGGTTTATACCTGCCTACATTTTTATTAGGAAGAAGGAGCTGAGATTATGACAGATGTAAAAGAAAATACAACTGAGATTGTTCAAGATAAAGGAAAAAATAAAGTTGAAACAAAATCAAGTACACCGAAACGAAAGGCATCTCTTACCAAAGAGTGTGACGTATTAGTATACAATGAGCGTACTAATACCGCTATCATTTCTTTTGATGGTTTCGGGTATGAATTAACTGGTATATCAAAAAATCCTGGTAATAAAATTTCTGTCAAATATTCAGGAGATATTCATTCTCCGAATTTTAAAGTTGAGAAGAAATAATGTGTAAATATGCATACATTCAGCTTAATGAAAAAACTAAGCAGAATATGATTTATTGTTCTGGTGGTGCGAAGATAAACTCAGAAGGTTTATGTATCTGCCAAAGATATTGTAAAGACAAATCTTGTTATATCCCACATAATCAAGATAAAATGCATTGTAAATATTACGAGGATTGTTAGCAAGTGTGGTGTTTTTATTAAGCACTGCACTTGTGTATGATACCTATTAAAGAGGTTAAAAACTGTTTTGGCTTTTTTAATGGGTATCATTTTTTATCGCAAATTATACAAATGTTTATCCACCATAATTATTAAAAAGTTCGTTTACAAAAGGAGATCTAAATTATGACTATTAAAGAAGTAGCAAAAATGTTCAATGTGAATACAGAGAAAAGTAGAGCAATGAAGAATAAACGTAAGGCTAAAGAAATCATGGAAAAAATCCTGATGTGCCCGAAATGTAAACAGCCGATGAACTGGGTAGAGGGTACGAATATTTGTGCGTGTCCTACATGTACATATACTATTGGCAAGAAAGAAAACAAAGAAATTTATAGTGTTTCTAAAACTCTTTCCGATAAGAGCCGTAGATTCCTGGAAAACAACTATTCACAGTTTGCTAAAGAAAGTACAGAGGTGTAATTTATGAGAAAATATACTGATGAATCAACATTTGAATTAAACGGAAAACACATAGTTTTTAGATATGTGTCCTCTCCTACTCTTTCACAGAAAATGGACATTGTTGATGATATCGTTCACGGTGTTATCAATGATACCGTAGGGTATGAGCCTATTCTGTTTGATTATTTTGTAGCTGTTTCTCTTGTAAATAATCTGACTGATATTGCCTTGCCAGAGTCTTTTACTGAAAGTGCGGATTTCATCGAGAAAACACGCATTGGACAGGTTATCAAAGAAACAGTTAATGTAAAAGATGTTATTGATGCTGCTGAAAGAAAAATTGATTTTGAGCGGAGCAAACTTGTCAATACATCAAAACTGGACGAATTATTTGAGGTGTTAATTTCTATCGCCAATAAATATTCTTCCACATTAGAGAATTTAAACACTGATGATTTTATGAATAAACTACAGAATGTAGCAGAGCTTGCAAAAATGCCACAAGATGATGTAGTTCGTGGAATTTTAGCGTATGAGAATTCTCAAAAAGAACAAGACAATACTAAAGTCGAATAAGAAGAGGGTTACTCCCCTCTTCTATTTTTTACGCTTTTAAGAAAGAGGGTTAGTAACATGGGTAGAACAACAATTTATAACAAAATTACAAACGAAGAATCTATCAAGAAAATCAATCCAAACAATAAACAACTTTGTGAAGATTTTCTTGAATATCTTGCGTCTATTGATCGTGCCCCTTCCACAATTAACGGGTACAGAAACGACCTAGAAATTTTCTTCTGCTGGAACTTAGAATACAACAACAATAAATTTTTTGTTGATATCAAGAAACGTGAGCTTGCACGATTCCAGGGATATGCAATCAATGAATGGGGTTGGAGTCCGAAAAGAATTCGTAGGGTAAAATCTGCTATCAGTAGCATGTCAAATTATATTGAAAATATTTTACAGGACGAAGACGAAGATTTTGAAAATTTCCGCTCTATCATTGGAAAGATTGAATCTCCGAAGAACGAAGCTGTTCGTGAGAAAACCATTATCCCAGATGATGACGTAGATAAATTCTTGGATAAATTAGTCAGTGAAGAACGATATCAACAGGCATGTGCTTTTGCTTTGGCTGCAATGAGTGGTGCTAGAAAATCAGAATTGTTGAGATTCAAAGTTGAATACTTCGATGAGAACAATATTGTTTATGGTGGTCTGTATAAGACTCCTAAGATTAAAACTAAGGGAGCTGGTAAAACAGGTAAACAGCTCAATAAATATGTACTTTATGAGTTTAAGAAATACCTTGATTTATGGATGGAACAACGTAAGAAACAAGGTATTGAGAGTGAATGGCTTTTTGTACATAGATGTGGTGATGGTTCTTATGCACAAATGAAAGTCAGTACCCTTGATAGTTGGGCGAACATCTTCTCAAATGAATTAGGTGTAGATTTTTACTGGCACTGTATGAGACACTATCTCAACACAAAATTATTGAAGCTGAATATCCCGGCAAATGTTGTTCAGGAATTTTTCGGATGGAGTAGTTCGGACATGGTTAATCTCTACAACGATAGCGAGGTTTCCGAAGAATTCAGTAAGTATTTCACAAAAGATGGAATTGTTGAAGGTAAGAGTTCGTCTTTAAGTGATTTATAATTAGGCAATAATAAAGGAGGACTACCATGAAAAAAGCAAATAGCATGGCAGAACTTGAACAGTTGATCTTGAATGAGATGCAAAAAGCCATGACGGTTGTACATTCAAAATCTCTCAAAGATACAGAGAACGAAGTCCAGTCTTTCTATTCGCAGGGTTCTCCTAGTATTTATAAAAGAACTGGAAAACTTGGAAAGAGTGTTAGGAACTATGGTGTTTCTAAATACGGAAAAAATGTTCATTTCTATATTTGGTTGGATAGAACTTACAGTTATGTAGTTCCAAATCCAGACTTTATAGAAAAAGGATTTTCAAGTTATTTTTCAACCCCTATGGTATTTGATGCTGCCGAAGCTGGTACAGCGAATATCAAAGGTCGTTCTGGCTTCTGGGCAAGATCAGAACAGAAAATTCAATCTGACTTAGACAGTACATTTAGTAGTTTCTTTAGATAAGGGGAGGTGAAGTTATGTCAGATTTTATTGCTCACGTTATAGCGGAGCTTGATACCGCCAAAGCACAGCAACAAATGAATGCTTTCACAAATGCAAAGCATAAAATTGATGTTGATGTAAATTTGGTGTCCAAAAATGGAAATATAAACGGCTATTTGAATCAGATAAAATCACAATTTGGTCAGGCTGGTAATGTTGCTGGCAATAATTTCGCCAGAAATGCTAATGCGTCTTTAAACAGTATTGATTTAAGTAGAACGAAAACAGAAATAAAAAATCTACAAAATTCATTGCAGAATTTTGGTTTTAATAAAAGTTCCATATCCAATATTACAAAGGAATTGGATAATTTAAAAGTTACTGTAACTGGCATAAGTCACGAATTAAACGGTGATCGCTTAAATGTTACTGTAACTGGTGTGGATGATTTAGGTCGTGCAGTAACAGCTATGCAATCATTCAGCGCACAAACTGGTGATTTGATAAATACGTCTTCCAGAGTACGTGAATCTTTTAGGCAGATGTTTACTGGTGCGGATGTGTCAAAATTAAACTCCGATATTGCATCACTTAATGCTGGGTTTGTAAAGCTGAAAGGTGATACAAATAGTTATTCTGCAGAACTGTCAAAATTAAAATCTGAATTAGCTGGTATTGGTAATATATCTGGACTAGATAAACAACAAGCTGAATTTGACAGAATAACACAAGAAGTTGGAAAACTTAAACTTGCTTATAAAGAAGCAAAGGCAGAAAATGATTCTCTTGCAGCATCACAGCAATTGTTATCTCAGAGAACAGTTTTGGGTAATCAAATTGAAACCTGGATGAACAAAAATACGATAGCTGCTAGAAAGTACAAGAATGAACTAAAAGATATACAAACAGCTTTGGCTAATGCCACTACTGGTAGCGCACTTAAAGATGTAAATAGACAATTTACAGAATTAAAAACTACTGCTGCTGCGTCTAGAAGTCTCGGCAAGGGCGTATTTGCTACATTAAAAGACAATATGACAAGTCTTAGTCCTTTGTTTGGTATGGGGGCTATGATTAACACCGCCATTCGTGGATTGAAAGATATGTATTCAAATGTAGTAAATATTGATAGTGCCATGACAGAATTGAAGAAAGTTACAGATGAAACGGACTCCGCTTATTCTAGCTTTCTTACAAATGCTTCAAAGCGTTCTGTAGAACTTGGCACGACTATTACCGACTATGTAAATTCAACAGCTAACTTTGCACGACTTGGTTACTCAATGGCTGACGCTACACAGCTTTCAGAGGTTGCCAATATCTATAGTGTTGTTGGTGACGAAATTTCTGGCATTGATGAAGCAAGTTCCAGTGTAATTTCAACAATGCAAGCATTCGGTATACAAGCCAATGATGCTATTTCTATTGTTGATAAATTCAATGAAGTAGGTAACAGATTTGCTATCAGTTCCGGCGGTATTGGTGATGCCTTAACAAGATCCGCATCTTCAATGGCTGCTGCAAATAACACTCTTGATGAAACCATAGCGTTGATTACTGCTGCTAATACAGTAGTCCAGGATGCGCCAAGAGTGGGTAATGCTTTCAAGACAATTTCAATGCGCATACGTGGCGCAACAACTGAGCTTGAAGAAGCTGGTCTGGAAACAGACGGTATGGCAGAATCAACCGCTAAACTTCAAGCAGAAATAAAAGCATTATCAGGCGTAGATATTATGCTTGATAAAAACACCTTTAAGTCTACATATCAAATCATGGACGAGTTATCTCAGAAATGGAAAGACTTAACGGATATTCAACAGGCAAGTATTACTGAATTGCTTGCCGGAAAACATCAAGGTAATGTAATGGCATCTCTTATGGAGAACTTTGATATTGCAAGACAAGCCCTTGATGTGTCCATGAATTCTGAAGGTTCTGCAATGCAAGAACACGAAAAATACATGGATTCTATCGAAGCAAGAGTAAATCAGCTCAAAGCTGCATGGGAAGGACTTTCAAATTCTTTCTTAGATTCTGGTTTCGTAAAAGGCGCAGTTTCTGGTCTTACGGAAATTGCGGAAGCGATCACTACAGTAATCGACCACATTGGTACTTTGGGAACAATAGGTGCTGGTGTTGGAATCGTAGCACTAATTAAAAATTTTGGTAAAGAATTTGCCCTCTATGGGTGTGAATCCATAGATGCATAAACTTTCAAACTGCTGGGAAATCTTAATAATTCAACACTACAACGTAATCCTAACGGATAGGCGTGATAGTCGCAGAAATGCAGAAAAAAGTTTGAATTTACACTATACGTCAAAATGTATATATGCTAAAAAATAATGCTAAGTATACTGTATAGGACAATGGATAGTCAGCATCCAATCCCCTCTCCTATTTTATAGGTTTGTATCACGTTGGAATTTGTGATAAACGGGAAGGTTCACAGACTGTAAGGGAGTTCGCTTGCCATAGGCAAGTGTGATAGACAGTCGGATAAAACATGATTATATCATAGTCATGTTGATATGCTCGTCAGTAACCAAACTGTCATTGTAGTCCAATACACGAAGTAGCATATCTAATCTTGCAAATAATAATGGTAATAATTTATGCTCTTGGTTTCCATTTGAATCCACAATTTTGACATACATTACGTGGACTGCCAGAGCCAATAAATCCAGTCATTATAGAGAATCCTCTATTTGTGGTTACGATAGCAGTAGATCCACATTTCGGACAAGTAATTACATTTTTGTCTTTAACTATAGCTTTTGCTATTGGTTTATTCTCTAAAACTGTGTTTTTTGAAACAGATTCATTATCTGGCTGAATTTCTACGGTTGCACCGACTGATAAAAAGTGTGACTGTATCAAATCACATTCATCCATGTTGATACCAGATTGAATTACTTGTGGTAAAGATTCAGAAAATTTCTTTGCTTCGGCTAATCCCATGCCGGTAAATTCACGGATTTTGGCAATTGTTTGAACTTTGTTTTTGCCATAATCTGTTAATACAATTTTGTAGAGTTGGTTGGTATTATTTATTTTTAATTCATCAAGTGGATATCCACAATGAATGCAATGTTTTGATTTGTCGGAAATTTCTTTTCCGCACTCAGGACATTTAATAAGTGCCATATTTTTCTCCTTATTGTTTGATATTATTTATAATTATATCACAAAAATCTGTTTATTACTATTATTATTTGCAAGATTATTATTGGCGATAAAAGATCTTATTGGTGCTATGTCCGCTGCTGGTGGCTTAACTTCTTTAGGTGATGTTGCTGCTGCAGCATCATTAGGTTTTGAAGGTCTTGCTAGTGCGATAGGTATATCTACTGCTGCTTTAGGTGGCTTTCTTGCTATTGCTGCTGGCATCGTTGCTGTTGTTGCCGTAGTCAATCTTGTCACAGAATCATTTGATGAAGCCGTAGAAAAAGCCGATAAGTCTCGTAGTGCTTATGAACAGACAGCAAGTGAAGTAGAATCTTTAGAGTCTCGGCTTTCAGAGGTAAAGGACAGAATCAATGAGTTAAACTCTATGGATTCTCTTACCATAACCGAAGAGGCTGAATTACAAAAGTTACAGGCTGAAAACGACCAGCTTGAAAGACAGTTAGCAATCAAACAGAAACTTGCTAATTATCAACAAGGTGTAGCTGCCGAAGATGCGAACCATGTTTTGACGAAAGATTTAACATGGCAAACTGGCGATTTCCTTAAAGATAAAAATGGATATATGATGACTGATACCAATGGTATGCCAATTATGGAATATATGTCTGGTGATATCATTGATCGTGCTACATCTAAACAAGAAAAACTTAATGAGAAGAAAGCAGAGCAAGTAAAACTTGAAGAAGAAATTGCTAACATGGAGCCGGAATATCATAAGCATTTCTGGCAAGCTGATACTGAGTATGAGCAGAAGACAAAACAGCTTAAAAATCTCAAATCAGATGTTAGTGACTTGGAAAAAGAAGTTAGTGAAGATGTTGAGACAATTAACTCAAACTACTCTTCTCTTTTCTCTACGGACGGTAGTGTACTTCCAGGATATGAAGACACTGTAAATCGTATAAATGATTTATTTGATGCTTACAATAATGTTGATTTATCAGAAGCAGAGAAGAAATTAAATAAAATCAATTCTTTCTTTGATGGAAGTACCGGCAAAAACTTCATTAAAGATAATCTCCTTGAAGCTGCAAAACAGGCAGAACTTACAGCGGATGATATTAAGCGTATGGGAATCGCCATTGATGGTGTAGACGCTTCCGATATTGCAAAATATTTCAATGATTTAGCTGCAAGTGCCGATGAAGCTGCAGAAGCAATCACTGGGGTAGATGGTTCTATCGCTGGTGTTAAGGCTGCAATGGATTCTAAGAATCAGGATCAAGATTGGACGGATATGGCAGATGCTTTGAGTAAAGCACAGGAGCTTTACAAGAAAGGCAAGGTTGGTACAGATGATTTCCAAACTGCTGCTCAATTTATGACATATGGAAAAATAAATCCAGATGATTATAAGTACGATGCTGATGCTTATGTGGAATACTGGGAGAAAGCACAACAGAAAATAAAACGATACTTTGATAGTGATAACCCACTTCAGAGTGTAACTAATTTTGCCGATGATTTGGTTAAGAGCGGATTTGCCACAAAAGATAATGGCGAATTTTCTTGGACAAAGAAATTCAAGAATAGTGCTGCTGCTGCTAAAGAACTTGGAATTAGTGTTGAGGCTACTGAGTCTCTTATGCATAGTCTTGAATCTTATGGTGCTGAATTTGACGATGTTGTATTCAGTGCTGAAGGATTAAACAGATATAAGACTGCACTTGATGGAATTCATTCTGTTTACAAAGATATGGAAGACGGACAGCTTAAAAAACATCTTGGAAGTCTTATTGAAAACTGGGATGACGAGTATCAAAAATATCAAGATGATATGACAGAACTCACGGAAGACCAGATTGTACATATCGAATTTGTATATGACCTTTCTACTATTCAGGCTCAGATTGATGAACTGACAGCAAAACAATCTGGACAAGGCGGTAAAAATGCAGATACGAATGCAGAGGTATTGGCTGCCAATCAAAAATATCTCACTACTGCCAAACAAGGTTTACAAGTTGATAATGTTTCTGCAGAAGTACAAGCTAAGATAAAAGTCAATGAAAATACAATCAATGACTTATACGACCAGCTTTCAAAAGAGGAATATGGTAGTAATAAATTTATTGAGATTCAAGCGAAAATCCAGAATACTCAAGAATTACAAAAATCCATACTCAATGCTTTTTCTGAAACTCACCCAGAAATCAATACTGACAGTTCTATAGAAGAAGTACAAAGTGCATGGGAAGATTTCTTTAGCAAACCTCAAGAGCTTCATGTTAATGCGGAACTTTCAACTGATGAAATTCAATCACAACTTGAGCAACTTGCTTCTGGAAGTTCTATTACATTTAATGCTGACGTTGATGGCGATGGCATTGAGGATGAAGTAAAGGCTCTTAAAAATCAAGACGGTACGATTACTTATACCGCCGAAATTGATGGTGTTCAGAAAAAAATAGAGGTTTTACAAGGTGAAGATAATACACTCACATTTAATATTCTTGCGGAAGATCAAGCAACACCTGTAATCGAGGATGTTAATAAACGTGAGTTAATTTCTAAAACTTGTGCTTTATACTCAGAAGATTATGCAACTCAGTTGATTCAGTTATGGAATGATGCAAGTGCAAATCCAAAATTTGCATCATTGTCTGCCGAAGATCAAGCAACATGGGTTATCAATACTTGGAATTCTCTTACACCAGAACAAAAAGAAGCATATTTGAATGGTGAAATTTCCATTACTGATACTGCAACTGGCGAAATCCAGACTGTAGACAATGCTTTAAATTCTTTGCAACCGAAATTATCACCAAAGGCAAATATTACAGCTACAGAAAATGCAACTTCTGTTGCTAGTAGTGCTGCTTCTGCTTTGAATGGTGTAAATGGCAAAACCTCAAATATGTATATCTATACGCATCATATAGATACATATTCTTCTACTGGAAAGGGTAAATTACTTGGTACTGCTCGTTATGGTGGTACGGCAAGAGCTTCTGGAACATTGTTTGATACAAGTTGGCTTAAAGACAGTTGGAAGACAAAAGTATCTGAAGATGCTTTAACCGGTGAAAAAGGACAAGAAATTGTTGTCAATGGTAATCAATGGTGGACTGTCGGAGATCGTGGTGCTGAATTTGCCCATATTCCAGAAGGTTCTATTGTATTCGATGCAGAGCAATCACGCCAACTTTTATCAAGTGGCAAGATTAACTCTAGGGGACGTTCTTATCTTGGTGGTACTGCTTATGCTAGTGGTTGGAGGTTTCCTTCTACAAGTGGCGGTTCTTCATCAAAATCAAGTAGTAAGTCTTCTGGAAAATCAAGTAGTAAGTCTTCTGGAAAATCAAGCGGTTCTAGTGGAAGATCATCTTCTTCTAGTAAATCAAGTTCTAGTTCAAGCAGTTCTTCAACAGAAAAAGATTTTGAAGAAACATTTGACTGGATTGAAATTGCCATAAATCGAATCAGTGAAGCGATTGACAGAGTAAAAGTAAAAGCAGAAAGTGCATTCAAAACGTTGGCAAAACGTAATAGTGCTGCTGCCGATGAAATCTCTTTAATCACTCAGCAAATCAATACTCAGAATCAAGCATACACCAGATATATGCAACAGGCTAATTCTGTCGGTTTATCATCTGACTGGATGGACAAGGTAAAGAATGGCACGATTGATATATCCACGATTACTGATGAAGACTTGTCTGATAAGATTAAGGATTTTCAAGACTTTTATGAAAAAGCGATTGAAGCAAAAGATGCTGTAGCCGATTTGCATGAAGAAATCGCCCAGTTATATGCTGACAGATTCAGTAACATTTCCACTGATTTTGATAACCAGTTAGCTCTTGTACAACATTTGACTGATACATATAACACTGGGCTTGATACACTGGAAGCAAAAGGCTTAAAAGGAAGCAAGGTTTATTATCAAGCTCTCCAAAAAGCTGAAAAAGAAAATCAGGCAATTCTCCAAAAAGAATTAGTTGATTTAACGGAATCTTTCAATCAGGCAATGGCTTCTGGTGAAATCGAAAAGGGTTCTGAGCAATGGTATGAGATGCAGAAAAGCATCAATGATGTCAAAGAGGCAATTGATGAATCTAATCTCTCGCTGCTTGAATATCAGAAAACAATGCGTGAGCTTGATTGGGAATATTTTGATTATATGGAAGACCGTATATCAAATATTACCGATGAAGCAGATTTTCTCATTGACTTAATGGCAAATGGAAAGTTATTTGATGATAAAGGTCAAATGACAGATACCGGCATGGCAACTATGGGATTACATGGACAGAATTACAATGTCGATATGGTACAAGCTGACCAATATGCCAAAGCTATCAAAGAGTTAAATGCGGAAATTGCTAAAGATCCATATAACACTGACCTCATTGAACGTAGACAGGAACTTCTCGAATTACAGAGAAAATCTATTCTTGCTGCCGAAGATGAAAAACAGGCTATGATTGATTTGGTAAAAGACGGAATTGAAGCGCAGCTTGATTCTCTCAAAGATTTGATAGATGCTTATACAGATTCATTGGATAGTGCAAAAGACCTCTATGATTATCAGAAAAAGGTAAAAGAACAATCTGATGAAATTGCTTCTTTGCAGAAACAGTTATCAGCTTATGCCGGAGATAATTCAGAGGAAACTAAAGCTACAATTCAGAAAATTCAGGTTGATTTATCAAAAGCTATGGAAGAATTGCAAGAAACAGAGTATGACAGATACATCACAGACCAGAAAAAATTATTAGATGATTTGTATAATGAATATGAGTTATCTCTTAATGCAAGATTGGATAACGTTGATGCTTTTTTATCTGACATGATTGATTCAATCAATGCAAATTCATCTTCTATTAGCGATACAATTCAACAAGAATGTGCAAATGTTGGCTATACATTGTCAGAAACCATGAATTCTATCTGGACGAATGATGGTGGTGCTTTCACTGTTATTTCTAAATATGGCGATCAGTTCTTAACACAGAATACTTCTACATTGAATGCGATTCTTGGTATTAAGGCTTATACTGATGCTTTGATTGCAAAGGCAGATGCAGAGGCGAAAGCTAAAGCGGAAGCCACAAAGAAACAGACGGAAGCAAGTAAACCAGCAAGTCAACCTTCAAAACCGTCAAACAATACTCCTTCTACACCATCAAAACCGGCACGAACCGATAAGGATTACTATGGTGTTGCTCTTGCTATTTGGAACGGTAACTATGGTTGGGGAACTGGAAATACCAGAGTTAGCCGTTTGCAAGCTAAAGGTTTTGATGCCAATAGAGTTCAAAGTATCGTAAATCAGATGGGCAGAGAAGGTTATGTACGTTCTGGTGCGTGGGTTGGTAGATACCAGGGAATCCGTGATCTTTCACCATATCATTACAATAAATATGCTGTCGGTCTGAAAAATGCTCCGAAAGCTGAAAATGCGTGGGTAAATGAGCTTGGTAGTGAATCTATTGTCAAGCCATCTGAGAACGCTATTGTAACTCATATCGCAAAAGGTGACAGTGTGCTTACCGCCGATGCCACACGAAACATATGGGATATGGCAAGCGATCCGTCTGGATTTATTAGTGGGAACTTGTTTAATAATGGTATTCTTTCTGGTCTTGAACCTTATATGCGTGTAAATAATAACAGCATAGGTGAAGTTACATTTAATCTGCCAAATGTAACAAACTATGAGGAATTTATGAATCGTGCAAAAAAGGATGAAAAGTTTGAAGATATGATTCAAGCTATGACGATTGGTGTTGTTGCTGGTAAAAGCACATTAGCCAAAAATAAATATAAGTGGTAAATGAGGGGCTGTAATACGCCCTTCATTTTTATTAGGAGTAAAACATGATTTTAGAAAAAGAAATGCAAAAAAGAAAAATTCAACGACTTCTGAAATCGAATGATTCTTTAATACTCAAAAATAAAGAACTTATCGAAGAAAATACTATATTGAAACAGAAGATATCCTCTCTTGAAAAAGTTATATCTGACATACAAGAATCCGAGCAAATCTATCGTGACGGTATAGCGGATATAAAGGAACTAAAAGAAAAATATTCTCAGGCAATTATGTCTGTTAATTCTATGAAGAAAAAATATAAAAAAGAAATGGATGACTTAGTAAAAAATATGAAACGTCAAAAGTAAACAGTTATTTTTCACAATAAACTAATGGAGGAATTATTATGTATGGTTATGATTTTATTTTTCGTGATGAAAAATTAAGTAGTCATGGATATATGGTATGCGATTTTGATGATGCTTCGTCTGCAAATACTGCGACTACTGACTCTCAAAGAGATTTTACTTCTATTTCAATGTTTGGAAGTAAATATTTTCCTATTTTATATTATACATATAACAGCCAATTAGTTATGGAATTCTCAATATGTAAAATAGGCGATAAAAACAATAAAAATTTAATTTCTCCAACTGAATGTGCAGTTATAAAAAGATGGCTTGGATCTCCAAATGCATCTGAGCTGCGGTTATGTAGTGATGAATATGATGGTTACTTTTGGAATGGTACATTTAATATAGAAGAAATTCATTATGCTTTTGGCTGTATAGGCTTTCATCTAACATTTACTGCCACTGCCCCGTTCGGCTATAAGGATAAATTGAATTTTAGTGGATCTGTTGACAAGGACGGATCAATTAGTATCAATGACACAAGCGATGAAGAAGGTTATCTGTATCCTGATATTACAATAACGCTTAAATCTGCTGGTGATTTAAAAATCACTAATGAGTACGATAAACGGACAACTGTTGTGCGTGGTTGCTCATCTGGTGAAACTTTGACTTTCACTCATCTTTTGCAAATTATGTCAAGTAATAATTCTCATGAGTTGGGTGATGATTTTAATTATAAGTTTATACGAATTAACAATGAGTATGGCAAAACAGTTAATAAACTGACATTTAACTTACCTTGTACATACTCAATTTCATATAACCCAATAGCGAAGGTGGTGATTGCATAATGAATACTTCTTTATATGGTGGTCTTATAGAAATAAGTCCAGATGGACAGCCTATTGCACCTGATCTCGTATTGGCTTATCGTGGTGGGACAAAACAAGGAATTATTCATAATGTTCAATCACTTACCAATAAAAATGATCTTGCACAAGCTGCTGAAATTACTTTTGATGTTTATAAAAAGGTTGATAATGTTACATGTGAATTATGGAACGACATTAGAGACTTTAGATTGATCTATATCCCACATCTTGACACAGCATCTTTTAATCCGTGGTATGAACTTTCCGTTGAAACAGATGAGGATGATGCTACTATAAAACACTGTCAAGGTGTTCATTTACAAGAAGCTGAACTTGGACAGCTTAGTTTAAATGATATTGAAATCAACACAGAGGATGATATTGCAAGGGACGATTACACCCCTACTATTATATATGATCCAACTAATCCAGAAGGATCTGCATTAGATAGAATTTTAAAAGATAAAGCATCCCATTATACAATTGTTCATGTAGATTCCTCTATCGCTAATTTGCAAAGAACATTTTCATGGGATGGTTCTACTATAAAAGGCGCATTTGATGATATCGCAAATGAAGTAGAATGTTTGTTTGTTTATGGCGAATCTGTCAATAATGATGGAAAAATCCACAGGACAATTTCTGTTTATGATTTAAACGATGTTTGTATGGAATGTGGAGAACGTGGAACATTCACAAACAAAATGTGTACCAAATGTAACTCTGCTAATATTAAATTTGGATATGGTTCAGATAGTGGTATCTTTTTAAGCCATGAAAATTTCGCTGGAAATATTTCGTATTCTTCAAATAAGGATGAAGTAAAAAACTGTTTTCGTTTGGTCGCTGGTGATGATTTAATGACAGCCACAATTAGAAATATAAATCCAAGCGGAAGTCAATATATTTGGTATTTTAGTGATTCTGTTCGTGCCGATATGTCAAAAACATTACGTGACAAATTATCTACTTACGAAAAAGAATATGCTTCATATTCATCAGATAAAAAAATTGATATTCCATCTACTGTTATTAGTGATTACAATACACTAATCAATAAATATAAGTTGTACGATAGTTCTTTAATGAATGTGAAATATCCAATTGTAGGGTACTCTTCTTTAACAGATTTATATTATTCTGCTTTAAATTTTTACAGTTTATTAAAAACTACTCTTGCACCAGTCTCAGAACGTGGGACGAAAACAACGGCTGCACAAGAAATCAAGAAATTGACTACCAATACGCTTTCACCTCTTGGTATTCAAAATGCCAATAAAGCGTCTGTATCTACGGTTACTTTGGCTCTACAAAATTATGCGAAAGTTTTTGTAGACACATCATTGTATAGAATTACAGCAACAAATGATTCATACAGTGGGAATGTTTGGAAAGGAACTATCACTCTATCAAGTTATGCAGATGAGAATGATAAGGCAACCACATCAATTATAACAATATATGTATCAGATGCTACATCGGATTTTATTAAATGTCAGCTTGAAAAAGCAATGAAAAAAAATGATGTTGATGCTACTGGAACAGTTGCTTTATTTAAAAAGGACGAGGCTGAATTCAAAAAGGCTTTGTCCTTTTATAGTGTCGATAATTTGAATATTCTTGCAAGTATTGTAAGAGGTTGTTTAGACATTCTAATTCAACAAGGTATTGCTGATCCAGAAAATGATATGTATGAATCAATGTATTATCCATATTACAGTAAAAGCATATGGATTGAAGATGAGTTGAGGGAACGTGAATCTGAAATTCTGAAATTGCGTGGTTCTAAAAGTAATCCAGAAGGTGTTCTTGATTATATCGAAAAGCAGCGTCAGGTTATTGCGAATAATTTGGATTTGCATACTTATCTTGGGAATTCACTTTGGACTGAGTTTTGTTCATTTAGACGTGATGACACATATAAGAATGATAATTTCATTTCTGATGGATTGTCAGACAAAGAACTTATTATGCAAGCCAAAGAATTTATCAAAAATGCGGAACGTGAAATTGTAAAATCTGCTACTTTGCAACACACCATTAGTTGTAATTTGAGTAACTTTTTACTCGTAAAAGAACAAGATGTTGAATCATCTCCTGTTCCAATTGTTACTTTGGCTGGTGTAAATATTGTGTCACACGATCAATTATATTTCGTGAAAGGTGATGCAACATTTTCTCCACTCTTAGTAAATTTTGATGTTGGTAATTGGGTTCGTATAGAGATTGATGAAACAATTTATAAATTGCGTTTGACTTCATATAAGATTGATTATGATAATCTTGATTCTTTGAATGTAGAATTTTCTGATGTAACCTATGGATTAAATTCTGCTTCTGATATCCAGAGTATCTTATCACAAGCTCAGTCTATGTCAACATCATATTCAATGGTGCAGCATCAAGCGAATAAGGGTAATAATGCCAACAAACAAATCATGGATATGGTTGAAAATGGATTAAACCTTACTAACAAGAAAATTGTAAATGCTGCAGACAATCAAAATATGGTTGTGGATGAGACTGGTTTGCTCATGCGTGAAAAAAATGAGTTTGGTGATGATTACAGTTCTGAGCAAACAAAAATAATCAATCATGGCTTTTACTATACAAACGATGGTTGGAAGACTGTTCAAACTGGACTTGGTAAGTATATTTACTTTGATCCTGAATCTGGTACATACAAAGAGGACTATGGAATTATCGCTCATAAAATTGTCGGTAACATTATTCTCGGAAATAAAGTTGGAATCTATAACACTTCTGGTTCAGTAAAAATTGACGAAAATGGTTTTACTGTTACTTCGGACGCAAACGATACAAATAAAGATTTGTTTACTTTGCAACGAAAGAACGAAGATGGATCTTACACTAAATATGTATATGTCGATGATGATGGAAATATCAAAATTAACGGCAAACATATTCAGATGACAACCAGTGATGATCTTGGCTCTTATATTGATAAAACAATCAAGCAAGAAGCATCTGCTCTTGTGGTTCAACTTGACAATGAATATATAGGCATTACGACTGATTCCAATGGTAATGGTGGTAATTTTACGGATTGCTATACAAATGTAACTGTATTTTCTGGAAGCACTGATATCACAAAGTCATCAGACTTATCTTGGACAATCACTGCAACAAGTGGTGTTACTGGTGAATGGGATAAAACTAAATATCGCTACACCTTAAAGGGACTGTCTACCGACCGTGGAGAAGTAGTATTTGATCTCATTTATATGGGTAAAATTGCCATAAGTAAAAAGCTGCGTATTGCAAAACTTAAAGCTGGTGCAACTGGTGGACAAGGAATACAAGGTATTCCAGGAAAAGATGGTAAGGATGGTATTAGCACTTATATTCATATTAAATATAGTTCTGTAGCAAATCCTACTGATGATATGTTGACAGAAGTTCCGGCTGCGTACATTGGTATTTGTGTTGATACAAATTTAAACGATCCTATTACTGCAAGTTCTTATACTTGGAGTCGTTTTTCAGGTAAGGACGGTGCTGATGGAACACCTGGTTTAGATGGAAAAGATGGTGAAGATTCTTTTGTGCATTTCGCATATGCTCAATCTGCCGATGGAAGTGTAAACTTTAACGTTTGTGAGTATGAAGGTGCAACCTATATAGGCGTATATACTGACAATATCAAAGCAGACAGTACAGATTATAAAAAATATGCATGGTCAAAATTTAAGGGCGATGATGGTAAAGACGGAGATAGTATATATATTACTTCTACGGAAGTTGTATATATTCCTAGCGATAACGGAATTACACCACCGCAAGCAAATTCTCTTGCTACCAGTGATGGCAAAAATATTGTTGATAGTAATGGAAATGAAATTGCAACGAATAAATGGTTATCTTCTATTCCATATGTAATTGAAGGTTCTTATCTTTGGACGAGAACTACTGTAAATTATTCAGACGGAAATTCGACCGTCACATACAGTGTATCGAGACAAGGTATTGATGGAACTGACGGTAAAGACGGTATCAATGGACGTGATGGTAGAGATGGTTCAAGTAATTATGTCCATATAAAATATTCTGCTTATCCAAATCCTACAGATGACCAAATTTCAGAAATTCCTTCTGATTATATAGGTATTTGTGTCAACGATGTAATAAAAGATCCTGACTCTGCAAATTCTTATGTATGGTCTAAGTTCGCTGGTAAAGATGGTGAAGATGGTATTCCAGGTAAAAATGGTTATGTCCATTTTGCTTACGCCATGAGTGCTGATGGTAAGGAAGGATTCTCTAAATCCGAATTTACTGGTGCAATTTATATTGGAGTATATTCCGACAATACACAAGCAGACAGTGGAAATTATAAGGATTACACTTGGTCAAAAATCAAGGGTGATGATGGTAAAACACCAGTAAAAGGTGTTGACTATTTTGACGGTACATCTTCATATTTATGGATTCGTTACTCCGCTAATTCTGATGGAAGTGGTATGACTACGACTCCAAGTGCAGATACAAAATATATAGGTACTGCGACTACCACAACAAACACTGCGCCAACTATAATAAGCAATTATAAATGGTCGAAATATGTAGGCGAAAACGGAACTCCTGGAAAGAATGGATATGTTCATATTGCTTATGCTGACTCTGCCGATGGCAAAACTGGATTTAGTAAAACAGTTGGAATGGGTAAAAAATACATTGGTCAATATACCGATAATATTGAAGCCGATAGTGATGATTCGACAAAATATACGTGGACTTTAATTAAAGGAACGGACGGAAAGACACCTATTAAGGGTGTAGATTATTTCGATGGTACATCTTCTTACCTTTGGGTACGTTATGCTACTGATGCAAATGGTACTGGAATGACTGCAACTCCATCATCAACGACAAAATATGTTGGTATAGCATCAACTACCACTTCAATCGCACCAACAAAATCAAGCGAATATAAGTGGTCTAAATATGTAGGTGAAAATGGCGTTCCTGGTGAAAACGGATATATTCATATAGCTTATGCCGATTCCTCTGACGGTAAAACTGGTTTTGATACAGTTAATGGAACAAATAAAAAATATATCGGACAATATACTGACAATATTGAGACAGATAGTAAAAATCCCACAGATTACACTTGGTCAAAAATCAAGGGTGATGATGTTACTATCACTTCTACTAAAGTAGAATATATCACCACAACAGAAAATTCTTCTGTTCCTCCAGAATCAGTTGAGCTTGTTACAAATGATGGAAAATCATTGATTGATAATTCTTCTAATTTATTCGTAACGAATAAATGGTCAGATGAAATCCCTGATTTAGTAGATGGCATGTACCTTTGGACAAGAACAACCGTTCAATATTCAGATGGCAACTCTACTGTCTCATATACTAATGCAAAACAAGGTGATGTTGGTGATGCCGGAAGAACTTATTTCTTAGAACTTGATACAAGTGCTGTAAAAATTGACGGAAATAATATTATCACACCAGATACGATAAAAGCAAAAGGATATTATAGAGATGGGGATGGTGATCGAGTTGTTTACCCATGCCGTTTTATTATATCAAAAACTTATAGTGATAATCGTACAGAAGAAATTATAAGTTCATCAAATAATATTTCCGAACAAATATTTACTATTTATGGTGAGGCTAACATGCCAGCTTTTTACACTATAGAAATGCACAAAGCTAATCAAATTCCAACTGAAGATAATCTACTTGATATTCAGACAGTTCCTATCTTAGTTGATAGTTCAAACATGCTTATCGGAGCAAGAAACCTGTTGAAGAAATCGAACCAGCTTGAAGGTTGTCATTATTATGGAACTGACAAAGTATATTCTATTTCTGAAGCTGAAATTGATGCAAAGCGTGTAATCAAGGTACAGCCTGGAACTGGCTCAAATGCTGCCAAGGCTGTGTACTACGAAGTATATACGGACAATTTGGTTGCTACGGAACTTGGAACGAAACTGACGGTATCAATGAATGTATATTCTCGTCAAAATATGACACTCAATGTTTGCCTTGCAAATACGAATGGTGTAATGCAGACAACTGATATGCAACAGATACAGCTTACATCTGGATGGAACAAGGTTTACACCGTCCTGACTTTAGAAGATACAGAGTTTGATATTGTATCTGACAATCGTGACATGTTTGTTACATCTTCAGGTCAGTTGATTTCTACTGGCAATGTTGGGGTGACATCAAATGTGCTTAGAATTACAGATAACATGAACAGTAATGACTATTATGCAATTGATTATATCCAGTTGGAAAAAGGAAACCGTCCTACAGACTACTACCCTGCTCCAGAGGATTTAACAGATTACGCAGATAAGATTACTGGTGATATGTCTGACGAATTGAAGAAGATTATCTCTGATGTAATCAATGATGTTGTTTCAAATAGAAAAGACTTTGATGATTTGGTCGGCGAAGATGGGCGTATAGAAGAAATCCGGAAAAGTAATGTCACGACACAACAACAAGTTGATAAGGTACAAACTGATGTCAATACATACATTGTTCGTGTTGATGCCATAAACGGAAGAGTTGAAAGTATAGAGCAAACGACTGAATGTTTCTCTATGGAAGATGCCGGACTGCGTATTACAAGAAAGATTTCTAGCCAAGATCCGTCTATGCAGTTATCAATGCTGTTGAGCGAGCAAAAGTTAAGTTTCTACCAAGGAACAGATGAAGTTGCTTATTTCAGTAACAATAAGCTGTATGTAACGGATGCTGAAATCTTAGATAGATTGCAACTTGGAAAATTTGCTTTTATCCCACGTTCAAATGGCAACCTGTCATTTAGGTACTTGGGGGGGCAATAAATTCTTAGCCATAAAGGAGGTGGTATTGTATGGCTTTAAGCGGAAGTTTTACGACCAGTGGATACGAAGGAAGATGCTGGAAATTCAGCTGGACTGCTTCACAAAATGTTGGCGCAAATACATCTACAATCTCTTATACTGTCGAAGCTATAGGAGGTAGTGCTGGATGGTATATGACTGGACCATGTAAGGTAGTTGTTGCCGGGAACATAGTTTATAACAACACTGGTCGATGGAAACAATATAAAGGAAAGCTGTGTAGTGGATCTGTTACTGTTAGTCATAACAGTAATGGTACGCAATCTTTTTCAGCAAGTATTTCTAGTGCTATTTACTATTACGCAGATGGTACTGGAAACGGAAGTGGTAGCTGGTCTCTTGACACCATACCAAGAGCATCGCAGCCCTCTGTAAACAACTGGCCTTCAAGCGTATCTTCGGTAAACATTGGCGATCAAATAACCATACATATGAACAAGAAAGCGAACTTTACACATAAGGTAACAGCTACATTCGGAAATAAGTCAGAAGTAGTAACGAACTCTTGTGTGGATAATGTCGTATGGAATGGATTTACGATAGCAAAATATGCTGGTCAGATACCGAATGCGACAAGCGGAACATTAACATTCACTGTTGATACGATGAATGGAAGCACAAAGATTGGTACGAAAACTGTGTCAGTTACTGCTTATCTCCCGGCATCCGTAGTTCCTACATGCAATATTGCATCGCTTTCCAATACGAATAATACGTTTGGATGTTATGCGAAGTTGCTTTCTGGAGTTAAGGTAAAACCTACTGCTTCTGGTGTGTACGGGTCATCCATAAAAACACTGAAGATATCCGTTACTGATATGTCAGATAAAACAGCATCAAGCGGAACGGAATATACATTCGATGCGTTTACAAAGACAGGAACAAAAGTTGTCAAAGTATCTGCTACCGATAGTAGAGGTCGTTCTGCATTTGTTGCATTAGATGTTACGGTAGTTGATTATAGTCTCCCATCCGCTTCTATCACAGCATCTCGTGGTACTGGAACAACTACCAGTAATTTCGTATCAGACGATACTGGAGATCATGCTAAAATCGTTGCCAAAGGTTCTGTAAGCAGTATATCCGGCAACACGCTCACTCCTGTCCTACAATACAGAATTGCAGGGCAATCCGCTTGGACAAACCTAGATATCAGTACAAGTTCCTTATCTCTTAATGATATTCGTGTTATCGCTGTTTCGGACACTGAAGCATATGATATCAGAATTGTCATTCGAGATAAAGCAGGTCGTGAAGCCACAGCCACAATGACATTATCAAACGGCTTCGCAACTATGGATTATAAAGCTGGTGGTGATGGTATTGCGTTTGGAAAAACCGCTAATCGCTCTGGTTTTGATTGCGCTATGCTAATGCGTATTTTTAAAGGTGTAAATCTAATGAATGAAAATACGCCCGGTGGATATGGATGGTCTGATTGGTATTACAATAATAATGGAACTCAAGGAAAACGTGGGCGTATCTACGCAAATTCCGATGGTATACATATCAAAGCCGAAAATGGAAAAGGATTTCTTGACGGGACATGGAGTGGTTCACTTTCCGATCAAAGAATGAAGCGTGATATCGAACCAATTGCACGAAATATCATAAATGCAGTTGGTGAAGTACCATTTAAACAATTTAGAATGTCTGCGCCAGGTTACGATCATGATTTATTATGTGTCGGTATTTTGGCACAAGATTTACAACGATCATTTCAACGGTATGGAGTAGCTGATAAGTTACTTATGTTAGATACAAGAAAACTTAATCCTGATGATGAAGATGAGTATTACTGTATTGAGTATACTCATTTTTTAATTGTCAGATTGCTTTACGATGAGATGAAATTGCAAGCGTATGATGAACGCTTAAAAAATATCGAAAAGATACTTGGTATATAAAAATGGAGGAAATATACTATGGCAAATACGACTCGAATAAAAGATCTTTCTAGTGTTACCACTCCTTCCGATTCTGATGTCATCGCTGTCGATGGCGCAAATGGGACTAAGGGTATCACTTTGGCGAATCTCGCAACAACAATTTTAAACAAATTGTCTTCAAAAACTTATGGACTCGATCAAGGTACAAAAACGTTACCAATGGCTGTTAATGAACTTTATAAAAGTTCTGTAGGAAACAGTGCTGCTGGTCACAATTCTATTTTCAGAGGCAAGAATCTTGGGACTTCTTATACTTCGGCTATGTCAAAAGCTATTCAAAATGGAACTTTTGATGATTTATATGTTGGAGATTATCTGACGATCAATGGTACTGTTTACCGAATTGCTGGTTTTAACATTATTAAAAATTGTGGTGATAATGTGTCAATTGGTAATAACATGTGCCTTGTTCCCGATTCTGCATTATATAACGCACAGATGCACAATACAGATAGCGGTCAGTACACGGAAGGCTCTGCTGCAAATACAACAACCGGTGCATACGCAAATTCCGATATGAGAACATCAAATCTTGCACAAGCTACTCAGAAAATTGTAAATGATTTTGGATCTTCTCATGTTATATCATACAGAGATGTTTTACCGAATGCTACTGCTGACGGACAATCTTCGGGTTGGGCGTGGTACGACTGTAAAGTTGAACTGATGTCAGAAGTAATGGTATATGGAACTAAAGTATGGGCTAACAGTGGTTATGAAGTTGGATGTATTAACTCTCAGCTTCCATTGTTTACATTAGCACCAGAATACATTCACCGTCGCTTCAACTATTGGCTTCGTGGTGTGAGGAGTGCGACTACCTTCGCTTTTGTGACCAACGCCGGTTGTGCGAACACCACCGACGCCTCTTATTCTCTTGGTGTTCGCCCGCTCTTCTTCGTTAATTAAGATGTTGACGGAAATATAAAACAATATCTGTAATCCCATCCACCTTTAGGTGGGTGGTGTTACAGCTACAAATCGAAGGAGATTAAAATGTCTGTATTAAAAGCTAATCAAAAGCCCTCTCCTTTTGAAGTTGAACATTATGCATATAAAATTAGAACTGTAATAACTGATTTAGCACTTCGTAAATTTGGATTAAAAGAATACGTTGAAAAGCCTAAACCAGAAACATACAGTAAATGGAGTCAACAACAAAAGGATGGTTATGATAAATCTGTAGCAAAGAATAAGGAACGCTATGAAGCGTTCATTGAATGGTTCATACCAGATGAACAAAAATCAATATTAAATTTGTGCAGAAATATGATTCATGAAATATTTCTTGCAAATGAAATATATCCGCAACATCTTTGTGAATGCGATGAACGTAGACTTCACCAAGATTTAGCAATTGGATATTGTGAAAATTTGATCCAGGAATTGCAGTATGTTATTACTACTCTTCATGTAAACATAGAAAAATATGAGACAATCACAAAAATGATTGTTCATGAACAACAACTTATTAAAGGATGGCGTAAATCTGATAATAAGGTTCGTAAGAAGATTCTTGAGAAAGAATTAACTGGGCAGCTTACTGAAAGTAAGTTGCGTAAATCTTATAATTTGTTAAAAGAATTATGGGTGACTATCATAACACCTGATTTATCAACCTCATAATTCTGTTTTATTAGGGCTACTTCTACATGTTTATGTACTGTTTTGTCGCTTCAACTATTGGCTTCGTGGTGTGAGGAGTGCGACTAACTTCGCTAATGTGAACAACAACGGTAATGCGAACAACAACAACGCCTCTAATTCTAATGGTGTTCGCCCGATTTCTTCTGCCTGTTTAACTATGCTATATGCAGATACAGGAAACGAAGAAAGGAGAAGTTGTCCTTGCGTGTGCTATATAATACGCAAAAAGATAAAGACGATGCAATTCGTTACGACTGATTGCTATATACGTCAAATATAAATAAATATGATTATGAAAGAAAAGATTATGAAATGAATAAAGAAAATGCTCAAGACAATGTAGATAATATTGTATATGATTTGAACTCATTATATTCTGCATTTCTCGCAGCCAAGAAAGATTCTGATTGGAAACCACAAGTACAAAAGTATGGAATTGACTTTTTGCCTAATATTGTATCAACCAAGGATTTGTTAAAGAATAGAGAATATCATTCAAAACCATCTTCTGAATTTATTATCAATGAACGTGGTAAAGTTCGACCAATTACAGGACTACAAATGTCTGACAGAGTAATTCGTCATTCTCTTTGTGATAACGTTTTATCTCCATCTCTCATAGATTATCTTATTTATGATAATGGTGCTTCTCTTAAGGGTAAAGGCATTGATTTTAGTCGAAAACGCTTTGAAGAACATTTACATAAATATTATCGAATGTATGGTAATGACGGATATATTTTATTGATGGATTATAGTAAGTTTTACGATAATATTCCACATGATATAGCTTATCGAGAAATTGCCAAGCATGTGAATGATGAATTTTCTCTTTGGTTGTTACAACAGATTTTTGATAATTTTAAAATTGATGTTTCGTATATGAATGATGAAGAATTTTCAAATTGTATGAATGTTCCATTTAATTCAACTGAATATAGATTGAAAATTCCTAAATCTGCTCATACTGGCGAAAAGTATATGCGCAAATCTGTAAATATTGGGGATCAATGTTCTCAAATTATAGGTATCTTTTATCCAACACCTGTAGATAATTTTGTAAAAATTGTAAAAAGTCAGAAATTTTATGGAAGGTATATGGATGACAGTTATGTTATCCACCGTGACAGAGAATTTTTAGTACAGCTTGAAATAGAAATTGCAGAAAAAGCAAAAGAATTAGGTATGACTCTCAATCGCAAAAAGACAAGAATCGTAAAATTATCAGATTACTATAAATTTCTGCAAATCACATATTCTCTTACCGATACTGGTAGGGTTATTAGAAAAATAAATCCAAGAAGAATTGTTGATATGAGGCGAAAATTAAAGAAACTTAGTCTAAAAGTTATACGTGGAGAACGTACACAAGAAGAAGTTGAGAATATGTTTCGTGCATGGATGGGCGGTCATGCTCATTTAATGAGTAAAATACAACGAGATAATTTGAATCTTCTTTATTTTGATTTATTTGGAGGTTTTATAGATGGAAAATACTATTTACAATATTATCCTCGCAGACAAAACAGAGATTCACGCCACAATGAATGGAAACAATTATATAACAGACGATGTGGTTAATATGGAACTTTTGTCTGATAACAATTTAACAACAGTTAATATAGGTGGCGTTGACTATGCCGATATGATATGTACAAATATTTGGCAAGAAGACGGTCATACAAGATTTATCATTCGGGAAATGACAGAAATGGAAAAAATGAAACGCTGCATTATCGAAATGAGTTCTTTATTATAGGAGGGATTATATGATTCAATTAACAAATTTTTGGACTAACCTTGTTAAAAATGGAGAAAAAAATTTAGATGATGTTCCTGATAAAATAAAAAGTTCTGTTGTCAATGAACTTATTAAACTTGGAATAATAACAGATGAAAACATTGATGCTGTAAAAGAAGCAAAAATTGCTGAAATGAGTATTGTTTGTAATGAAATAATTGTGCAAGGATTTGACATAACACTATCTGATAATCAAAAGCACCATTTTAGTTTAGAAGTTTCCGATCAATTAAAGATTTCTAAACTTAATGATAGGGCAAATGCTGGTGTTACTGTTCTTCCTTATCATGCAGATGGTGAACCTTGTAAATTTTATTCAAAGGACGATATTGTGACAATCAATACTAAAATGGAGAATTGCATAGAATTTCAAGTAACTTATTTTAATTCTTTAAGGGATTATATTCAAAGTATGACTGATCTAAATAGCGTATGTAATGTTGAATATGGCATGGTCATACCAAAGGAATATCAATCTGAAGTATTAAAAGCATTATATGCACAAACAAGCTAAAATAAACGAGTGACAAGGTGTTCGTTATGAAATATATAAGTGAACGAGAATTTAACTCAAAAATGAGAGTGATTCAACGTAGGAATGAATCAATTGATAGATATAACAAATTAAAAGATGAAAAGAAAAAAGTGTCTATCAATATAAAAAAACCAACAACAGATAAGTTAATCGCAATTTATCTGTTCATTATATTAAATGTAATCCTTGTGTATTCTATGATAAGCATGTGGAATTTTGCAGATTTATCTTGCCTGGGTGTTTTAATTACTGATATTGCTGGTCAAGTAATTACCTATTATATATATGCAAAAAAAGCCACAGCTCAGAATACCAAAGGTGGCATTACATACGACATGGCGATGTTGGAGCATGGATTATCAGACGTAAATAATGGTGTTGGTGCATCTGATAGTTCTACACAAGGTTAGGAGGAAGCGTTATGCAGGGAGTACAGAACTTTTTGCAGTTGTTAAATGACAACTGGATTACAATTCTTGTTTGTCTTGGTTGTGTTGCCGGAATTGTGAGAAAAACTGTTGATTTTTTCTCTAAGTCAGATGACGAAAAAATAAAAATCGCAAAATCTCAGATTCAGGAAACAATCTTGAAAATGATTTCTGATGCAGAATGTGAATGGGAAGATTGGAATGCTGCTGGTTCTATTAAACGTTCACAGGTTATCGAAGAGATTTATAGAAAATATCCTATTCTTTCAAAGGTTAAGGATCAGACTGCTTTGACAGAATGGATTGATAATCAAATCAAAGAATCTCTTAAAACATTGAGAGAAATCGTTGCGACAAACACAGAAGATTCTAAAACTGAATAAGAACTGTTGATTGAGGGTGGCTGATAACCACTCTCTTTTTTATAAGGAGTAAATTATGAGTTTACATGGAAATTCTGTAGAGGAAAGAATATGGAATTATCTTTATGAAAAAATCGGGAACAAATTTGGCGTGGCTGGTTTAATGGGTAATCTCTACGCTGAATCTGGACTCATTTTTAATCGTGTAGAAATGCTTTGTTTGAAGCGATTAAAAGAGAACGGAAAAACCTATACGGATGCCACTTATACTGCTGATGTTGACAGTGGAAAGATTAGCAGAGCTGAATTCTTAAATCCACTTCCAGGCAAAGTATACGGCTATTCAATTGCTCAATGGACAAGTACCAATAGAAAAGCCGGATTATATGATTCCGCAAAAGCTAAAGGCGTTTCCATTGCAGACGAAGAAAACTGTTTGGAATTTTTATTAACAGAGTTGAATGGTTCTTATAAATCTGTAATGTCCGTTTTGAAAAATGCAAAATCTGTCCGTGAAGCATCTGACATTGTATTGAAGAAATTTGAAGTACCAGCAAACATGGGTACTTCTGTTCAGGAGAAACGTGCTAGTTACGGACAAAATTATTACAATAAATACGCCAAAATAAATGGCGTATCATCATTAGGAGGTAACACTATGACTGAAAGCGAATTAAGACGTAAAGTTGCTACTTGGCTTGACAGCTATCTTGGTTGTGCTGAAGGCTCTGCTAAACATAGAGAAATTCTTTCTATCTTCAATAACAGTAGACTTTGCACACGATATACCATGACAGTAAATGATGCTTGGTGTGCTACTGCTGTTTCTGCTGCATTTATCGCATGTGGTTTGACAAGTATTTTCCCATGTGTTGAATGCTCATGTAACAACATGATTACAAAAGCGAAAAACGCCGGAATCTGGATTGAGAATGATGCCTATATTCCAAAGGTCGGAGATGTTATTCTCTACGACTGGCAGGATAATGGTGTTGGTGACAATATGGGTTCTGCCGATCATGTTGGTATTGTGTACAGTGTTTCCGGCAATTCATTTGTAGTAATTGAAGGAAATTATTCTAACACAGTAAAGAAAAGAAACCTTGTTGTTAATCAGAGATATATTCGTGGCTTTATCGCACCGAAATATTCTTCAAAAGCAACATCTTCTACTCCGTCTACACCTTCCACCCCTTCCAAACCTACAACTTCTACTTCAACAAAATTGAATAGTACAGTTAAATGGAAAGGTACTACTATCACAGAACTGAATGTAAGAAAATGGGCTGGTACAGAAAATGCTACATGTTCATTTAGTCCGCTTAAAGCGAATGTTTCTGTTGATGTGTGTGATTCTGTAAAAGCGAAAGACGGATCTACTTGGTATTATATTAAGTATAACGGAAAATATGGTTTCGTACATAGTTCATATGTAAGAAGCACTTCTGCTTCCGCTAGTTCACCAGCTACATCAAGCTCAAAGGTTGAGGGGGCACAGAACTTCAATAAAGCAATCGCCGGAACTTACAAAGTAACTTCAAGTGATGGTCTGAATCTGAGACTTGGTGCAGGAACTTCAAAAGGTAAAATCCTTGCTATTCCTAGTGGTGGTACAGTGAAGTGCTATGGCTATTACAATGTATCTGGTGGTGTGAAATGGTACTATGTTGCCTACAAGACATACACTGGATATGTTTCAAGCCAGTATTTGAAAAAACAATAAGAAAGCTATGATGGTGGTGGGTTTTCTGCCACCATCTAGTATGGAGTGAAGAAATTGATTGAATATATAGAATATTTGAATGTTCCAACAAAGGTTGCACTCTCCATTGTTGCATTGTTCTTGATAACGCAAGTTGTCGGTGAATTGATGGAAGTGCAAGGAAAGGTTGTTCCTGAGTTTGTGAAAATTCGTAAATACTTTTCTCGCAAAAAGCAAGAAAGGGAAATCCTACGTCAAGTTCCTGAAACATTAAGGGAAGTTCAGCAGTCACTCAATGAATTCAAATCTCATTACGATACGGATAATATTCGTATGAGAGATAATTGGATTAAAAGTGTAAATGAGAGTCTGAAAGAAAATGATAAATGGATTAAGGAATTTGATAAGAAACTAGATAAAAATAATGCCGATACTCTGTCTCTACTCATAGAGAATAAGCGAAATACTGTTATTGCTTTTGCATCGAAAGTTGTTGACGAAAACAGTTCTGTTACGAGAGAGGAATTTACCCGTGTATTCAAGCTGTACAAAGAGTATGAGGATATTATCAAAGACAATAATCTGACAAATGGTGAGATTGATATTGCATATCATATCATTATGGATGCTTATGAAACCCATATGAAAAATCACTCATTTGTTGAAGATGTGCGTGGATATAATATTTAATTGCATATCTGTTTAATAGAGCGGAAATTTGACATCCGCTCTATTTTTTTATCTTAATAAGGAGAAGTATAAATGAGTAAAAAAGTATATAAAAATGTAATTTTATTTATTGTTGGCTTCTGCCTGTATATCACTATAGAAGTATTGTTTAGAGGATATTCATACCCTCTCATGGGTGTTTGTGCCGGTTTAGTAGTTGTTGTGTTGGATAAAATCAACGATCATATATCATGGGATGTTGATATTCTATTACAGTGCGTGATAGGCATGTCAATGGTTACGGCACTTGAATTGATTATAGGGAACATTTTCTTGAATACGGATTTGTTACCTGTAATGTGGGACTATTCAAATTTGCCACTCAATTATAAAGGAATTATCTGTGTACCGTTTATGCTGCTATGGATAGTTCTTTCTTTTTTGGCAATAATCGTTGCGGATTCAATAAATTATTATGTCTTTGATGAAGAACCAGCACCATACTATAAACTGTTCGGACGTACAATCATACAGTTCAAAGAAAAATAGGAGAAAGTAAATGAAAAAGTTCAAGAAGAAATATGTGATAGCTGTTGCGGTTATTGCATTGGTGATTATTTTGCCATTACTTTTTCTGTTTGGTCGGAATGATAAAAGAGAAAGTAATGGTATTTTATGGAATGGAAAGCAAACTATAGAGACTGACTATGAGCAGTCTTCTATTGCTATTCCTGGATTCACAAAAATCTCATTTGAAGCGAATTCAACCAATCAGAAAATCAATTTATATAATCCAGATACAAATACTTGTAGTATGGATTTTAGTATCTTAATGCCGGATGGTTCTGTTCTATGGTCAGAAGAAAATATTCAACCCAGTTACGGATTATACGATATACAACTCAATAAAGAATTAGAAAAAGGGACTTATGAAGAATGCACTTTTACAATAAGATGCTACAAAGATGGTGTAGAATTAAACGGATGTAATATTGCATTTACTTTATATGTTTATTAGGTGAAAGATATGAGAAATTTTGTAAAGAAAGTTAAAATGAATATTGCATGTATTCTTACATCTCTGATGTTATTGGTTAGTCCAATTCAAACACCAATGGTCGTGCAAGCTGCAGAACCTCAGTTTGGAAGTTCCACACTTACATATACGGTAGACGATTATTTCTATGTACAGATTCCAGAGACTATCAATGTCGGAACTGAATCTGAAATCTATGCTATGGAAACTAATATCTCGCCAGAGAAGTCAATCTATGTAAGAATTGAAGGTCTTGATTCTAATGGTACAATTCAACTTCACAATGATAATGATTCTTCTAAAACAATAAATGTTTTCTTCGTTGATAAGACTGGAAACCGATGTAATTCTGGAAACAACATAATTGCACAATTTGGTTCTAGTCCAGACGGACAGATTACTACTTTTAATACGGAAGTAGATGTTGATCCACATTCTGCATCTGCCGGTTCATATAGTGGACAGGTATATTTTAGTATAATGTGTGAATAAATTTTAAGGCTGTAGAATATTCTACAGCCTATTTTTTACGCTTTAGTCCACTAAATTTCTATGCCAATGCTTCTCTCTCGCTAATGCATCTATCTCATTTATCATTTCTTGATCCGCAAATTTCGCCATATATGGCAATGCTCTTATGATATTTTCCTTCCATTCACTTGTAAGTTTATGAATTTCTGACACACGAATTATTTCACCGTCCGTTTTTTCTGCTTTCAATTTTCTATAAGCCCACACAATAATCCTCGCATGATATTCGTCATCCGTTTCTGCATATTCATCAATACAAGCCTTGCAAAGTGGCATAAACTTAATCAAAGTATGTGTAATTCCAACTCTCTTGCATACTTTAAGTGCAGACACCTTCATCGGTCTTCCTTTTGCATGATAATGACCACTATATATCAACTCACATTCTCTTTTAACAGATTTCAGATAATTTCGATCCATCAGATCACGATTGATATTTGTATTATTACGGTCACTGACATAGTGGCTACATTCCTCATCTGCAATATCAAAATCACTAACAACTGGATTCAGTAACTCTTCTGCTGTCACACCTAAAAAGTACGCTGTTTGGATAATGGCAATAAACGGATAATTATACTTTGCAAATATTGTCTGTAATGTTGAATAACACATTTCATAAGATACGCCCATTTCCTCATAATACTGCTCCATATCTTCTGACATAATCCCTAAAAGCCGTTGTCCTAGTGTCCGGTAGCCTTTTTCTTTCAGCTTCTTGTATAACAGAGCTATAATCTTTTTTGCATCCATCCCGTTACAGGGGGCATTGGCAATTTCCCACACATAATTATAATATTTCAAGCAATGCGTGTTTTCTACCATTTCTATTTCCGAATCATTACACCACCATTCTGCCGGAGATATCATATCATTATGTTTTGAACCAACTCTTATTTCGGATTCTTTTAGCTTACACCTGTGTTTTAAACAGATATCTATACCTTGTATTTGGTGGGATTTATGCCAGTAGCATTCACCGATAGATTCCCGTTCCTCTTTAACACACAAAGGGCAATAACTAAGAGAATGCCCCTCTTTTGATTTCTGCATTCTAAATAATGTTCTAATATCAAAGGAATCTGTCTGCAAAAGCTCCCACACATTATTTATTTCTTCCTCAGTATAGAAACGTGCTTCTTGTCCGTATAGAGTATGATTTCTTATAACATTCTCAAAACCAAATATTTTTTCAATGTCATGGCGAAACTCTGCTTTGAATGGTGGCACAAACTCTTTATTCAAATACAATCTGTTGTTCCTGGTTACTTCCTCTATAAAATGAGAATTGGACGTAAAACCTTTTGCCACATAATACCGGCACAGCCATGAATAAAAAAGCTCATCTTCGTATAACTTTGGTACAATCCCTAACATGCAATCACCTCTACCATAAATGCCACATTCATTCTATTTATCATTTCATCAATATCCATTGCCCCCTGTTTTACGATTGTACTTAGGTCTGAAATTAGGGACTCGTTTTCGATGCAAAGAATTTTACTGCTGATTTCTGGCATCCTTTTCTTTCTTTTCTGGCTGGCTTTTGCTCCCATATTTGGCTTAATATATCCGTGTAACATAGATAACCGGCTTTTATATGTTTCTTCCAATATCGTCAAATCTAAGGTGTCATAGCCACTCATAATTGCCATTTCCTGACTATCATGCAGCAATGTTATAAGAATAGAAACAACACCCCCACAATGCTCATACAGCCAGTACGTGACTTCTTCTGTAAGTTCTACGCACTCTTTTACATATTGATACTGCCATAATACTTGACATAAAAATTTGAAGTAATCGCCATATTCCATTGCTTCATATCTCAACCCTACACTTCTACGTGCCAACTGCATAGCCTGTTCAAAGAATGGCACACTTTCTGGTGTTCCCACCATGCAGATAGATATACCGCTATTATTGATTAACTGTGTTAGTGATCCAATGAGGCTTTTCCCATTCTTAGAATTAACCACATTTTGTATTTCGTCCACGATCAAAAGTCCTATGTGATTTAATGCAATCGTACTGACCGAACCAATTAAAACATCTGTTGTCGTATATCTTGATTTTTTAGCTGACTCATAATAATTCGTTTCAAGCACCTCATCTGTTTTTCTGAGAATTTCCAGAAGCAAACTTTTTACTGAGCTGTCAAAAGGACACTGTACAACCAGGCAAGGAATAACATTCCCTATCAGTTCATCATCCTGTATAATGGCGTTTTCTGTTAAGAGTCCAATGGATTTTTCTATAGCACTACTCTTTCCAATACCAGATGAACCAATAATAGTGAATGAATCCGAACCACCGATTATTCCCACAGAATCCATTCGTTTTATCATTTTTGCATTCTCATATCTTTGTTTTACTGCTGCTGCCGTGAATTTCTTTTTTATAGATAGTAATAGTGCCAGATATAATTTATTATATATTTCAATACTCATTTCAGATGGCACATACACCCTATATATATCCGACAATGCCAGTAATCTGCTTGCCTGACTTTGTTCTATTATTGTTTCATTATACGCTGGAAGATACCCAAGTTCTTCAATTAAACGATCTCCCGATAACACTTGTGGTAATAATTCGATAATCTTATTTTCTTGTAGCATATTTCTTTACTCCCTTCGTAAAATCAATATGTGTACGAGTTTCTTCCTTTGTACGGTTTTCACGTATTTTCTTTATAGGGACAGATTTTGGCACTGATCCAGCCGTTATGACTTCAATCGTTTTTAGCAAATTTATTTTTGCTTGCTTGTTTTCATTTTCCGCTTGTTTGATAACTTCTTTTTTCACATCGTTTATTGAGGCAACATTCGCCACATTCATGTGTTCATATCGACTTTCAATCAGTTCAAATTTTACATATTCACCATTATCAATAAGCCAAACATCAGAAACAGAATCCGGATTATAAGCAACAGTAACCTCCCCACCTTTCAGATACATTTCTGTATAGTTAGGGTGCTTATATCGTAATCCGTTCACCTTTAAGCCGTTTCGGGCAAATTTGCCGATGCATCTAGGCAGCAGTGTCATAATAACTTGCTCTGCAGATACATCTATCAAGTTTGCATTATTACGGTTTCTGCCATAATTCCAAACTTCACAAGCAAATGGTTTTATGTTAGCAGAAAGCATCTCTTCAGTGAATGGGTAATTTTCCAGTATGCGTCCACTATTATAATAAATGATGCAATGTAACAAGACTTTTTCGAATATTTCCAATGTGATACAAGCATCTTTTCGATAGTCGTGTGCGCCCCTTTCTTGAAAATCCGGCTCTATTACACCTTTTCCTTTTAACACGGTTTTGAAAGAATTCTGTATAAGGTCAAAGAATTTTTCGACTGATCCTTTTAGCTCTGGTCGGTATGATGGTAAATCAATCAACCTTATTCCCAGTTCTGTGATTTGTTCAAAGTTTTCAGATATATATTCTGATCCTTTATCTGTTATCATTACCCCTGGCATTTGGTGGCAATCCCACACATTATCAGCAATATCAATACCAAATTTTTTACAGTGTTCCTTTTTATCTGCAACGATATTAAGCATTAGTCCCTTAACACTATATATTCCACCTTTCCAACCAAGCGAATAACCTAAACACATACCACTATACCCATCTACACAAGCCGTCAATATCGGTCTTCCTACAACTTCCCCTGCATCATTCACAAGGTAGATATCGCAAATTGTAGAATCCAACATACCAAAACCTACATTTGGGGTAAATTCCTGTACACCATCACCAAGCAACGGTCTATGATTTTTCTGATAATCCTTTAAACCGCCACGACTGATATATAAATTTTGCAGCTTCTTGGTCTTCTGAAAGTAATAGCGGAATTGATGAATAGAAGGATGATCTTCTTTGAGATGACCAGTTTCATCACAGTATTTCTCTTTCAGCATCATTGTATAAACATCGGAAATACTGTGTTTCTTTGTGGTGTAGTAATATTTGTTTAATGCCCACCTCATATTTTTTTCATCATTGGTCAAGTTTCGTTTTTCTTTTTTGTGTGGCAGCAGGACTGTAATATCTTGATAAACTAAATATAAACATAAATTGTTGCGTATTGTCTGCTTAGTAACTTTATATAATTCAGCAATCTCACGGATAATATAGCTTCTCGTTTTCTCATCATCAATAACGCCCAGAACACTAGCAAACAAGCTGTAATGCTCATTCATATACTTTTTCTCTTTGGTTGATAAAGTGTTTGTGTCAGTCGGATAAATGCCAGTAGTCACCCATAAAACGCTTTCAGGCACGCTTTCAAATTCAGCCAAACTTTCTATCCATTTCGGCATAGTACGCTTAATACAATCAATTACAAGCCATTCTGAGTCACGTTCTTGTAATATACGGTAAATCGTGCCATCTTGAATTTTGATAAGATTATTCTGCATCTATAACTAACCCCCAATCTTCTACACCATGATTTCGCCAATAGTTCCTTGAATCGTCCAATAACTTTACTGTCATTGGTTTAGTGAGAAATTTCCGATATACGCATTCTCGCACCATTAAACCACCATCATTCTTAACACAAACAAAGTCTGACATATAATCTGGCAAGCTGTCTAAAACGATATTCATACGGATTTCTTGAATGTCGGAATTTGCTTCTAATTTTTCGAGATAGCTTCTTTGTAGATCATCGTAGGTTTTACAGATTGATTTTGATTTTGTGACTGTGATTTTTTCACATCGCCCTTTGAAATTCTTTTTTCGCATATGAATCTCCTTCCCAAAAATATTTCCCAAAATCAGAAGTAATTGCCAAAAACGTGTTTTGTTTTTGGGAAAATTGGGGCGAAAGTGCCGATTATGTGAGATTTAAGCCATTTTCCCCAAAAAGATATATTCCCAGAAACGTAAAACAAAAATACTATATATCCTTTCGCAAACATGATTTTTCTGTTTTTCGTAAAAATCGTTATCCTCTGTTTTAA